>JBOFGW010000301.1:0-48296 GCA_051649325.1 Burkholderiaceae bacterium | reverse complement strand
TCCAGCGTGTTTGAAACCACGCACATCATCAGCAGCAAACTGCTCAGCCAGTTTCACGACTTTCCGATGCCGGCCGACTACCCAGACTATCCTTCGCACGCGCAGTTGCTGGCTTATTTTGAAAGCTACGCCAAGCACTTTGGCGTGATCAAACACATTCAATTTGGTACGCGCGTGATCGCGTGTACGCAGGATGCGGATGCGCGCTGGCAAGTCACGGTGGAACAAAACGGCGTGCAGCACACGCATGTGTTTGACGCGCTGATGGTCGCCAACGGCCACCACTACAAGCCGCGCTGGCCGGAGTATCCCGGCAATTTCACCGGCGAGTTTTTGCATAGCCATAGCTTCAAACGCGCCGCGCCGTTTGCCGGCAAGCGCGTGCTGGTGATCGGCGGCGGTAATTCGGCGGCGGATATTGCGGTGGAAACCAGCCGCGTGTCTGCTGCCACGCATATCAGCTGGCGGCGCGGCTACTGGATCGTGCCCAAGTTCCTGCTCGGTGCGCCGCCGGACGTGACCAATCTCAAAATGCTCTGGATTCCCAAGCTGCTGCGGCGCTTTATCTCAGAGAAGTTATTGCTGCTGGTGAATGGCAAAAATGAAGCCATCGGCCTGCCTGCGCCGGACCATCACCTGGGCGCAACGCATCCGCTGCTGAACAGCGAGCTGTACTACTTTGTACGGCACGGCAAGATCAAGCCGCATGGTGAGATCGCGCGCTTTGACGGCAACACGGTGCACTTCAAGAACGGCGACGCAATTGAGGTGGACACCCTCATTTGCGCCACCGGTTACTGGATCGACCATCCGTTCTTTGACAAAAGCTTGATCGATTTTTCGCGCGGGCCGGTGCCGCTTTATTTGCGTATGCTGCCTGCGAACATTCGCAATCTGTACTTCATCGGACTGTTTCAACCGCTGGGCTGCATCTGGCCCGCGGCTGAATTGCAGGCCAAGATTGCGGCGCGGCACATCACCGGTGCATGGCAGCCACCCGGCGATGTCGCAGAGCTGATTGCGCAAGAACAGGCGCGGCCCGATCTGCAGCAGGTCGATAGTCCGCGCCACACCATCACCGTGGCCGATCACCCGTTTCGCCAGCGGTTGTATGCGCAGTTGCCGGCGGGCAGTGTGAAGCCGCTGGGAGTATGATTTGTATGTGTCTACGCAATATCCATGCGCCTTTTCAGGCATTTTTGCCTGAAAAGGCGCATGGATATTGCGTACTGCATGTTGAACTTTCTTGCGTCAACTTTACTCAAAACCATTACGCTGTTCTGAACGCGCCAAGGGGTGAAGAATGAAGGGATATGTAGTTGCTGCGTCCATCGTATTTCTTTCCGCATGCGGCGGCGATGGCGCTAGGCCGGGCGATGATCAACGCGGCATTGTGTGCCCCGCAATTGCCGAAGCAGCCGTGGTCGTGCAATTTGTTGAAGCCAACGGCGGCGCGCCCGCCTTTGTGCTGGCCAGCGGCACACTGACCGACGGCGCGTATACCGAGCGGATGACCGGCTCCACAGCCGCCAACCAACTCGTATCGTCACTGTCGGGCGGTTTTGACCGGCCGGGCACCTACAACGTGGCGGTCAGCGCATCGCGCACCAGCACCACGCCCGAGCAGCCGTTTACTTTCACCAATGTCGAAGTCACGCGCAAGGCCAGTGGTTGCGGCTTGAACACCAGAACCTTGACTGCGCAGATCAAGTAGGTTTCTCACTTCGCGGCGTGCGGCACACGCACGCCAGCTTGTTGCCGTCACAATCACGCATGTACGCCACGTAAAAGTCCGGCCCATAGTGCGGGCGGATGCCGGGCGGGCCTTCATCTTTGCCGCCCTGCGCGAGCGCCGTATCGTAAAACGCATGCACCTGTGCAACCGTGGCCGCGCCAAAGGCCACCATCACACCGTTGCCCACGCTGGCCGGCTTGCCGTCAAACGGCTTGGCAATCACAAAGCCGGGCAGGCCGGCGGCGCCACCCGGCGTCCAGCCGATGTATTGATCGTCTTCATAGTCGCGCGCATAGCCGATGGTGGCCAGCACGGTGTCATAAAAACGCTGCGCGCGCTGCCAATCATTGGTGCCAACTGTCACATAGTCGATCATGGTGCTTCTCCATGCAAGCGCGTGTGATCGTAGCGCGAGGCAAGGTGCGATAATTCGTGCATGAAACTGGCGTTTACCAAGATGCAGGGCGCGGGCAACGATTTTGTCGTGCTCAATGAGATGGCCGTGCCGCTGCAAATAACACCCGCGCAGTTCAAAGCCTTGGCAAACCGGCGCTTTGGCATTGGCGCAGACCAGTTTTTGCTGGTGGGCAAACCCAAAGATCCGGCCAACGATTTTTCTTACCGCATCATCAACGCGGATGGTGGTGAAGTGGAGCATTGCGGCAACGGCGCGCGCTGCTTTGTGCGCTACGTGCGCGAAAAAGGGCTCACCACCAAATCGCGCGTGAAGGTTGAAGTGAGCTTTGGCGTAATCGAATTGTCTGAAGACGCAGAGCACAATGTGACCGTGCAGATTGCCGTGCCACGCTTTGCGCCGGAGCAGATCCCCTTTGTGCCTGGCGTGCTGCACACGCGCACTGAGGGTGCAGAAACTTTGTACGCGCTCGAAGTCGCGGGCAACGAGCGCTGGATCAGCGTGGTGAATTTAGGCAACCCACATGCGGTGAAAATTGTGCAGGATGTGGATGCCGCGCCCGTCACGACGGAAGGGCCGCTGATCGAACATCACGCAGCGTTTCCCGCGCGCGTCAACGCCGGTTACATGCAGGTGCTGGACGCGCACACCATCAAGCTGCGCGTGTGGGAACGCGGCGTAGGCGAAACGCTGGCCTGCGGCACAGGAGCGTGTGCCGCAGTGGTGGCGGGTATCCGGCGCGGCGTGCTGGCTTCGCCGGTTGCCGTGCATGCGCGCGGCGGGCTGCTTTCGGTAAGCTGGGCGGGTGAGGGGCAGATGGCCTATTTAAGCGGTCCGGCAGTGACCGTATTTGAGGGGGAAGTTGAGCTATGACACGCGAACTCGAAGCGCAAACGGTGGCGCAGTTTTTGCGCGACCATCCGGATTTTTTTGATGTCCATGCCGATGTATTCGCCGGCCTGACTGTGCCCAATCCGCACGGGGGCAAAGCGGTGTCGCTCGTCGAGCGGCAGCTCTACACCGTCAAGGAAAAGCTGCGCGTGCAAGAACAGCGCCTGGCAGATCTGGTGCGCATGGGTGTGGAAAACGACGCGATTGTGGAAAAACTCGCCGCGTGGACGCGCCCGCTCGTGGGTGCGCGCGATGCGGGCGATCTGCCCGAGCTGGCCGTGCAAGGCCTGCGCAATCAGTTCAACGTGCCACTGGCCGCCATGCGCATCTGGGAACTGGATGCGGCTTTTGAACATCTGCCTTGCGGCGCGCCGGTGGCGGTGGATGTGATCACCTTTGCCAACAGCTTGTCCGCGCCGCATTGCGGGCCTAACGCGGGCTATGCGGCGGCTGAGTGGTTGGAAGGCGATGCCAAATCGGTTGCGCTATTGCCGCTGCGCATTGGCGCTGCGCCGCAAGCATTTGGCCTGATCGTGCTGGGCTCGCCCGACCCGTCGCGCTTTTCATCTGAGATGGGCGTGACGATGCTGGCGCGCATGGCGGTTACCGCATCTGCTGCATTGTCGCGCCTGTTGCCAATGCCCAAAGCCGCGGTGGCGCGCGCGCATTCATAATGCGATGACGCAGCCAATCGCTCCACTCCTTGCGCAGTATGTTGAACATCTGCGCGTGGAGCGGCGCCTGTCGGCCACCACGTTGCGCACCTACCAGGCCGACTTTGGCACGCTGCTTGAAGTGCTGCCACACGCGGCCAAAGGCAAAGAACTCGATACGCTCACCGAGCGCGATGTGCGCGCCCTGGCTGCGCAATTGCGTGGCCGTGATTTAACGCCGCGGTCGATTGGCCGCATGCTCTCGGTGCTGCGTGGCTATTTTGCGTGGCGCGTGCGGCAAGGGCTGCTTGCTGAAAACCCGGCGCGCGCCGTGCGCCCGCCCAAGGCCGATAAGCGCCTGCCCAAAGCGCTGCCGGTAGATGCCGCCATGTCGCTGATGGACGCGCCGCATGACGGATCGCCTGCTTCTTTGCGCAACGCCGCCATGGCCGAGCTGATGTACGGCAGCGGTTTGCGCATCTCTGAACTCACCGGGCTGGACGTGCAGGCCAGCAAAGACGCGCTGGGCTGGATTGATCTGGCCGGCGCAGAAATCACCGTCACCGGCAAAGGCAGCAAGCGCCGCACCGTGCCCGCCGGCGGCAAGGCGCTGGACGCGGTGCGCGCATGGCTGGCAGTGCGTGGCACCCTCGCTGCACCGCAAGAGCCTGCGCTCTTTGTCGGCGCGCGCGGCCAGCGCATTGGCGACACCACCGTGCGCCAAGCGCTCAAAGCGCAAGCACGCGCTGCGGGCAGCGCCGTACACGTCCATCCGCACATGCTGCGCCACTCGTTTGCCAGCCACGTACTGCAAAGCAGCCAAGATTTGCGCGCCGTGCAAGAACTGCTCGGCCACAGCAGCATTGCCGCCACGCAGGTGTACACCAAGCTGGATTTTCAACACCTCGCTAAGGTGTATGACGCGGCACATCCTAGAGCGAAAAAGCGGTGATTTTGACTTGCTCTACGCAATATCCATGAGCTTTTCCAGGCAAAAATGGCTGAAAAAGCGCATGGATATTGCGTAGTGCCAATTTAAAATGCTGTCATTCCGAGCGTAGCGAGGAATCTTTGCCTACGCAAGACGAGATTCCTCGCTGCGCTCGGAATGACAACCTCAAAAAATCCCGTTATCCGCCTCCGGGTTTTTGCAAATCCGCGAAATTTTCCTGTATCTGCAAAAAACCGCAGTACACTACTGCGCATGATCCCACGCGATATTCAGCCTCTGTTTGAGAAGCTCGCAGCGCAGTACCCGATCGTTACGCTAACCGGGCCGCGCCAAAGCGGCAAGACTACGCTGGCAAGAACGGTTTTTCCCAGCAAGCAATACATCACGCTGGAAGACCCCGACACCCGCCGCTTCGCCACGGATGATCCGCGCGGGTTCTTGGCCGGCTTCGCAAGCGGGGCAATCCTGGATGAAATTCAGCGCGCGCCGCAGCTCACGTCTTACCTGCAGGGTATGGTGGATGAAGATCCCCGCGCCGGTCGCTTTGTGCTCACCGGCAGCCAGCAGTTTGAACTGATGCGGGGTGTCACGCAGTCGCTTGCGGGGCGTACCGCGGTGCTGCGCTTGCTGCCCTTTAGTCTTGCTGAAGCGGTGCGGCTCACACCCGGCGCGGCAAAGCAAACCGCAGCACAGTGGATTTGCCGGGGTTTTTATCCGCGTATTCATCACCGCAAGCTGGATGCAGTGCAAGCGCTGTCTGCGTATTTTTCTACGTATGTGGAGCGCGATCTGCGCGAGCTCACAGCAGTGCATGATCTGCGCCGCTTTGAACGCTTTGTGCGCTTGTGTGCGGGGCGCGTTGGGCAACTGGTCAATCTCACCAGCCTGGGCAATGATGCGGGCGTATCACAGTCCACCGCCCAGGCATGGCTTGATTTGCTGCAGACCAGCTACATCGTGCACTTGATGCCGCCGTGGTTTACCAATACTGGCAAGCGCCTCATCAAGAGCCCAAAACTGTATTTTTACGATGTAGGCTTGGCAAGCTGGCTGCTGGGCCTGCATGCTGCACAGCAGGTCGCGCGCGATCCGCTGTGGGGCAGTTTGTTTGAAAACATGGTGGTGATGGAAGCGCTCAAAGACAAGTGGAGCCGTGGCGACAACACACCGATGTACTTTTACCGGGATTCCACCGGCAATGAAGTGGATCTGCTGCTGCCCGCCGGCGGCAAGATGCGTGCGGTAGAAATCAAGGCAGGCGCCACCGTCAACCCAGACTACTTTCGCGGCCTGGCACAATTTGCCAAAGCGCATGGCGAACACCTGGAAGGCGGCTGCGTGATTTACGGTGGCACGGGTGGCCAGCAGCGCAGCGATTGGCCGGTCTGGTCGTGGCAGGCGCTGATGCAGCGCCCGTCAAATTGATGAAAATCGGTAAGTACGCAATATCCATGGGCCTTTCCAGGTAAAAATGGCTGAAAAAGCGCATGGATATTGCGTACTGCTTAATTAAAATGCTGTCCTTCCGAGCGCAGCGAGGAATCTCGTCTTACGTAGGCAAAGATTCCTCGCCGCGCGCGGAATGACAGCATCAACAAACTGCCATCAACCATTCGTCACGACATGCTCCTCACCCTCAAACCCGGCAAAGAAAAATCCCTGTGGCGCCGCCATCCATGGATTTTTGCCAACGCCGTCGCAAAGCTCAACGGCAAGCCGGGGCCGGGCGATGCGGTGAAGGTGGTGTCGCACGATGGCAAGTTTCTCTGCTGGGCGGCGTATTCAGAAGCGAGCCAGATTCGCGCGCGGGCGTGGAGTTTTGTGGAGGCCGAATATGTGTCGCCCGAGTGGCTGCACAAGCGCGTGCAGGCCGCGGTGGCGCGGCGCGCGCACTTGGCGGCGCATACCAATGCCATCCGCTTAGTGTTTGGCGAGGCGGACGGGCTGCCGGGTTTGGTCGCAGACCGCTATGCCGACACACTGGTGATTCAGTTTCTCGCCGCCGGCGTAGAGCGCTGGAAAGACGTGCTCACCGATGCGCTCATGCAAGCCACCGGCTGCACAGTCGCAGTGGAGCGTAGCGATGCCGCCGTGCGCGCCCGCGAAGGCCTGGAAGAAAAAGTAGGCGTGCTGCGAGGTGAGCTACGCAATCCGGTGCAAGTTGAAGAGCATGGCGCGAAGTACCACGTCGATGTACTGCAAGGCCATAAGACCGGTTTTTATATTGACCAGCGCGACAGCCGCCTGCAAGCCGCGCAGATTGTCGCCGGCATTGAGAATGCAGACGTGCTCAACTGCTTTTGCTACACCGGCGGCTTTACGCGGGCCATGCTCAAGGCCGGCGCGGCGCGTGCGGTATCGATCGATTCATCGCAAGACGCGCTGAACATGGGTGCGCGCAACGTGGAACTCAACGGGCTTGATTCCGCGCGCGCAGAATGGCGCTGTGAAAATGTGTTCGACAGCCTCAAAGAAATGCTGGCGCAGGAGCGGCGCTTTGACGTAATTGTTCTTGACCCGCCCAAGTTCGCACCGAGCGCGCAGCACGTGGACAAAGCCGCGCGCGCGTACAAAGAACTCAACTTGAAGGGTTTAAAACTGCTCAAACCCGGCGGCCATTTGCTCACGTATTCATGCAGCGGCGCGATTACCGTAGATTTATTTCAAAAGATCGTGGCCGGCGCAGTGGCCGATGCGCGCATTGACGCGCAACTACTGCGCCGCCTGGCGGCGGGCACCGATCATCCCATGGCGATGACGCACCCGGAAGGGGAGTATCTCAAGGGGCTGTGGCTGCAACGCGCATAGCAACAGCACCAACGCGACCGCGTTTGAAAACGAGATCTCTTCTAAGCAACCTTCGCCCTACCGCCCGTCTTAATCCTGCATTTGGGGTCTTGTGCCGCGCGCGCGCCCTGCCTACCTTTGGAACCCTTTCCCAAACCGAACCGGTTGCGGCGAAAGGCCTTCCATCAACTCCTACGTAGGGATAGCACGATGAAAGCCATGTTGCTTGCCACAAGCTGTGTAAGTGTTCTGCTCTCGCTGAGCGGTCATGTGAGTGCGGCGGACCGAAGTCCGGCCAAGATCAGTCCTGATGTGGCGGCGCGTGCGCTGGCCGAGCACATGCGCGGGGCGGTAGACCCAACGTTGATGATGCTCAAGGAAGCGCAAGGGTCTGCGCCCGCCGCAAGACGCAGCACGCCGCAGGCTGCTCCCGGCGGCATTGCCGGGCTGACGATGCATGGGCCGCGTGTAGGCGCTGCCGCGGTGCGGATTGAAGCCTTGTCGCGCGGCGACGATGCTGCGCTGATGGCGCAACTATCCGCCGCCGGCGCAACCAACGTGCGCGTGTCGGGCAACCTGGTGCTTGCGGATATGCCGCTGGCCAGTGTTGAAAAACTCGCTTCAGTCACGCAGGCCAAATTTGTGCGGCCTAGCGCGCGGTATGTCACCAATATTGGCGCCGTGACCTCACAGGGCGATCCAGGGCAGAAGTCTGACATTGCCCGCGCCAAGTTCGGCGTCAACGGTAAGGGCGCAACGGTGGGCATTTTGTCAGATTCGTGGAACGCGCTGGGCGGCGCACCTGCGGGCATTGCCTCGGGCGACTTGCCTGGGCCGGGTAACCCGAATGGCTTTGTCACACCGGTCAATATTCTGCAAGACGCCCCGCCCGGTGAAGGCACCGATGAAGGCCGCGGCATGGGTGAGATCGTGCACGACGTTGCGCCCGGCGCGGCGCTGGCTTTTTACGGGCCGCAGAGTGTGCTGGATCATGCAGACGGCGTGCGCGCGCTGGCCAAAGCCGGCGCCACGGTGGTGGTAGATGACATCAGCTGGTTTTCCGACCCCTGGTATCAGCCCAGCCCGATCGGCTTGGCCGCGCGCGATGTGGGTTTGAAAAACAATACCGTCGTGTTCAGCTCGGCCGGCAACCGCGACCGCGATTCGGTAGAAGGCATGTTCAAGGCGCTGCCGGCGAAGGATTTGCTGGTCGATGGTGTGAGCCAAGGCAAATGGCAACTGCATGATTGGGGCAATGGCGCCGCGACCTTTCCAATCACCGTGCCCGCCGGTGCAGACATTACTTTTGTGATGCAGTGGGACGAACCGTTTGCCTCCGCCTCGATCAACAAGCGCGGCGCGCAGTCTGATCTGGATCTGTTTGTTTTTCTTGAGTCGCAAGGCGTGAATGTGCTGTTTGCCAGCGCGTTTAACGACATCGACGCCGACGCGGTGGAAGCCATCGGCTTTTCATTCAACCCGCCGGACCCCAATGCCGTGGTCACGCTCCATGTGGGGGTGGGCCGCGCCAGCGCTTCCGCCGGCGGTGTGCCCGGCGGGTTCAAGATTGTCGCGTTTGACTCCGGCAATCCGGTGGAATTTGACCGGGTGAACCTGTTCAACAAACCCACGATTCTGGGGCACTCTAATTCCGAGTGGATCATTTCCAGCTGCGCTGTGCGGTACGACCGGATTAATGATGCGACCGGTCCGCGCCCGCAATTGTTTTCTTCTGTGGGTGGCTTCAAGCGTACGCGCGATCAGAATGGCAACCGCCTTTTTGTGCCGCTGGACACCCGCAAGCCCGATGTGTGCAGCCCCAACGGCGGCAACACCACTTTTTTTGGGTTTGACTTTGAACCAGACGGGCTCCCCAATTTCTTTGGCACCTCTGCATCTGCGCCGCACGCTGCGGGTGTGGCCGCGCTGATGCAAGAGGCTTCACGCATGCGCATCCCAGCCTTTGCGATCGGGCCGCTGATGCGCATCATTGCTACGGACATGGACGATCCATTTGCAACGCCCACCGTCTTTGATAAAGGCTATGACGCCAAAACCGGATCTGGGTTTTTGGACGCAGAAAAAGCCGTCTTCCCAGCGACCTTCTTCCGCTTTTTCAAATAGTCGGCCTACACTTTGCGGGAATCAAGCCGGGTTCGCCCGGCTTTTTTGTGCGGCCCGGTCAGAACGAAAGGCAAACGCATGAACCCCTTTGAGTTGAAACGCCCGGATGGTTGCGTGCTGCGCGGCATTGACTATGCACCGCCTGGCATTGCGCTTGTTACCCCAGTTCGCCGGTTTGTGATTGTGCACGGCCTGGGTGAGCACCAAGGCCGCTACACCAACGTGATTGAGTTCTTGCTCGCGCACGGCTTTGCGCTTACCACCTACGACGCGCGCGGCCACGGCACCAGTGATGGGCCGCGCGGCGGACTGCCGCAAGACGATGCGCTGGTGCAGGATGCGCGCGCCATCGTCGCCCGCGTGACGGAGATGGATGGCATCAAACCCACCATACTCGGCCACAGCATGGGCGGGCTCACCACGGCCTCGCTGATCACCCGCACACCTGAGCTCGTGCGCGCGGCCGTGCTGTCTTCACCCGCGCTGGCGCTGTGGCTTAATCCGCTGCAAAAATTTCTGGTGGCTACGCTGCCCAAGATTGCGCCCAACCTGCGGCTGGACAATGGTTTAAAGATCGAGGGTATTTCACACGACCTGGCCGTGGTCGCCACCTACAAAAAAGACCCGCTGGTGCATAGCAAAGCCGCCGCGCGCCTGGTGGCGTGGATGGTGCGTGAGCAGGCGTATGTGTACGCGCAAGCCGCGCGGCTGGCCGTGCCTACTCTGCTCATATGGGCGGAAAACGATCAACTCGTCCACCCGCACGGCAGCCAGATGTACGCCGCCGCGGCCAACGCGCAAATGTTGACGGCGCGTCAAATCGGCGGTGCATTTCACGAAATTTTCAACGAAGGCCCGCCTTTCAAGGCGCATGCTTTTCGTAATTTTGAAGAGTGGCTGAGTAAATCGCTACCCGCTTGACCGCTTGTCATTCCGAGCACAACCGTCCGTCGTTTCGAGCACAGCCCGCCGTCATTCCGAGTAACGCGAGGAATCTGCGCCTTCGTGAGAGGAGATTCCTCGCTGTGCTCGGAATGACACACCTTGGATAGCCGCGGTCAGAGTGCCAGACGAAAATCTGTAAAATGCGCAGTTCAACGTTGAAATTGAAGGAAATTCATCATGGCAGAGCGTAAACGCACTCGCCGCAACACGCTGGAGCGCCGCTGCCTAGGCAAGCGCTACAAGCGTTTGTTTGTCGGCGCGCCCAAGTCTGTGTTCAAGATGCTTGAGAAAATCAAGAAAATCTAAAGCACGCAGCTTGCGAAACAAAAAGCCGTTTGGTGGCCCCCAAACGGCTTTTTTCTTGGTGTTTGAAAGTAGAGTACGCAGTATTCATGCGGGTTTTCATGGCATTTTGGCTGGAAAGGCTCATGGATATTGCGTCATGCCCTCAACTTGCTGTCTGGACAAATAGCAGCAAAGCGCCGTTGTGTCCGCGCGTCGTGTCCGCGCGTTGTGCCCAGGTATTGTCAGGGATAAAACGCCAATACTGCTATCTCACGCGCTTTCCGGTTTTCAAATATTTGATCAAGGTGCAGAAAGGGTGTGTTGCCGCTGTACCCAGTGCATAAACAGCGTTCGGCAAATTTGAAACAACCTTCCGCTATCTCATCATGATCTCACTCCAACAGTTCATCATTTTTGCCGCCGCAGCGTTGCTTATGGCCGTTACGCCAGGGCCAAACATGATTTACCTGATCTCCAGGTCTATCTGCCAGGGCCGCACTGCCGGGGTCATGTCGTGGTGCGGCGTGGTGTTGGGCTTTACGGTTCATATGCTGTGTGCATCCATCGGCCTCACCGCGCTTTTCATGGCGGTGCCACTTGGGTACGAACTTCTTAAGTTTGCTGGGGCGCTTTATCTGCTATGGCTTGCCTGGCAGGCCGTTCGGCCGGGTGCACGTTCACCCTTCGAGGCAAAAGATCTGCCCCCCGAGCCGCCACGCAAGCTCTTCACAATGGGGCTGCTCACCAGCATCTTGAATCCAAAGGTCGCTATTTTTTACCTGTCGGTTCTTCCGCAGTTCATTTCGCCAGAATCAGGATCGGTACTCGCGCAGAGTCTTGTGCTTGGCGTCACGCAAGTGTGTATCGGCTCAACCGTGAATCTCATGGTCACGCTTTCAGCTGCAGCCATGGCAGAGTGGTTCGCCAAGAATCGCATGTGGCTCGCTATTCAACGCTATGTGATGGGTTTAGTACTAGGCGTCTTAGCGGTCAAGCTCCTGACCCAGCAGCGTAATACCGCTTAAGCCTTGAGAACTTAAAGTAGCTCAAGCAAGCTGCGCAATATCCATGCGCCTTTTGAGCCATTTTTGCCCCAAAACCCGCATGAATACTGCGTAGAGCCCTTCAGAGCGCTCTACAAATAATCCCGCAACCGGTAATACGCCATGCCCAGCACCAGTGCGGGCATGCGCAGCAGGTCACCGCCGGGGAAGCTTTGGTGTTTGATGCGCGCGAGCAGGTCGAAGCGTTCGGCTTGGCCGGCTACGACTTCTGCGGCGAGTTTGCCGGCGATGCCGGTGAGCGCCACGCCGTGGCCGCTGAAGCCTTGCAGGTACAACACGTCTGGTGCAACGCGGCCAAAGTCCGGCGCGCGGTTCATGGAAATGTCTACAAAGCCGCCCCAGGCGAAATCTGCGGCCACATCAGCCAGCTGCGGAAACACACGCAGCATCTTGGCGCGCATGGTCTCTTTGAGGTTGGCCGGGCTGCGCGTGGAGTAGCTGACGCGGCCGCCAAAGAGCATGCGATCGTCGCCGGTGACGCGGTAGTAGTCCAGCACGAACTGCGTATCGCACACGGCGGCGCGGTCTTTGATGAGCGCATCGGCGCGCGCTTTTTCAAGCGGTGCGGTGGCCATGATGTAGGTGCCCACCGGCATGATGCGGGCCTCCAAGCTGGGCGCAACGCCGCCCAAATGCATGTTGCCCGCGAGCATGACAAAATTTGCGCGTACCTCGCCACCCGCGGTTTTCACGCGCGCTTTGCCCCTAGCTTGGGAGGCTGGCGTGACTTCAAGCACGGGTGACTGTTCGTAGATTTTTGCGCCGGCGTTTTCTGCCGCAGCAGCCAGGCCGCGCGTGTAATTGAGTGGATGCAAGTGGCCGCCGAGTGTGTCGATCGCGCCGTTGACATAGCGTTTGCTCTGCACCCAGCCACCAATGTCGCTGGCCGCAATGCTGGATAGATGTGTGTAGCCGTAGACGCTGCGCATCTTTTCCACCCACGCGTCCAGTGTTTTGGCCTTGGCTTGTGTGACTGAGCATGAGAGCGCGCCGGGCACCCAATCGCAGGCGATGTTGTATTTGGCAATGCGCGCGCGCAGCAGCTCCAGCGCTTCGATGGTGATATTGAAGGCGCGTTTAGCATCGGCCAGGCCGAGCTGCTTTTCATACTCGTCTTGATCGCTGGCAAAACCGATCAATGCCTGCCCGCCATTGCGGCCGGAGGCAGCCCAGCCCACGCGGCGCGCTTCAAGCAGCACCACGTTGTAGCCGCGCTCAGCCAATTCAAGGGCAGTGGAAATGCCTGCGAGGCCACCGCCGACAACGCAGACGTCGGTGGTGATGTTGTCTTGCAGCGCGGCGCGCTGCGGCGCGGGGTGCGCAGTGGCTTCGTAGTAGGAGTTGCTGGCGAGGGCAACGGCGGCGGCTTCGAGTCTCAGAGGCATCTTGATAGACCGGTTACTTCACCGCCAACCGCGCACATAAATACGTCCACACAAAATTCGCCGCGGCGTTGCTGGTGAGCTCTGCATGGTCATACGGCGGCGCAACTTCTACGCAGTCCATGCCGACAAAGTTGTGCGGCCCGGCGCAGAGTTCTTCCAGCACGGTGAGCACTTGATTCGTGGTCATGCCGCCGGGTTCGGGCGTGCCGGTGCCGGGGGCGAACGCGGGGTCAAGGCAATCAATGTCCAGGCTCACATACACAGGCGCGCCTGCTTGTGTGAGGCGCACGCGGATGTCATCCAGCACCGGTGCCAATTGCGCGGCGTTATCTAGCCCGCGCAGCTCACGCGCAGTGAACACGCGCCCGCCCACCGTGTTGATGTACTCGCGCGCGGCGCGCTCGCCAGCGGAGCGGATGCCGAGTTGCACAAATGCCTGCGGCACGACCAAGCCTTCTTGCACAGCTTCATATACCCAGGTGCCGTGGCCGGAAGGCTCGCCAAAGTGATCGCTCCACGTGTCGCAGTGCGCATCAAAGTGAATCACCGCCAGCGGTTTGCCCAGCACTTTTTTGTAGGCGCGCAAAAGCGAGAGCGTGATGGAATGATCGCCGCCCAGCCACACCATGTGGTGCTTGGCAATCAGCGCGGCGGCTTGCGGTTCAAGCGCTTTGCGCATGTCCGCCAAACTGGTGTTGGGCAGCAGCAAGTCGCCCACATCGGCCAAGTGGCCGTGCGGTGAGGTGTCAAAGTGTGGGTGCGTTGCATCACATAGCATCATGCTGGCGCTGCGGATTTGGCGCGGGCCAAAGCGCGCGCCGGGGCGGTTAGTGGTGGCGGAATCAAAGGCAACGCCGGCGGCGCAGAACCGCTGGTTTGATGGCGCAGGCGCACCCAAAAAACCGCCTTGTGACAGAAAAGCAAATTGATGATCGGTCATCGATGATTCCTAAATTCAGCCGCTGCCTGCGCCTGAGTGTGGTTTCTTTGCCCAATTGAAATGCTGCGCTGGCAGCGCTGCAAAGTGGTTGGCAGAATACGGTGTTTTACACCCGCACTGTAGAGCCACTTGAACCTGCGCGAATGAAACCAATCGCAATTCTTCAATTTGACCGTATGAACCATCCCAGCGAGTTCGGCGTGTTTTTGCAGCAGCGCGGTACGCCTTTTCGCTTGCTGCGCCTTGATCTCGAAGTTGATTCTGCCGCAGCGGTGCCCGCCAAGGCGCATGAATACAGCGCCTACTGTTTGATGGGCGGGCCGATGATGGTGGGCGATGATCTGCCGTGGATGCAGCCGGTGCTGCGCCTGATCGGCCGCGCGATGGAACAGGGCATTCCGGTGATCGGCCACTGCCTGGGCGCACAGCTCATGGCGCATGTGGCGGGCGCGCGCGTGGCACCGCACCCGCATCACCAAATTGGCTGGGATGTGCTGCAGCTTGAGGACAATGCCGCCGCACAGCACTGGTTTGGCGAGGCTGCGGGCTCTGAGGTGCCGGTGGCGCACTGGCATTTTGAATCGTTTGAGGTACCCAAAAGTGCAGTGCGCATCGCAACCCATCCGCGCTGCCCCGACCAAGCCTTTGCCATCGGCCCGCATATTGCCTTTCAACCGCACATTGAGCTGAACGCGGCAAACCTTCTGCACTGGTTTGAAGGCAGCGGCGTGCTGCGTGAGCGTTTTCCTGGCGGGCATGTGCAAGAAGAGCACGAAGTGCGCGCGCAACTGCCTGCTAAGTTGCCAGTGATGCAAGCGTTTGCGAAGTGTGTGTATGCGCAGTGGTTGGAGGGCGTGATTGCGCGGGCGGGTGGCGAGGTTGAGAGCAAAGCGGCTTAACAGCCTTTGCGATATCTCACCCTCACTTGCAGTGCGCGCTCTGGCTTGCAAGCCAGAGCCGTTCGGGAGGCTCGCCGCATGCGGCTCGAAATCCCTCCCTCACCCCTGCCCTCTCCCTTGAAGGGAGAGGGTAAAAGAGTTGCCCAGCCGCAGTCATGAGCGTAGCGAGCAGCTTGATATTGGCGGGAGTAGCGCAGGCGTACATAGGTACGCTGAGCAACGCAGCGCAAAGTGCGGGCTGCGCAGTAGCTCAAAGCAAGGCTGGAAAAAATAAGCCCCGATGGAAGGGGAACCATCGGGGCCGGAACGTCGCCCTAGCATAAGGGGAATCTAAAGCGACACCCGCTCAGGGAGGAGAAGCGGGAGACGACGCATCGTCTGCTTATAAGATGGCGCATAGCAGCGAAAGTTCAAGGCAGCTTCTGTAGGATATTCCCCCGAGGTGTTACTTAATGTTTCTCCCGAATCACTACACTGTTCAATGTGACCATTTTTGACAGTCCCTCATCATGAGTATTCCATTGCCATCCTATCCACATAGCCGCCCGCGCCGCATGCGGCGTGATGACTTCTCGCGCCGCCTCATGCGTGAACACGCGCTTACCTGTGATGACTTGATATACCCAGTGTTTGTGGTGGAGGGCGTGGGCATTACGCAACCTGTGGCCTCCATGCCGGGTGTAGAGCGCAAATCAATCGACACTCTATTTGCGGTAGCAGAGGACACACTCAAGTTAGGTATTCCGGTGATGGCGTTGTTCCCGGTGATTGAACCGGCACTTAAAACGGCAGATGGCAAAGAAGCACTTAATCCGCGTGGCTTGGTGCCCAGAGCAGTACAGGAACTGAAGAAAAGATTCCCAGAACTGGGCTTGCTCACCGATGTTGCACTTGATCCATTCACCAGCCACGGTCAGGATGGCGTGATTGACGATAGCGGCTACGTGCTGAACGACGAGACCGTAGAGCTACTGCGCCAGCAGGCACTGCTGCAGGCCGGCGCGGGCGTGGACATTGTGGCGCCTTCTGATATGCAAGACGGCCGCATTGGTGTGATTCGTACCGCGTTAGAAAACCACCGCTTTATCCACACCCGCATCATGGCCTACGCTGCCAAATATGCCAGTGCGTTTTACGGCCCGTTTCGTGACGCGGTGGGTTCTGCGAACAATCTGGGCAAGGGCAACAAAAAAACCTACCAAATGGACCCGGCCAACTCTGACGAAGCGCTGCGCGAAGTGGCACTGGATATTGCCGAAGGCGCAGACATGGTGATGGTCAAGCCCGGCATGCCTTACTTGGATATTGTGCGGCGGGTGAAAGACGCGTTTGCGATGCCGACGTTTGCCTATCAGGTCAGCGGCGAATACTCCATGATCAAGGCCGCTGCACAAAACGGCTGGCTCGATCATGATGCGGTGATGATGGAAAGCCTGCTTGCGTTCAAGCGCGCCGGCGCAGATGGCGTGCTGACGTACTTTGCGCGTGACGCGGCGCGGCTGCTGGCCAAGAAATAGGCCGGCCAAGCATGCAAATCTTTACCTTCGAAGGCGGTGTAGCGCGCAAACAAGACCCAAGCGCGCCGCAGCTTGTGCCGCCCAAAGGCGTAGCGTGGATTGATTGCACGCATGACGAAGTCAATGCCAACCCAGAGGCATGGCGTGATCAAGTTGCGCAGCTGGCCGGTTTTCGCGTGTTTGATCTGCATCTGATCGACTGCGTCAATCTCCAGCACCCCAGTTTTTTTGACACCACCAGTGACTATGACATGGTGGTGTTTCGCAAGCTCAGCATGGGTGGCGAGTTGCCGCTCGATCCTGCACAGCCAGCGCCAGAGAAAACCGGGAAAGCCGCAAAACGGCGCGCTTTGCCGCAAGCCTTAGCCGCTATCGCCACGCGGCCAATCACATTTTTCTGCGGCGACCGCGTGCTGGTCACCGTGAGAAGCGCGGAGAGCCGCGTGCTCAACAACTTCTGCGCCAAGCTACAGGATGTGCCGCGGCGCGGCGAAAGTAATGGCCAAAGCCCGCGCGGTATGACGGGGCCAGAAGAAGTCATGCTGCGCATCCTCAACGTGCTGGTCGACAGTTACCTGGATCTACGCGTGCCGTTAACCCAGCAACTGGACCGCTGGCAGCGCGAGCTGCTTGATCCGCGCCGCGCGTTTTCAGACTGGACGGCGCTGCTGGAAGCGCGGATTGAAATCCGCAAGCTTGAGCAGCTTTCTGAAGAACAATACGACGCGCTGCAAGAGTTTCGTGATAGCGTGATCGACAACATCGACGGCGGCCAGCGCGACATTTTGCTGGTGCGCATCAACGATGTGATGGAGCATGTCTCGCGCGTGCTCAACCACGCGCGGCGGATGGAAAACAGCGCCGAAAGCGCCGTGCAACTGCACTTTTCCGCAATGAGCCACCGCACCAATCAAATTGTGCGCACACTCACTGTGATCACCGCTATCTTCGCGCCGCTGACCCTGATCACCGGTGTCTTTGGCATGAACTTTGAGCACATGCCGCTGCTAAAAGACCGTGAAGGTTTTTGGTGGACGATCGGTGGCATGGCGTTTGTGGCGGTAGTACTGCTCATCTATTTCCGCGCCAAGCGCTACCTGAGTGAGCGGCGCGGATAGCACCGTTTTTAAAGTGCTCTACGCAATATCCATGAGCATTTTGAGCCATTTTTGCTCCAAAAGCCGCATGGATATTGCGTAATCGTTCTGAGGAGCTCGCCTCGCAATTGCGCTCTTCATATGGCAATCTGTGGCTTATGACACTTGCCTACATTACCCACCCGTCATCCCTCAAACACAGCATGGGTGAGCACCACCCTGAGTGCCCGGAGCGTTTGGCGGCGATCCATGACCGATTGCTGTCAGACGGGTTGTTGGATTTGATGGATGCGCAGGACGCACCTGCGGCGACACGGGAACAATTGCTGGCCGCACATGCCGCCGAGCACGTGGATTTGGTAGAGCGCACCGCGCCGGCCAGTGGCATGGCGCGGATTGATGCTGACACTGCGATGAACCCCGCTACGCTGCATGCGGCGCGGCATGCAGCGGGCGCGGTGGTTGCGGCGGTGGATCATGTCATGCAGGCACCGGGTTTTCGCGCCTTTGCGGCGGTGCGCCCGCCGGGGCATCATGCGCAGCGCAACCGGGCCATGGGGTTTTGTTTTTTCAACAACATCGCGGTGGGCGCTGCCCATGCCATTGCCACTTACGGCCTTGAGCGCGTGGCGATCATTGATTTCGATGTGCACCACGGCAACGGCACCGAAGACATTTTTGCAGACCATCCCAATGTGCTCATGTGCTCCACTTTCGAACGCGATTTGTACCCGTTTTGCGGTGAAGAGCCGCTGGGTGCAAACATGATCAATGTGCCGCTGGCGGCGCGCAGTGACGGCAAGGCGCTGCGCGAAGCGGTGGTGCAGCACTGGCTGCCGGCGCTTGATGCGTACAAGCCGCAGCTCGTCATGATCTCCGCCGGATTTGATGCGCACCGTGCTGACGATCTGGGCCGCTTGGCCTGGACCGAGAATGATTACCGCTGGGTGACGCACGTACTGGCGCAAGTCGCGGCCAAACATTCGCAAGGGCGCGTGGTCTCCAGCCTTGAAGGCGGCTATGACCTGCATGCGCTCGCGGCCAGCGTTGCGCAGCATATCCGCGTGTTGCTGCAAATCGATCCACCGCCGCCCGATTTGCCGAGTTTGTGATGCCGTATCGCCTTGCTGCGTTGCTGGCGCCGCGCCGGGTGCTGGTGCTGCACCAGAGCACTACCGCGCCCGCCGTGGCGCTGGGTGAAACGCTGCAGGTGGACTATGCCATGGTGGATGCAGAGGGCATGTTTACCGCGCCGCGAGGCGGCTTTGATCTTGCTGTGGCGATGGTGGCGCCAGCTTGCGCGCTGACTACGCTGCGTCAGTTATGTGAGCGCAAAGTCGCCACGGCGGTGGTCATGCCCGGCCACGTGGAACCTGAGGTGTCTGATGCGGCGCATGTGCTGGCCGCCCACGCCGGCATCGCATTGCTTGGCCCGCATGCATTTGGCCTGCAACTGCCGCATGTGGGGTTAAACGCCAGTGCCATGCCGCTGGCCGCGCAAGGCAGTATTGCGCTGCTGGTCCAATCGGTATCGCTCACCGGCGCCATGCTGGACTGGGCGGCGGATACGCAAGTAGGTTTTTCTCTGGTGGCCAGTTGCGGTGTACGCGGCGAAACCGGACTGGCCGGGTTGCTTGACTACTGCGCGACCGATCCGCGTACGCATGCAATCGTGGTGTATCTGGATGACATTGCCACCAGCCGCGCGCAAGTGCGGCGGTTTATGAGTGCGCTGCGCGCCGCTGCATCGGCCAAGCCGGTGGTTGTGCTTAAGCCCACCGGGCAAGGCGTGGCCACGGATATTCCCACCGTTACGCTGGCGCAAGATGAAGCGGTGTTTTCTGCGGCGCTGGCACGGGCTGGGGCAGTGCGGGTGTACTTTTTTATTCAACTGTTTTCTGCGCTCAAGCTGCTGACTGGTAGCCGGCAGCCGGCCGGCCGGCGCCTCGCAGTCATCTCCAACAGCAGTGCCGCGGCGCGTCTGGCGCAAGACTGGGGCGCGCGGGTGCGCGTCAGCACCGTGCGTACCGATCTGGCGCGGCATATTGAGGATGCGCAGCTTGCGTCAGTCTGGTCCACCCAGATTGCGCAGGCGGCGGCAATGCCGGACATCGATGGCCTCATGCTGGTGCTCGCGCCGCAAGCGGGGGTGGATGCGCCATGTGCCGCGCAGCTCGCGCAGGCGTTGACCAGTAGTGGCAAAGCCGTGGTCGCCTGCGTCATGGGTGATGCGCACGCGCGTGAGCTGCGGCATGTGTTTGAACTGGCCCGCGTGCCTGCGCTGCGCACGCCCGAGGCGGCGGTGGATGCGTTTGGCAATCTGGCCAGCTTTCACTACAACCAAGAGCTGCTGCGCCAGATTCCGCCGCCGGTGGCCGGTGCAAAACAGATTGATCTGAAACGCGTTGCTTCGCTGATCGCCCAGGCGCGTGTCGATGGCGTACAAGAACTGACCGGCAGCGCCGCCCACGCGTTTTTGCGCGCTCTCGGCCTGCCGCGCGATGCAGCGGTGCAAAGTGTTTCCACAGAAGCGACTGCGCACGAACTGCGGATCGAGGCGCACGGCCACCATCTGTTTGGCCCGGTGCTGTTTTTTGGCGCGGGCGGCGCCAGCGGTAAGCTGATCGGCGATCAAGCCAGCGAGCTTGCGCCGCTGAACCGCTTGCTCGCGCAGCGGCTGATTGAGCGCAGCCGCGTTCACCCAGAACTTGCGCATGCCGATGCCTCCGGCCTCGTGCTGGTGCAATTGCAGAACTACTTGCTCACACTGTCCGAGGCACTGTGCGAATTTCCGGAATTGACCGATGTGGTGATCGACCCGCTGCGGTTATCGCGCGGGCGGCTGCAGATTCTCAATGCGCGCATCCGCTTTGCCCACGCTGCTGGCGATGTGACCACCGCGCCGGCGCATCGTTACGCGCACATGGCGATCCACCCGTACCCTAGCGGCTTGATGCGCCAGGCCATTATGCGCAGCGGCGCGCTGGCCGGCACCAAATACACGCTGCGACCCATCCGGCCGGAAGATGCGTTTCCCTTGCAGGCGTTTGTGCGCGGCTTGTCGGACGCGTCGCGCTACATGCGCTTTATCAGCCATATGCGTGAGCTGTCTGCGGCAATGCTGGTGCGCTACACGCAGATTGATTACGACCGCGAGCTGGCGTTTGTCGCGGTGATGCCGGACGCGGAGAACCCGGGTGCAGAGCGCATCATCGGCCTGTCGCATTGGCTGCGCAGCCGGGTCGACGCGCATGCGGAATATGCGCTGGCCGTGGCCGACGGCTTTCAGCGCCAAGGGATCGGCAGCGCGCTGATGCGGATGCTGGAGGATCAAGCAGCCGAAAAGCGGCTGGAAGTGCTGGAAGGCTATGTACTGACCGAGAACACCGCGATGCTGGATTTGATGCAGCGCCTGGGCTACGAGATCGAGAGTTTTGCAGCGGATCCCAGCTTGCGGCGGGTGTTTAAAACGCTGTCATAGGGCACGTTACGCAATATCCATGCGCCTTTTCAAGCATTTTTGCCTGAAAAGGCCCATGGATATTGCGTACTGCTCTTTAAATCGTTGCTGGAAAACGATTTACTCGGCAATCGCCTTGTCCGTGGTCTGCGCCAAATTACTGCCGGGCAGCGGCACGTCTGAAACCGCAGCGATTCCTGCGCCTTGTTCAAACACCCGGTTGCGGCCGATGGCAACTTCAATCCGGCGCGGGTAGTCGTAGAGCTTGCCGGTCATGTGGTCAATCACGTGGCCGGTCATGCCGGCCAGCACTGCGCCAAGGCCGTGGGTTTGAATCTTTGACACCGCCACCGCACGGCCGGTCAGCCCGTTTTGCGTGCGGCACAGCACCTCAAGATCGGAGCCGGAGCGCTCGACAGAAACACTCAGCATCGGCGCGTTGCCGGTGACCTTGCTGGCGCGGTTGGATAGCACGCACACTACACCGGCCTTGGGCGCGCCTTCCGGCAATTTCACAAACACATCCAGGCTTTGATACTCGCTTTTAGTCGCGGTTGCGCAGCCGGAGGAGAGCGTGGCGACGGCGCACAGTGGCAGCAGCACAAGCGCAAAGCGAGCAGAAACCGTGAACATGAAGCCTGTGCCAGTGAAATGTTGGAGTGAGCATAGACATTAAGGGCAGGTGCTTGTTCCGCACAAGAGCAGTTGTCGCGTTCGCAATCGCTTTGTTGTAGGCATCGCGCATATGCAGTATGCGCGGCCTTGAGAAGTTGACGGTTAGGCTACTGCGCCCAGAACACCGGCCAGCCCAGACGCTGGCACACGGCGGCATGGCGTTGCCGCAGATCCTGCGCGTCGCGCGCGCCGTAGTTCATGATGGCCCAGCGGTGGCTGCCCAGCCACTTGATCTCGCGCGCGAGCTGCGCACCGCGTTTGGCAAATACATGCAACTGCGCATCGGGCATGAAATGTTTGAGCCACGCTAGGTCCGCCGCGCTGGGCTCGCGCGGGCAACTGCTGCCGTCAAAACTGCGCCACACCACGCTGGCCGCCACACCGTGGCGCGGCGTGGTGCGTGGCACGCTGGCCGGGTCTTGCCCTAGCGCCATGGCCAGCTCCATCGCATACACGTCCAGCCCGTCCACATGCGCGTAAAAGTCCGCCATTTGTGAGGCCAGGCGCGGATTGATCTCGATGATGGTGAATTCGTTGTCCTGCCCGGCGCGTTCTTTGTGCCAAAAGACTTCGATGTTGAAAAAGCCGTGCACAAAACCATGTGCGGCAATCACTTTTTTCACCAGCAGCTTGGCGCGCTCCTGCACATCGGCAGGCAGATGCGACGGGTACTCAAAGCGTGAAAACGCCTGCGCCGTGCCGGCGGTATTGGGCACCATCCATTCATCCACCACGCCCAGCACATTCACTTCACCGTTCCAGGCATAGCCATCAATATTGAGCTGATGGCCGCGGACAATCTCTTCACCGATCAGCCAGGCCGCATCTACGCTAGAGGGTGCGATGCGCGCAGAAATGTCATTAAACGGTTTGATCAGCCGCCGGATGATGTGCTTTTCAAACGGCGCAAAGCGCATGTGCGACAGCAGCGTGTGGAACGAATCGATCTCGCGCGCCAGCACCGAAAACGTTGCCTTTAGCGGTTTGACAAAGAACGGGTAGGGCAGCGTGAGCTGGGCCGGAATGCGGCCAAGATGCAAGTCTTCATAGGGAAACGCGCAGTACGCCGGCACGCTCGCGGGGGCAATACGCTGCTGAATTTCACGGCTTTCCCATTTGTGGTGGCAGGCAATCACCGCGCGTGGATCGTTGCCCGGCAGACGCAGTTGCTGCGCCAGCACCGCACCCATGAGCGCGCCAAATTGCTCGTCGTTGGAGAGCACCGCCGCGGCGCGGCCGCGCAGTTTTTTCTCCAGCTTTTCAATCGCGCGCCAGACGTTGAAGGTCATCAGCTGCGCGTTGGAAGGAAAGCTGAACAGATCAAAGCCAAAATGCACCGGCTTGATCTTGTCGCCCTTGAAGGCGCGCGACCACGCCAGTGCGTGCACATCCCAATCGTGCCAAAACAGCAGCAATACTTCGCGCGCAGCACCGGTGAGCACCGCAGGCGCGGCCAGCGTACCAGCGCCCATGGGTAGGGCACGGTCAAGCGCAGCCTGTTCTGCGGGATGAACAGCGCTCACTAGCTACCAAACACCTTTCTGAGAATCGCCGACCCCGTTCCAATCGGGTCTTTGCGAATTGCTTTCTCTTCTTCTGCAATCATCAGAAACAAGCCGTCCATCGCTTTGCGAGTGACGTAGTTTTCAATCTTGGCGTCTTCTTGCTTGACCACGCCAAAGCCCGCTGCCTGGCCGGCCAGGTTGTTGTACTGCTGCGCGAGGCCCACCTTTTCGGTGGACTTTTTTACGATCGGCAAAAAGCGTTGCGTAAGCTGCGCTTGCGTTTTGCTCTGGAAAAACTTGGTCACCGAATCATCACCGCCGCTCAAAATGCCCTTGGCATCGGCCACGCTCATGTTCTTCACCGCATCGACCAGCAGCACCTTCGCTTCCGGCGCGGCAGCTTCGGCGGCGCGGTTCATGCTCACGACCAGTTCATCAAACTGTTTTTGTTTGCCCAGCAATTTCATGGCCTTTTCCGCCGTTTTCAACCCCTCCGGCAAGGGGATTTTGACTTTGGGGTTATTCAAAAAACCGTTCTGCACGCCCAGCTTGGCCACCGCCGCTGCAGAGCCTTTGTTCAGCGCTTCTTTCAGGCCCGCAGATGCGTCTTGATTGCTGATCGCCGACAAATCCAGCGCGTGCGCCGGTGTGGCCAATCCGCTTAGCGCAAACCCGCTGGCAGCAATAAATGCCGCGCCTATAATCGATTGAATGATGTTCACTCGAGCCTCCAATGCGTAGCAAGCAATTTGTCCTCGCTTCGATTCTAGCCACCGGCCTGATATTTAGCACTGGCATGCTCTCTGGCTGCGCGCAATCCACATCGGCTGCCGCGCCGCCTGTCGCCTTTGTCCCGATTACGGGCGAAAAGCTGACACCGGATGCACTTAAGGGCAAAGTCGTACTCGTGAATTTCTGGGCGACCTCGTGCGTAACCTGCGTGAAAGAGATGCCCATGCTGGTGGACACGTGGAAAAAGTATTCCCCCAAGGGCTATGAAACCGTGGCCGTGGCCATGAGCTATGACCCGCCCAACTACGTGCTGAACTTTGTCGAAACGCGCAAGCTGCCCTTCAAAGTGTCGCTCGACCCCAAAGGCGAAATCGCCAAGGCCTGGAACGACACCAAAGTTACGCCCACGTCTTACCTGGTCAACAAGCGCGGCCAGATCGTCAAACGCTTTGTCGGCGCGCCCGATGAAGCGGAGTTCCACGCCATCATTGAGAAGCTGCTGGCAGAAGGCTAGACACTTGGCGGGCCACAGCGGCGTCGCCTTCATTTGTGCCTTATTCCAAGCACATCTACGCAATATCCATGCGGGTTTTGGAGCAAAAATGCTCTAAAACCCTCATGGATATTGCGTATTGCCTTTTCATATACAGATTTCGTTGCTCAAACGCAGCACTTACACGTTTGTGCGATAGCGGCGCGCATGTTTCGCCCTAGACAATTCGAACATTACAGGTTGTTCGCAGGGAACAGGGATCATGGGCAAAGCAAGTTTTTGGGCAGCGGCCGCGCTGGCGTTGGCCGCGCATGGCGCTGCGCTGGCGCAAACGGCGGCAGTGACGGATAACCGCGTTGTTATTCACCACATCGGCCCGTTCACCGGTGTGCTTGCTGCTTCGAACAAAGAGGCGCTGGACGGTGCAAAGCTGTTTCTCGACAGTGTGAATGCCAAAGGCGGTGTGGCTGGCCGTCAAGTTGTCTTGGAGACGATCGACGACAAGCAGGACGCTAAAGAAACCGTGCGCTTGTACAAGGAATTGATCGAGCAGCGAAAAATCCTCACACTGTTCATGCCGCGCACCACACCTTCTATTGAAGCGACGCTGCCGATTTCGCAGGAAAACGCCATTCCGATGGTGGCACCGCAAACCGGCGGCGCGGCGATCACAGTACCCTTTAAAAAATACGCGTTTGCAATCCGGGCGACTTATCAAGCCGAGGTGGAGCGCGCGATTGAATTGCAGCACTCCATTGGCATGCGCCGCTTTGGCTTTATGGTGGCCAGCGATGCATTTGGCAAAGACTCCATGATCGGCGCGGATCGTGCGATGCAAAAGCTGGGGATCAAACCAGTCGCGGTGGAACAGATCGACAACCGCAATCCAGACGTACGCAAATCTGTCGAGACCATGCTGCAGTTGCGGCCCGATGTGGTAATGATGATCACATCTTCTAAGGCAGCTTCGGATTTTGTCAAAGGCTACAAGGCCGGCGGCGGCTACGCGCAGTTCATCTCGCTATCCAATACGTCCAACAATGATTACGTCAAAGGCTTGGGAGAACACGCGCGCGGCGCGATTGTGATGCAGGTGATTCCTTCGCCCTTCAACCCCACAGCGCGGGTGGCGCGCGAGTTCATTGCCGCGGGCAAGGATAAAAACGTGCCAGTGAGTTACGCATCACTGCAAGGCTATATCTCGGCCAGAGTGTTGGTCGAAGGCTTGCGCCGCGCCGGCCGCAACCTCACGCCCGAGTCACTCACGCGCGCGCTGGAAAGCTTCAGGGAGTTCGACGTGGGCGACTACGTTGTGGAATTTGACAACGACACTCGCCTGGGCTCCACCTTTGTAGAAGCCACCATCATTTCGACCGGCGGCCGCTTTATGCGTTAACACTTGCGGCGGGTTGCGCCGCCGCATGGTTGCCGCGGCGCACCGCACGGTTTTGCCAGCGCGTCCACACCTTTTCGTGGAAGTAGTAGGCCACCGTATTGACGGCAGGCTCTACCAGCGCCAGCGCGCCGCCCACGGCCACACTGCCGGTCATTACGTAGCCCACGCCAAACGCCACGCTCATGTGAACTGCAGCAAAACTGAATGTCTTTGCCATGATAGCACCTTGCAAATAAGAATTATTCTCATTGTGGTGCCCGGCACTGCATAAATCCAATCGATTCTGCGTATGAAATCGATAGGTTGATGTGATTTAAAACGGCTCTACGCAATATCCATGCGCCTTTTGAGGCAATTCTGCCTCAAAAGGCGCATGGATATTGCGTATCTGTTAGAAAAACTGACGCTTAACGCCAGTTTTGCTCGCTCTCCGCGAGTTTGGCGCACACCGCTTCGTAACGCGCGCGGTCTTTGCGTGCCTCGATGCTGCTGCGCGTGCGGTCTACCCGCGCATCAAAGTCGGTCGACCCTTCGGCCGTGTTGAATGCGGCTTGATGCTGCGCGCGCAGCTTGCCGAACGATTCATCCAGCTTGGTTTTGAGCGCGGGGAACTGCGCCGCGCAATCGGCGCGCACGGCATGCAGCATGACGATGGCAGTTTCAGAGATCACCGGCGCGTCTGCTGCGTTGCTCTGTGCGGATACGTTGCTACTGGCCAGCGCGGCGGTCACGAGTAAAGCGAATGCACTCTTCTTCATCAAACCTCGCGTGCGTTACACCACGCCCGCGCGGTGCGCCTGCTCATCGGCGTGATAGCTGGAGCGCACCATCGCACCGACTGCAGCGTGCGTAAAGCCCATCTTCATAGCTTCTTGCTCGAACATTTTGAACACGTCAGGATGCACGTAGCGGCGCACCGGCAAATGGTGACCGCTGGGTGCGAGATATTGGCCGATGGTGAGCATGTCGATATCGTGCGCGCGCATGTCGCGCATGACTTGCAAAATCTCTTCGTCCGTTTCGCCCAGGCCCACCATCAAACCGCTCTTGGTGGGCACGCCTGGCACGCGCTTTTTGAACTCTTGCAAGAGTTTGAGCGAGTGCGCGTAGTCGCTGCCGGGGCGGGCTTCTTTGTACAGGCGCGGAATAGTTTCGAGGTTATGGTTCATCACATCAGGCGGTGCGGCCTCAAGAATCGCCAGTGCGCGATCCATCCGGCCACGAAAGTCGGGTACCAGCACTTCGATTTTGGTGGCCGGCGAAAGTTCGCGGGTTTTTTGGATGCATTCCACAAAATGCGCTGCGCCGCCGTCGCGCAGATCATCGCGGTCCACACTCGTAATCACCACGTAATTGAGCTTGAGCGCGGCAATGGTTTTGGCCAGATTCAGCGGCTCATCGGCATCCAGCGGATCGGGCC
Source organism: Burkholderiaceae bacterium (assembly GCA_051649325.1). Lineage (GTDB taxonomy): Bacteria > Pseudomonadota > Gammaproteobacteria > Burkholderiales > Burkholderiaceae_C > JBJOQV01. Next base: position 20,926 of record JBOFGW010000301.1, on the reverse strand, counting down.
GGCCGTGGCCGACATCGCAAAACGGGCAGCGGCGCGTGCACTTGTCGCCCATGATCATGAAGGTGGCAGTGCCTTTGCCAAAGCACTCGCCGATGTTGGGGCAAGAAGCTTCTTCGCAGACGGTGTGCAGCTTATGTTCACGCAGAATCTGCTTGATTTCGTAAAAGCGCGTGTTGATGCTGCCGGCTTTAACACGAATCCACTCCGGCTTTTTCAGCGTTTCTGCGGGCACCACTTTGATGGGGATGCGCGCCGTCTTGGCCTGCGATTTTTGCTTGGCCGTGGCGTCGTAGGCGGGTTTTTCAGTGATGTCTGACATATTGCTGCTCATGCGTTACTGCTCCAGGTCCCCTCTCCCGCATCCGCGGGAGAGGGCTAGGGTGAGGGCGATGTGGCCGCACAAAAAAATCAGGTGCTGCGAGGCTCCAGATGCGCTGCCAAACGCTCGCACAGCAGCTGTGCCGTTGCATCCCATGTGGTGTTGATTCCCAGTGTAGCCAAGTCCACTGTGGCCAAACCCGCATAACCGCAAGGGTTGATGCGGCTAAATGGCTCAAGATCCATCGCCACATTGAGCGCCACGCCGTGATACGCGCAGCCTTGGCTCACCTTCACGCCTAGCGCCGCGATCTTAGCGAGGCCGTCAAACGATTCCGCCGTTTGCTTGCCACGCGTACCCGATAGCCGCACATACACCCCCGGCGCATTCGCCACCTTCTCGCCGAGGACGCGATGACTCTCCAGCACCTGCAGCACCGCTCGCTCGACGCGAAACACGTACTCTTTGACGTAAATGCCCAGCCGCTTGAGATCAATCAGCGCATACACCACCACCTGCCCCGGCCCGTGATACGTCACCTGCCCGCCGCGATCGCTCTGCACCACGGGAATATCGCCCGCATCGAGAATATGCTCGCGCTTGCCCGCTTGGCCGAGCGTGAACACCGGCGGATGCTCCACAATCCACAGCTCATCCGGCGTTGCCTGCGTGCGGCCCCGCGTGAAGGCGCGCATGGCTTCGAGCGTGGGGAGGTAGTCGGCGCGGTTGAGGTTTTTGATTTGCACGATCAAGTTGCTTGCGATGGGTAAAACGGCTGCGCGTTGCGACGAATCCAGTCTGCAAAATCGGCTTCGTTCAACTCGCCGGCGGCAACTGCGAACATCGTGATCGTCGCGTCTGGTTGGCTTGCGGTGAGCTGGTAGCCGTTGAGCCGCAAGAACACACCGACAGCGAGGAACGCAGCGCGCTTATTGCCATCGACAAACGGATGGTTTTTGGCCAAACCCACGCCGAGCGATGCTGCGAGCTGCACAAAATCCGGTTGGTCGTAAGCGGCAGGGTTTTCCGGACGCGCCAACGCAGATTCAAGCAAGCCTATGTCGCGCAGGCCCGGCGCACCGCCAAATTGGGCGAGGCTGATTTCATGCAGACGCAGCAGCGCCTGCTTGGGGATCCAGCGCCAAGCCATGCGCGTGGTTTATTTGGCCAGCGCGCGAAATGTTTCTTTGTACTGGCCCATGAACTCCAGCCCGAGGCGGATTTCTTCCTCAATCGCCGGATCAAAAGGCGTAATCGCATACCCATCCGGCGTCTCAGTCAAAAACACCTGCTCGCCTTTTTCCAGCTTGAGCCGAGCCAGCACTTCTTTGGGCAGAATGACGCCGACGGAGTTGCCGATTTGAGTGAGTTTGAGGGTGTGCATGGTGAGTTGCTTCTGAAGCTGTTGAGTTATAACGAGTGTAATACTGAATGTGCGTGTATGCAAGTGTGCCTAAAAGCAGAGTACGCAATATCCATGCGGGTTTTCAGCCAATTTAGCCTGAAAACCCTTATGGATATTGCGTAAACCTCTTCTAAAGCACGATTTTGATCAGCGGATGCGCCCGCAACGCGGCATCCACCGCATCCAGCTGTTCGCGGCTTTCAAAGTGCACGGAAAACGCCACGGCCAAGTAGTTGTTGCCTTTGGAGGCGCGCATTTCGATGGTGGCGGGGTCAAAGCCGGGGACGATGGCGCGCACGGTGGCGCTGATTTCCTGCGCCAGATTGTCCACCCGCTGGCCGATGGCGGTGACGGGGATGGTGGAGGGGAAGGTGAGCAGGCTTTTGGCGCTGCCGGGGTCTGCGGCGGTCATGCAGTAATGATAGCGACTGCTTTTGAGGCGGGTTTAAACTGCCTATACGCAATATCCATGCGGGTTTTGAGGCATAAATGCCTCAAAAAGCGCATGGATATTGCGTAGAAGCCTCTTGAGCGGCTACAAATCAGCGAAACCGTTCGGGCTGAGCCCTTCGGCAAGCTAAGGACAGGCCTGTCGAGGCCCTCGCGCGATTAAGGGCGCCGTTGGTTCCGCTGCAAAGTGAAAGGCTTCGACAAGCTCAGCCAGAACGGGTTGGAGAGCGTCGAAAATCCCGCTGCTGCTACGGCTTGTACGCCGCAATCGCCTGCGCCAAGTCTTTGTATTCCTCGCAGTTCTTGCCGCAGATTTTTTCAAGCGTGGCCAGGTGCTCCTTGGCTTTTTCGGGCTGCTTTTTGGTCAGCCAGGCTTGGCCGATGTATTCGTGCGCGCCTTTGTGCTTGGGGTCGAGTTTGAGCGCTTTTTCATAGGCGGCGATGCCTTCGTCCACCTTGCCGCTGTTGCGCAGGCTGTAGCCCTTGAGGTTGTGTACGTCGGCGTTGTCGGGCTCTTTCTTTTCGGCGGCTGCTAGTTGCGTGAGCGCGGTGTTCCAGTCTTTGGCCTTGATGGCTTTGCGCGCATCGTTGAGCTCGCGCTCCACTTTGCTGGTGGGTTCGGGCGCGGAGCCGGTGTCGGCGGCGTTGGCGGCAAAAGCGGTACAGAGCAAGGTGGCAAGAACAAGGTGTTTCATGACGCTTTCCTCACAGCAATGGTGTTTAAAACGGGTTGTCATTCCGAGCAAAGCGAGGAATCTCAGTGAGCATGGAGATTCCTCGCTCCGCTCGAAATGACGGTTCAGTGTTTAACGCGGCACATACCCAATTGGATGCACTTCAGTGGCTTTTAATCATGGTACCCACGCCGCCATCGGTCAAAATCTCCAGCAGCAGCGCGTGCGCCACCCGCCCATCGATGATGTGCACGGCATTCACGCCGCTTTTGGCCGCTTCCAGCGCGGATGAAATCTTGGGCAGCATGCCGCCGGAAATCGTGCCGTCGGCAAACAATTCATCAATGCGTTTGGCGGTCAGGCCGGTGAGCAGCTTGCCGCCTTTGTCCAGCACGCCGGGTGTGTTGGTGAGCAGCACGAGTTTTTCGGCCTTGAGCACCCGCGCAAGGCTGCCGGCCACCAGGTCTGCATTGATGTTGTAGCTCTCATTGTTCTCACCAAAGCCGATCGGTGAAATCACGGGGATGAACTGATCATCCTGCAGCGCTTTCACGACCGATGGGTCAATCGACACAATCTGCCCCACCTGGCCCATATCAATTTCCTTGGCCGGATCATCTTTGTCTTGCATCAGCAGCTTTTTGGCGCGGATCATGCCGCCGTCGCGCCCCGTCAGGCCCACCGCCTTGCCGCCGGCGTGGTTGATAAAGCCCACAATGTCTTGCTGCACCTCGCCGGCCAGCACCCATTCCACCACTTCCATGGTGGAATCGTCCGTCACGCGCATGCCTTGAATAAAGTTGCCCTTGCGGCCCAGCCGGTCGAGCATCTGGTCGATCTGCGGGCCACCGCCGTGCACCACCACCGGGTTGATGCCTACGAGCTTGAGCATCACTACATCGTGCGCAAAGGCTTCTTGCAGCGCCGGGTCGATCATCGCGTTGCCGCCGTACTTGACCACGATGGTTTTGCCGTGAAACTTGCGGATGTAGGGCATCGCCTCGGTGAGAATCTTGGCGGTCAACGCGGGATTTTTTTGTTGCGGCGTGTCGGACATGGCGGCTCCAGGGGCGGGGCGAGTTGTGATCTTGATGGAAATTCGCGCGATTGTAGGGCGCATCCACTGCATACAGATTTCAACGACAATGCGGTGTGGACGAACTGATGCAAACCAAATGCCAGCGATGCGGCGTCAGCTTTGGCTGCGGCGCAAACGCCGGCAGCTGCTGGTGCCAGGCGCTGCCCGCGCTTGACTTGTCTGCGCTACCCAAAACCCAGGCCAGCGGCTGCTTTTGCCCGGCCTGCCTAGAGCAACTCATTGACGCGCAACATGCCCGATCTGCCCAGCCTGCAAGCACAACTGCAGCACCTGATAGACCATAAAACCAAGCCGCCCGGCAGCCTGGGCGCGCTGGAGGCGCTTGCCGTGCAGCTGGGCATGATCCAGCAGACTACGCGGCCCACCGCCAGCCCGGCCGCGCTGCTGCTGTTTGCCGGCGACCACGGCGTGCATGCGCAGGGCGTATCGCCCTACCCGCAAGCCGTGACTGCGCAAATGGTGGCCAACATTCTGGCGGGCGGCGCGGCGTCTTCCGTGCTGGCTGCGCAGCACGGCATTGCGCTCACGGTTGTGGATGTGGGTGTGGCCGCGCCGTTGCCCGCACACAAAAATCTCACGCAAGCCAAAGTACGCGCCGGCACGCGGGATTTGTCGGTCGAACCGGCGATGCTTGAGGCTGAAGTGCACGCCGCGCTTGCCGCCGGCCGAGCAGCCGTCAGCGCGTCCAATGCAAACGTAATGTTGATCGGCGAGATGGGCATTGGCAACACCACGCCCGCGACCGCCATCGCCTGCGCGCTGCTGGACTTGCCGCCCGCGCAAATCACCGGCCCCGGCACGGGTTTGAACATCGACGGCATTGCGCACAAAGCCGCAGTGATCGAGCGCGCGCTTGCGCTGCACAGTGCGCGCGATCCGCATGCAGTACTGCGCAACCTGGGCGGGCTGGAAATTGCCGCGATGTGCGGCGCGTATCTGCAGGCCGCGCAACTGCGCAAAGTAATCCTGGTGGATGGGTTTATCGCTACCGCGGCGCTGCTGGTGGCGGCGCGCATGCAACCGCAGGTGCTTGAGTTTTGCGTTTTTTCACACAATTCCGGCGAGCCGGGACACCGCATTTTGCTTAACATGCTGGGTGCCAAACCCTTGCTGGATTTGGGTCTGCGGCTGGGTGAAGGCACCGGCGCGCTGACCGCGTATCCGCTGCTTGTCAGCGCTTGCGCAATCCTGAATAACATGGCCTCATTTGAGTCAGCCCACGTCAGCAACCGATCATGAATTTCGTCGCCGAGCAGTTCAAACTTTTCTTTGTCGCGTTGCAGTTCTTTACGCGCGTGCCGCTCACGCAAGACCTCACGCAGTGGATGGACTGGAACCCGGACAAACTGCGCGCGTCCAGCCGCTACTTTCCGCTGGTGGGTTTTGCACTCGGCCTGTTTGCCGCAATGGTGTTTGGCCTGTGCGCCGTACTCTGGAATGAATGGATCGCCGCGGTGATCACGCTTTCACTCACCGCGCTTGCCACCGGTGCATTCCATGAAGACGGCTTCACCGACTATTGGGACGCAATGGGCGGCGGCACTGACCGCGACAAAACACTCGCCATCATGAAAGACAGCCGCATCGGCGCCTACGGCGTGCTCGCCATTGTGCTACTCACCGCCGCCAAGATCGCCGCGCTGACCGACATGCGCGTGGATGTTGCGCTACTCGCCTTGGTGGCCGCGCACACCGTCGGCCGCGCCGCGTCGTGCGCCGTGCTCTATGCGCTGCCCTATGTGCGCGACGATGATTCCGCCAAAAGCAAGCCGCTCGCGCAAAGCATGACCAAGAGCGAGCTGATCGTTGCACTGTCCATCGGCGCTGCGCCGCTTTTGCTGACCTTGATTTCCTACCGCGACCTAATCGCGCAAGTGTTACTGGCCGCACTCGCGGTGGCGCTTGTCACTTGGCTGATGGTGCGGCACATGCAGCGCCGCATCGGCGGCTTTACCGGCGATGCGCTGGGCGCCGTAGAGCAAAGCGCAGAAGTAGCCGTGCTGCTGGCGTTTGCCGTGTCCATCTGAAGTGCCGCGCACGGTTTATCTTGTCCGTCACACACCGCCGGCTGTCCCGTCTGGCACCTGCTATGGCGCAGCCGATGTGCCGCTTGATGCTGCAGGCTTTGCGGCGCAACTGCCTGCAATTCACAACGACCTCCCGCACAGCGCGCTTTTAATTTCCAGCCCGCTGTCGCGCTGCGCGCAGCTTGCGCATGCGCTACGCGAGCAAGCTTCCACCCGCACGCTGCAGTTTGATGCGCGTCTCGCTGAAATGAACTTTGGCCAGTGGGAGCGCAAACCGTGGGACGACATCGCCCGCCATGAAGTGGATGCGTGGGCCGCCGATTTTTGGCACTACGCCGGGCATGGCGGCGAATCGGTGCGTCAGCTACGCGAGCGGGTGCTGGCTGCCTGGGAGGCACATCACAACACGTCGCAACCGCTGGTGCTGATCACCCACGCCGGGCCGATGCAAGTGATTCACGCGCACGTGCACGGCCACGACTTGGCGACGCAAAAGCGCAAGAAGATTGAGTACGGTGAAGTGCTGAAAATCGAGATTTAAGGTGTTCTAAGAGGCTTCTACGCAATATCCATGCGGGTTTTGAGGCAAAAATGCTTCAAAAACTGCATGGATATTGCGTAAACCCTGCTGTGAGTTCCTAAAACCCGTTCGCACCCCTCCTGTCGAAACGCATTCGACGTAAATCATTAAATTGATTGTGCGCTAGAGGGCTTCGACAGGCTCAGCCCGAACGGATCGGAAGATTTCAAGCAACCCAGCGAAGCTTAAAGCGGATACACCAGCGAATTCGGAATCAGCGCATTGTCATACACCGCAGTGCGGCGCTTGAGAATCAACCCGCCGGTGCTCTCGATCCACTCATCGTCATAAAAACCCACGGCAAGAATCTCTGGCGGCGCGTGCCCCACCACTTGAAAGACTGAGAACGGTGTGCGCGCCAGCACATCGCTGCCTGGCTCGTGCGTAAACACCGGCGCGCCGATGACATGCCGTGTGCTGCGCGGCGCAAACACTAGGGTTTTTTCAATCGCGGTGATGCGGTCGGCCATCATGCCGTGGCCGTCCAGATACATCAGTGCGAGGGGCAGGCCGCGGTCGAAGTTTTCGCGGGCTTGTACGCGGTACACGGCGCTAGGTGTGAACAGCGCTTTCCACGCGGCCAGGTCGAATCGGTCTAGCGCATCGCCGTAGCGTGCGTTCTTTTCTAGTAGCGCGAGCAAGGTTGAACTCATAGACGCCGAACTCATAGCCCCAAGATTCATAGCCCCAAGGTTTCGCGGTAGTAGCGATACATGCCGCGAATCAAGGTTTCCGTCACCATGTGCGGCGTAGCCTCGCCCGCGTCGCGGCCGCCCAGTTCCACTACGCATTCGCCTTGTGGGTACGCGCTGGTGGCATTTTGGCAGTACTCAATCACCTCGCCATCATCCAGCGACACAAGGCCTGCGGGGCCAAAGAGGTTGGCTTGCTTCAAGCGCCGCTCGGTCATTTCTGGCGTGTCATCGGCAAAGCCAAAGTGCGTCCATACAAAATCAAACACCTCCGGCCCGCGCGGGATGATCTGCCGCGTGGACAATGAATTCACTTGCTGCTGGATGATCACGCTGGGAAACACCGTTTGCATCACGGCAGTGGGACCGCCCCACCAAGGTTCAAGCTCCACATCAATCAGGCGCGGGTCTTCCAGCTTGAGTGCTTGTTTGAAACTCGTCACGCCCGCGGTGACTTCTTTATTTTCACCGCCCGCATTGCGGGTGGAAATCATTTGCGCATGCCGCCCGCGCGCATCGATGCGCAGCTCGCTTTTTTGATCGGCGCGCCACAGGCCAAAGGTCACAAAGAACACGTGCAGCAGGCCGGGGTGATACGGGTCTTTGATGTTCTCTTGCATCAGTTTCCAGTTGCCTTTGATGCGCTGGCGGCTGTAACCCAGCAGCGTGAGCTTGCGGCCATCAAAGGTGCGGTTGAAATACGGCATCAACTCCGGGCCGACAAACTGCTCAAAGGGTTCAACGTGTTCGTCAAAGCTGGCAAATACAATGCCGTTGTGTGCATGCGCTTTGAGACGGTTTAGCCCATGCTCTTGCATGTTGAAGTCCGCCGGAAAGCCGCCGTTGCCGCCCACGCCGTTTCGCATCGGCACGCCGGCCAGTTCACCGTTCAAGCGGTAGCCCCACTGGTGGTAGGGGCACACAAACACCTTGGCGTTGCCAAATTCCTTCTGGCAGAACTGCGCGCCTTTGTGGGCGCAGCGGTTTTCCAGCACGTTCACCGTGCCATCGCGGTCGCGCACCAGAATCACCGGGCGCTCGCCGATCATGGTGCTTTTGAAGTCGCCCGGGTTGGGAATCTCGCATTCCAGGCCCACGTAGCACCAGTGATTGCGGTAGAAAAAAGCTTCCAGCTCGCGCGCGTACAGCGCCGCGTCGCTATAGATCGCGTTGGGAATGCGGTGGCTGCCCGCTTGCTTGAACGGCGAGGCGTCTATCCATGTAACCCGCTGGTCCATACCCGCACTCCTGATGATTCTGTATCAACAGTCTAAAGGGTAACCCGGGCCTTGAAATATACCCGTATAGGGTATACATTGGGCGTATGCGATTACAAGTATTCCTAGTGCAGGTGTTGGCCGCGAGCATGGCGTTTGCCGCTGCGGCGACCGCGTTTGCCGGCCCGCCGATGGCATTCAAAGAATCATGGATGCTGATGGGTGAGGCATCGGAGCAGAACAAAGATGTGATGGCTAATTACGCATTTACCGGCACCGATTCGGTAGGCGTGGGTTATCACAACTGGAAGACTGAAGATCTTGTGCATAAAGTTGAGCACAGCGGCGTGAACTACACGCGCCGCCTGGCGCGCTGGAACACGCCGGACTCGCAAGCCAATCTTTGGTTTGTGGTGGATGCGGGCAATACCAAGGTGCCTACGGCGTTTGCCGGCATCAACGCAGGCAGCCGCACGGGCATCATGCCCAGCGTGCAGTTTGATTGGGAAACCACGCGCCTGTATTTTTTGATCGGTGCGTCCACGCTGCGCGGCAACGGTGGGCTGCAGATCGACACGTATAAGACGCAGGTGGGATTTTCTTTTTTCGAAGCGCAGTTTGATGAATGGCAGCCTTGGTTGATTCTGGAAGGCAAGCGCATGACCAAGTTGATGGAAAAGTCCGAAATCACACCGTTTTTGCGTTTAATTCATAAGAGTTTGTATGTGGAAGTTGGCGCCAATACCGAGGGCAAGCCGCGGGTGGGGTTGATGAAAGTGTTTTATTTTTAGGTTGAACTGGCGAAGGAGCCATCATGAAAAAGCTATTAATCGCAGTGACATTGAGTGCAGCCGCGCTGTCTGCACAGGCCGCCCAAAGCATCAAGGCAGAGGTCAACGGCATGGTCTGCGCGTTCTGCGCGCAAGGCATTGAAAAGAAAATGAAGGCGCAGGCGTCGACAAAAAATGTATACGTTGATCTGAAAAAGAAAGTGGTCGCGGTGGAGCTTAAAGACGGCCAGACCATGGACTTGGACAAGTTCAAAGCTGAGATCAAAGACGCCGGCTATGACGTGGTGAAGGCCGAGTTGGTGCCGCAAACAGCGGCGCAGATCAAAGCATCGCTCAAGTAGATGTCCACCGATCTGCCCATCACCAAAAGCGGCAGCGCCGCCTCGGTGATTTCGTTGTTCACGAGCGGCGGCACGCTGATTTGCTGCGCGCTACCGGCGCTGCTTGTCACCATCGGCGCGGGCGCAGCGCTCAGCTCACTGGTGTCTGCGGTGCCGCAACTGGTATGGCTCAGTGAATACAAAGAATGGGTGTTCAGCCTTGCCGGCATTGCGCTGGCGATTGCCGGCTGGCTGCAGTGGCGCGCACGTTTTGAGCCGTGCCCCGTCGACCCAGCGCTGGCCGCCACCTGCATGAAGACGCGCCGCACCTCGCGCATCATTTACTTTGTCTCGGTGGCGATTTTTTTGATCGGTGTGTTCTTTGCCTTTATCGCGCCACTTTTGTTTTTTTAAGGACTTGTGATGGCCAAGCAAAAAACGGTTGCCACAGATTGCGGTCACTGCGCACCAGAAGCTGCACACACGCACCCTGACCATAGCGATCAGCTCAAGCGCCTCGCACGCATTCGCGGCCAAGTGGATGGTGTGGCGCGCATGATTGAAGAAGGCCGCTACTGCGTGGACATTCTCACGCAAACCGCGGCCGTACGCGCTGCGCTCAAATCGCTGGAAACCGCGATTCTTGAAAAGCACATGGAACACTGCGTGCGCGATGCGATGAATGGCGGTGGCGACAGCGACCAGAAGATTGCCGAGTTGATGGCAATTTTCAAGAAGACAGCGTAGTTTGGAAAGCGTCTACGCAATATCCATGCGCCTTTTGAGCCATTTTTGCTTGGAAAATCGCATGGATATTGCGTACAGCCTATGAGCACGTTGACCTTTGAAGTCTCCGGCATGCATTGCGGCAAATGTGTGGGCCGCATGACCGAGGCGTTTAGCCAGTGGGCCGAGCGTGCGCACGTCACGCTCAATCCGCCGCGGCTGGTGCTGGACAATCCACGTACACAGGATGTGCAAAAACTTGCCGCCATCGCTGCGGCCGCGGGCAACTACGCTATTGCGCCGCTTACGCAAACCGCGCCCGCTGCTACCGCAACACCTGCAGCAGCAGTGAGCATTCCCATCAGCACGATCGCGCGCGCCAAGCCCGCGGCGCCCCAAGCGGCGGCACAAACGCCGGGGCTTGCACGTTACAAACCACTGGCCATCATCTTTGGCTTTATCACCCTGGCAAGCCTAATCACGCCGCTGCGTGAAGGCGCGTTCTACGTGCACGCGTGGATGCACGATTTCATGGGTGCGTTCTTTCTGGTGTTTGCGTTTTTGAAGCTGCTGGATATTCGCGGCTTTGCCAGTGCATTTGCCATGTATGACCCCATCGCCAAGCGCTGGCCGGGCTACGGGCTGATCTATCCGTTCATTGAACTGGCGCTGGGCCTGGCGTTTTTGCTGTACTGGAACATGGTGCTGGCCTGCATTTTCACCATTCTCGTGCTGGGCATCACCACCGTGGGCGTGGCGCGCGTGCTGCTGAATAAACAAACCATTCAGTGTGCGTGTATCGGCACAGGCTTTAATCTGCCGATGTCGCAAGTCACCATCATCGAGAACCTGCTGATGATCGGGATGAGTGTGTGGATGCTCACCCACATCTTTATGCATTAAGCTGCGCGCATGCATGCGCACGATCTAAGCCCCTGGAATCACTCGCACGACTTTGACGCCGGCAGCGCGCAGGGCGAACGCGCTCTGCGCTGGGTGCTGGCCATTACGCTCGCAACGATGGTGCTGGAGATCGCCGCGGGCACGTTCACCGGTTCGCTCGCGCTCACGGCCGATGGTTGGCACATGGGCACGCACGCGGCGGCATTTGGGGTGAGTTTGTACGCGTACTGGCTCGCGCGCAAGCATCGCGGCCATGCGCGCTACGCCTGGGGCACCTGGAAGATCGAGGTACTGGGCGGCTTTGCCAGCAGCGTGGCGCTGGCCATTGTGGCGTTGATCATTGCCGTTGAAGCGGTGCAGCGGCTGCTGCGGCCTGAGCCGATTGATGCGCGTGATGCATTGATCGTCGCGGTGATTGGCTTTGCCGTCAACATTGCCTGCGCGTTGCTGCTCAAGCCGCCGCACGCGCATACACACGACAATTCGCACGACCACGCGCACGATGACGACCACGATCACCATGACGCGCATGATCACGGACACCACCATCACGACCATAACCTACACGCTGCCTTCACCCACGTGCTGGCCGATGCCGCCACTTCAGTAGCCGCGATCATCGCGCTTGCCGCGGCATGGCTCTGGGGCGCAACCTGGCTTGACCCGCTGGTGGGCCTCGCTGCAAGCGCGGTGATCGCGTGGTGGGCGGTAGGCTTAATGCGCAGCTCGTCACGCGTACTGCTGGACGCAGAAATGGACGCGCCGATCACCACGCAAGCCAAAGCCGCGCTGCAATCAGACGGCGACGCGCAAGTGGCCGATCTGCATGTGTGGCGTGTGGGCCGCGAGCGCTATGCCATGATTGCCTGCATCGTCGCCGATGCGCCGCAGCCGCCCGATGTGTATCGCGCGCGGCTTGCGCATCTGCCGCAGCTTGCGCATGTGTCGATTGAAGTGAACCGCTGCCGCGGCGGCGTGCATCCGCACTGAGCGGGCCAAAACTTAACGGTTAATTCAAGTCGCGTTTGACTGAGCTTTGCGGCCCTCGTCGGAGCCGATATGTAAACATGCTTTACGCAATATCCATGCGCCTTTTGAGCCATTTTTGCCTGGAAAAGCGCATGGATATTGCGTAGAGCCATTTGAAATCAATCAAGATTCATCCAGCAGCTTTTTCAATTTGCGCTTTTCTGCTTGCCGCACCGCGCTTGGGTCGGGTGCGTGGCTGCCGGCCTTGCGCTTGCCCGCTGGCACCACCAGCGGGTTGCGCGGTTTGGCAGCGGGCAGCTTGAACGTGAGCTTCTGCCGGGTGGAATGCGACTTGTTAGCCATAAAGGCATTTTAGTGTTTATGCCCCGTGTGCTCGCTTGCTTTGGGCGCAGTCAGTTCAAGCGCCGCCGCAGGAAACTCTGCTTTCACACCCGGCGGCGGAATCTCCACCCACGGGTTGCTGCCGCTCTCGCATTGCTGCAGCACTTTAAAGTGCACGGTGCCGGGCTTGGCCGGCAGTTTGCCAAAGAGCACAAACTCGTCATAGAACGCATCCGGTAGCGGGCCGCCGCTCCAGGTGATGGTGTTCACATCTTCGCTGATGGTTTTGCCGTGGCTTTCATACGGCTGCGCCAGTTTGATTTTGGGCGCGCTAATCGTCCAGCCTTGCTTGGGCATGGGCTTAGCGCCGCGAAAGCCTTCGGGCAACGTGACTTGAATTGACGTGGTGGCGCTGCCTTTGCAGCCGTGGCCCACGCGCAGCGTGGCCTTGTAGTAGCTACCGGCTTCTGCAGTTTTTTGCTCCAGCACCACGTGCGCAAGCGCAGGGGAAGACATGAGCACGAGTGCGGTTGAAAGAGCGATTGAGTGATGGAAACGGTTGTTCATAGGAGTTCTCCGCTAGAAAAAAGGGTGATTAGAGTTTTGCTTTCAGCTCCGCTACCCAGGTGCGCTGCGGGTAGGGGTGAAAGGCCCAGTAGGTCTTATTGTTCAGGTTGTCCACGCCCAGCGCCGCGGTGAAGTTTTTGTTGATGGCGTAGCGCAGCCGCGCATCGATCACAAAAAAGCGCGAAAAGCCGGTGTACGCATCGCCATTTGGGTCAGCGTTATCAAGCGTGCCGTATTGCTTGCCGCTGTAGCGTGCGCCGAGGGTGGCCGACCATGCATCGTCCACGCTGTAAGTGGCCACAAAGTTGGCGCGCTCGCGCGGCACGCGCGGCTGCCACTTGCCCACGCTCGCGGGAAACTTGCTGTTCTCCACAATTTTGGAATTCGCCAGCGTCAAGCTGCTCATCAGTTGCAGGCCTTTGATCAGCACATCTTCGCCGCGCCACACCAGTTCCAGCCCGGTGGTGCGAATCTTGTCCACGTTTTGAATGTTGGTGACGTTGGGCGATACGGTTACATTGGTCTGCGAATACAGTGCGTCTTGCGTCGTTTCAAAAAACAGTGTGGCGCGGAGCAGACGGCCGCCCTCCTCGCGCTGCGCGGTGAGCTCACTGGTCCAAGACTTTTCCGGCTTCAAATTCGGGTCGTTGTTCACCACCGTGTTCGTGCTGATGCTGCCTTGATACAGCTCAGACACCGTGGGGTAACGCACCGCGCGGCCCAGTGATGCTTTGAGTGACCACGCATCCGTGAGTTGATGCGCGAGCGCAGCCTTGGGTGAAAAGCTGCTTTCCTTGCGCATGCTCAAAAACTGCGTGCTCGCGGCGTTGCTGATGCTGCCGTTTTCTGCGCGCCACTGCTCGTAGCGGCCGCCCAGCGTGGCCTTCCACCGGGGCGTAATGCTCCAGGTGTCTTGCGCGTAGAGGCTGTGCAATTGCGTATCACCGGTGAAGGCAGAAAAACGCGATTGCGCCGCGCCGCTCAACCAATCAGAAGTATTGGATACCAGCGTGCGCAGCTTGAATGCATCGCGCGTGATGCCCAAGTCAACAATGTGCCCTTGCGTGGGCCGCCACACGCCTTTGAGTGCGAGCGTGTTCCAGCCGGTGCCGTCTTGGTCGGTGATGCGGCCGGCGCCGCCACTGGCTGCATCCGGCAAGGCTGTTGTCGGCGCACGCATAATGTCTTTGGCGTAGTCGTATTTGCTTGCCGCAATTTCCCAGTCAAACACGCCTTTACGGTGGCTCTTGAGCGAGAAGCCGTGCACCCTATGCTGCAAATCGCCGGTGGCAATTGAAATGTCGGTGGGCAGCAACGTGTACTGCCGGCCGTCCACATTGATGCTGCCGGCAAACACCGGCGCGCCGCCGGCATTGCGCAGATAGCTTTCTGCACTGCGCGTAGCATCGTTTTGCCATAGGCCAAAGATGTAGCTGGCGCGCAGGCCGGGCGCGATGTCATACGCCAGTTTGATCTTGGCGTGGTCTTGCACCGTATCAATTTGATTGGTCGCGCCCAGCAGCAGCCAGTCTTGATTGCGCGGGTTCACGCCGCTCACCGCGCCGCTTACTACAGTGCCTGCGTTGCCGGCCACGCTTTGCGACACCAGCCGGTTGGCAAACACCAGCGGCTGGCCTTCACTATCAAGCCGGCTCAAATTCACGAACCATGAAAAATCGCCCGCGCGGCTGCCCATGGAGGCGGTGGCCTGCTTGGTGGTGTAGCGCGCATCTGTGCCGTAGAGCTTGAAGCGCTGGCTGGAGGCGCCCACCGCCGCGGTAGCCTCAAACTGTTTGGGCATGCGCGTGACGTAGTCCACCACCGCGCCGACGGAGTTGCCGGGGTAGGCGGCGGAGAAGGGGCCGTACAGCACATCCACGCGATCAATCTCTTCGGGCGTGACAAGGCCCCAGCGCGGTGTGAACGTTGCGCCGTTGCCCAGCAAATTGCTGAGCAAAATGCCGTCGGCATACACGAGTGAGCGCGCGCTGTTGCCGGTGCCGGAAGCGCGGCTTGCAAGCACGGCGTGGTCGTAGTCGCCGATGTAGCGCTTGCGCACCAGCAGGCTGGGGAAGTACTTGAGCGCGTCTTGGCTATCGGTGGCGTTGACGGTGCGGTCAATCTCTTCCCGCGTGGTGCCTTCAATCGTGGTGGGGATTTGCGCAGGTAGTGATGGGGGCTGCGGACTATTCACCGTCACGGTGCCAAGCGTGCGCACCGGTTCATCAGATTGCGCCGCGGCGCTGGCCGCAAACGCGGCCAGCACAGCCGCGCATAAAGGCTTGATGGAATGCATAAACACTCAAATTGGAAATGCTTGCACGCAGGTTCCATGCGCCTTTTCAGCCATTTTTGGCTGAAAAGGCGCATGGATATTGCGTAGAAGCGGTATGAATTGCTTGCAAAAGCAGTCAAACCGCCTTTGCAAGTGCTGCGTCTAGACGTTCAGCAGCAGCGGTGGGCCGCGTGATTGCGGCGCAAGATAGGGTGCGTTGAGAATGGCCTGCGGGAGCAGGGCCGTGGGCGATTCATGCGTGCCGGCATGCAGCCCTGCAGCCGGAGACGTTGCAGGCGGCGCGCCTGTGCCACCGGCGCAGCATTGCACGCAGTCATGACCGGTGTGTGCGCCGCCGATCGCTTTTTTGCCTTCAGCGGTACAGAGGATCAGCAGCAGCTCACCCTCAGCCGCCTGCTTGGCTGTGACGAGATTGGGCAATGCAAAGCTGCACAGCGCGGCGATGATGAGAAGCGCGCGCTGAAGTTGCAGATGGCCAAGGAAAAAACGCTTTCGCACGGGCAAAGTGTAACAAGCCCGCGCGCGATGCGCGCTCACCCAGACAGGTGAGCGCGGTTGAGTT
Organism: Burkholderiaceae bacterium; assembly: GCA_051649325.1. GTDB lineage: Bacteria > Pseudomonadota > Gammaproteobacteria > Burkholderiales > Burkholderiaceae_C > JBJOQV01. The sequence goes on along the minus strand of JBOFGW010000301.1, from coordinate 4,987 downwards.
CAAAGCATGAAACTACAGCACGTAGCGCGTAATGTCCTCGTGCTTGGCCAGCTCGCCCAGGCGCTGCTCGACATACGCTGCGTCGATCTTGATGGTCTGGCCGCTGAGCTTGCTGGCGTCAAACGCAAGTTCTTCCAGCAGTTTTTCCAGCACTGTGTACAAACGCCGCGCGCCGATGTTTTCTACCCGCTCGTTCACGCCAAAGGCAATCTCGGCGAGCTTGGCCACGCCGTCCGGCAGGAACTCGATGGTGAGCCCTTCGGTGTGTAGCAGCGCCTGATACTGCTTCGTCAGCGCGGCATCGGTCTGCGTAAGGATGCGTTCAAAATCCTGCGCGGTGAGTGACTCAAGTTCCACGCGGATGGGAAAGCGGCCCTGCAGCTCTGGAATCAAATCCGCAGGCTTACTCAAGTGAAACGCGCCGCTGGCGATGAACAGAATGTGATCGGTCTTGACCATGCCGTATTTAGTTGAGATGGTCGTGCCTTCCACCAGTGGCAGCAAATCGCGCTGCACGCCCTGGCGGCTCACATCCGCGCCGCCGTACTCTTGCCGCGCGGCAATTTTGTCGATCTCATCTAAAAACACAATGCCGTTTTGCTCGACATTGGCCAGCGCCTTGGCGCGCACTTCTTCTTCGTTGATGCGCTTGGCCGCTTCTTCTTCAGTGAGCAGTTTCATCGCTTCGCCGATCTTCATCTTGCGCGCTTTTTTCTGGCCGCGCGCAAGGTTGCCAAACATCTCTTGGAGCTGCTTGGTCATATCTTCCATACCGGGCGGGCCGGCAATTTCCATCTGCGGCGGCAGCGCGGAGATTTCGATTTCAATCTCTTTGTCATCCAACTGCTTCTCGCGCAGACGCTTGCGGAAGGTTTGGCGTGTAGCGTTTTCGTCCTTGGCTTCAGAGGTGAAACCAAAGTCGCGCGCCGGCGGCACCAGCACATCAAGAATGCGGTCTTCCGCAGCATCTTCAGCCTGCGTACGCACGAGCTTGGCCTGCGCCTCGCGCGCTTCTTTCACGGCCACTTCAGCCAAGTCGCGGATGATGGTATCTACATCGCGGCCCACGTAGCCCACCTCGGTGAACTTGGTCGCTTCGATTTTGATGAACGGCGCTTCTGCGAGCCGCGCGAGGCGACGCGCGATCTCGGTCTTGCCCACACCAGTGGGGCCGATCATCAAAATATTTTTGGGCGTGATTTCATGGCGCAGCGGCTCGGGCACCTGCTGGCGGCGCCAGCGGTTGCGCAGCGCAATGGCCACCGCGCGCTTGGCCTTGTGTTGGCCGATGATGTGTTTATCAAGTTCCGAAACGATTTCGGCAGGAGTCATGTGTTGGGACATTTTTTGGGTGAGCGTTTAGCGTTGAACGTCTAGCGTGTTGGCAGGCCGCAGTCACACTAGACGCTTAACCTGGGACGCTAGACCAAACAATTATTCGAGCGATTCAATCACGTGATTCTGATTGGTGTAAATGCACAAGTCGCCAGCGATCTTCAGCGCTTTGGCGACGATCTCGCGCGGCGTAAGCTCGGTGTTCTCCAGCAGCGCAATCGCGGCGCTTTGTGCGTAGTTGCCGCCTGAGCCAATCGCAGCCACACCGCTTTCGGGCTCCAGCACATCGCCGTTGCCGGTGATCACGTAGGTGTGTTCGCGGTCGGCCACGAGCAACATCGCTTCCAGGCGGCGCAAAATACGATCCGTGCGCCAATCTTTGGCCAACTCAACGGCAGAGCGCGTGAGGTGGCCCTGATGTTTTTCAAGTTTGGCCTCAAAGCGGTCCAGCAGGCTAAATGCGTCTGCGGTGGAGCCGGCAAAACCCGCGAGGATTTTGCCTTGATACAGGCGCCGTACTTTTTGCGCGGTGCCTTTCATCACAACGTTGCCCAGGGTTACTTGGCCGTCGCCGCCGATGGTCACGGCGTTGCCACGGCGCGCGCACACAATGGTGGTGCCGTGCATTTCTATTGAGGTTTGTGTTTGCATGAAGTCGAATCGGATCGGTGACTTCAGCGCAGGTGGAGGCCGTTATCGCGATTTCAAGCGGCCACAGGTTGTGGCGCCGTCAGCCGCTCTTGCGCCGCTCTACACCGGCAAGCTGGTGGATGCCTAAAGTGACAAACAAACCGGCGATCAAATGATTCAGATGACGAAAATCTACCGTTTTGCCTTGGCCGGCCCAGCGTGACAGGTTGGCGAGCAAATTACCCGCGGCGCCAAACTCAATGCGCTCCAGCAGCTTGCAATTCACGGTGACTGAGCTGCGCATGGCCAGCGCAGCATCAATCTGCGCGATCAGCGATTCGCCCAGGCCCTTGATCTCGCCCACCGCGTTGATCTCATCGGGCAGCAGATTGTCCACGATGGTGTTCGCCGTGAGTGGCGGCGGGTCGGACGAGCGGATATTTTTTGGCGCCGGCTCCCACGACGGGGGCGAGACTTCATAAGTCACGCAGTAGTCGATCGCCAGATTCTCAAAATCTTCCTGCCGGTCGCCGATGCGGTGCAGCTCCAGCAGCAGCAGCCACGCCGCCTGCGACGGATCTTTGCGGCCTTTTTCAATCAGTGACGACACGGCGGCTTGCAGCTTGTCGGTGCCGGTCATGTCCATTTGATGGTGCGCTTTGGCAAATGCGTTGAGCACGCGCATCAGCAGTTCGCAGCCCACCACATCCGCAGTCTTGACTTGCGAAAACTCCAGCCGCAGCGCCGTGTGCTTGGCCGCCAGCTGCTTGATGCGCTCAAGCTGCGGGACGATCGATGCATCTAGCGCCGCTTTAAACGTGACTTGCGGCATGTTGCCCGGCGAAACCGTTTGCGGCTTAGGCGCGACGCGCTGCGACCAGCCGGGCGGGCTTTGCTCAAACTTGACCACAAAGTCCAGTGAATGCTGGTCGTATTCTTCTTTTTTGCCCTGCAGATGCAGCAGGTCAAACAGCATGTGATAGCCCGAATATTCGCTGCGCCCCAGCGAGCCTTCGCGGATGGCGACTAGCAACACTTCGGTAGCGGCCTCGGTCTGGCCATTGGCAAACAGCACCGCCGCTTCTTCAATCGACGGTGCGGTCGCAGAAGAGGCAATCTCCATCGCGTCACGCAATGAAGAATCGCCCAGCAGCATGTCAGTAGGGTTCTCTAAATCCGGCTGGCCGGATGAGGAGCCCGAACGCGAAGCGCGCTGCACCGGCTTTAGTGCGTGCTGCGGCATGCCGCCCACCACCTTGGGGCCGCCTTCGACTTTGGCCGCGGTGACATTGGGCGATTTTTTGCCGGTGTACTTCTCCACCATTTCAGATTCAATCGCGTCAATCTTGGCTACGGCGGCGCGCGCCAGGGCTTTGGGGTCTACGCTCATCGGCGCGTTCATGCGCGGCGCAAACGCAGCATCAGGGCTGTTTGACTTTGAATCTATCGGCAACTGCGGGAATTCGGTTTGAATGTCGGCGATATCGGCAAATTCTTTGGGCATGCCGCCGGCGCCGGTAGATAGCCCGGCAGCTTTTGATCCCGGCGAAGGCGCGCGTGCTGATTCCGGTTCACCGGGGCGATCCGCACCGCCTCCTTTACCGGAGCGGTCTTTTTTAAACAGAGAAAGAATCACGCTGTGTTGCCGACTTTCTTATGTTTTACGGGCATGGACTGTCTAGTGCTTGTCCACGCCGACTAAAGACACCTTACGAAGTTACCTCCGATTGGTTACCAATTTATCACGGCCGTCTGTCGGCTGCCTCTTGCCAATTGTCAGACTTTTTGAAGTTACCGCAAATCGGGGAAAGCACTTCGCTCAGTATCCAGTGTTACGCGGCAACCCAAGAGTACTCCTGTTTAGTGATTACGCCTGAGCTGCCCGCGCGGACGCGCGCCCTTACCAGTTCACTTTGACCCCTGCGAGCAACGTGCGGCCGGCTTGCGGCACGCTGTCTTTGAGCGCCGATGTGTGCAGCCGTACGGTCGCGTCTGTGGCGTTGCGCAACTGGGCATACACGCTCATCTGCGACCCGGCTGCCAACTTAGTGAGCCATTGTGCACTTAAATCAACTTTGGTATAGCCATCCGTGGTTGTTTCCAGCGGCGCCAGGCGGTTCTGCGCAGATACGCGTGTTGCATTGACCGCAAATTGCCACGGGCCGGTGCCGTAGTTCAGCCCAAGCCCCAGGCGCTGCGGTGCGATCCGCGGCAAGGGCGTGCCGCCCGACAAACTGCCCGTGACCCGGTCGCCAAACACGCGCAATGCCAGGCCGGGCACGGGCAGATCGGCCAGCAGCTCAAACTCCGCACCGCTAAAACGCGCTTTGGTCTGGATGTATTGCAAAAGCAACAGTTCACCGGCGGGATCGAGCACGCCGTCTTCGCCTACCCGGTCGGCAACGCCGTCCGCATCGCTATCCAGAAACTGCGCAAACACGTAATCGGTAAAGCGCTGCGTGAACAGGCTGACCGATCCGCGCACCGGCCCGGCGGTTTTGCGCAGGGTCAGATCGACCGCGCGCGATTTTTCGCGCCGCAGATTCGGGTCGCCAATCTCAAAGGTGGCGGTCGCTTCATGCGGGCCGTTGGTGTACAGCTCTTCAGGCTGCGGCGCGCGCTGGTTGGACGATACCGTCAACGCCGCGTTATAGCCCGGTGCAAAGCGCCATAGCCCGCCGGCGGAAAGCGAGGTCAAGTTAAAGCTGCGCGTTGCGCCAGACTCCGGCGTGTGCCGCTCGCGTTCTACGCGCACGCCGGCATCCAGCGCAAAAGCGCCAAAGTCGCGTTCTTCCACCAGCGCCAGCGCTGTTGCACGCGTTTTGTTGGGCTCTACCAGTTCCACTTCGCCATCGGGCGACAGGGCCGAGAAGTTACGCGAGCTGGCCTGCAGCACCGCCGTGCCGCGCCAGCCGGCCAGCGGCGCATGCGTCACTTCTGCGCGCAGTTCCGTGCCTTTGTTTTTGAAGGTCACCGCGGTTTCATTGCTGGGCAGCTCCACTTCGCTGTGCTCGTACTTGTT
>JBOFGW010000300.1:0-1596 GCA_051649325.1 Burkholderiaceae bacterium | reverse complement strand
CTGCGCGCAGGGGAGGGCGGGGGTGGGGTTGTATGAAGAAAGAGCAACCTGCGTTTGCATACCGCAACCTCAAGCCGGAATTTTGATGGGGCCAGGGTAGCCGGTATGCGCCCAAGTGGATTCATCGGCGTAGTAGCTGCCAACGATCAGATCGTGCAGCGCGTGATAGCCCACTTGCAGCAGGCTAAGCGAATGGGTGCGCCAGCTTTGCAGAAAGGCGGCCAGTTCTTCCGGCTTGGCTTCGCGCCACGGCACCGCAATACCCGCGGCCAAACGGCGAAACACGCTGTTCGACAGCAAGCCAAACAGCTCGCCAATTTCGTCTTGCACCGGCAGCGGCAGGTTGGCGATGGCGCCTTTGACGCGCTCGATCGCACTGGCAATCTGCGACGCAGTCAGCGGCGCACCCGGTGCGCCCACCACGGCGGGAATCAGCGCAGTCAGCAGCGCGGTTGCGTCCGGCATGGCGAGCGCGGCGCGCGTGGGCGCGCCATTCTGCGCGCTCCACCACCAGCCGCCTGCGGCCAGCAGCGTGGCGCTGCCCGCGCCCACGGCGAGAAATGTACGGCGTTTCACGTGTGTCTCCCGATCCTTCGGTTCTTGTTCCCGCATTCTAAGTGGCACGGATAGAGACCTTGATCTAATCGAACCGCTTTTGGCTACCATTGCTGGTATGTCCAAACGCGCCGAGTGGCAAACGCATGTCGCGCAAACCCTAGAGCGCATCCACGTGGTGCGCGGCGACGCTGCGCCGCAGGTGCGGCGGGCGCTGGCGCGGGTGCAGGCCTATCAGCGCAGCCGCTTGGCGCAGACCTACGAAGATTTTCTGGCTGACGCGCGCATCAAGCCAGCGGCGCTGTTTTTTCTGGATGAACTGTATTGCACCGCCGATGTAGCCGAGCAGCGCGACGCGGATGTCGAGCGGATTGTGCCGCTGATGGCCAAAGTGCTGCCGCAAGTGGCGCTGGACGCGGTGGGCGACGCGCTGTCACTAGACGCCATGTCTGCCGATCTTGACCACGCCATGGCGCACGTGCTGCTCACGCAGCATGGCGATGCAGCGCAGGTGGATGAAGACCTATACGGCGAGCTGTACCGCGCCGTTGGCCAGCCAGAGGAACGTGAACAGCAACTGACATTGCTCGATCGCACCGGCAAGACGCTCGCGCAGGCCGTGCGCCTACCGCTCATCCGGCCCACGCTCGCCATGATGGAAATGCCCGCCCGCGCCGCCGGGTTGCTGCGGTTGCATACGTTTTTGGCCCACGGGCTGGATGCATTCAAGAAACTGCCCGACCCGGCGCTGTTTCTGCGCACGATCAAGCAGCGGGAAACTGCGCTGATGCGGGCGATATTTGCGGGATAAAAACACAGTCATTTATTGGCAAATACGCAATATCCATGAGGGTTTTCAGCCATTTTTGCCTCAAAAACCGCATGGATATTGCGTACTTCAATTCTGAGTTTTGGCTTTTCTGGGCTTGCCCGGCGCATAAAACAGCCGAGTGCCGAGCAAGCGGTCATGCGCAAACTGGTGTTCACGGTCAAACATGGCGTAGGCAACGCTGGCGATCAGCAGCAGGGCCACGACTAGCG
>JBOFGW010000299.1:0-26892 GCA_051649325.1 Burkholderiaceae bacterium | reverse complement strand
AACTCCTGCACGACTGCCGCAGGGTCAGTTGCACTGGCCAGCCGTGGCGATGGGCAGAAAAACCCAATCGTGTTGTAGCCCCAATAATTGGTCAAGCCGCGGCGCACGAGCGCAGCTTCATCAATATGAAAGTGCACCGGCAACAGGCAAGCAGAAGTCACGCCCAGCTGCTTGAGATGCTGCACGCTGGCCGGATGCGCCAGGCCGGCGTAGGTGCCGCGCAGCGCAGCCGGAATATCCTGATTCAGCTTGGAAAAACCTTTGACGTGCAGTTCATAAAACACTGCTTCGCGCACCGGCACGTGCACGCTGCCAAGATCGTCCGTCGCGGCATTTTTAGGAACGCGCGCTTTCAGTGCGATGCCAGCATTGTCCGCATGACTCATGCTGTGATGGCCGTGCGCGCTCGCAGGGTCGTGGCCGAACTGTGCGTCCACCCACTGAAAATTGCCGACGATTTCGCGTGCGTAGGGATCAAGCAGCAGTTTGTTCGCGTTGAAGCGGTGCCCCAAGTGCGGGGCATACGGGCCGTGCACGCGGTAACCGTAGACAGCGCCCGCTTGGCAACCTGGAACAAAGCCGTGAAACACGCCGCTGGTCAAGCCGGGCAGGCGCAGGCGCTTTTCTGCGCCGCTTGCATCAAACAGGCAGAGTTCAACACCGTGCGCATTCTCGCTGGCCAGTGCAAAGTTCACGCCGCCGTCTTGCACCGTGGCGCCCAGCGGATAGGCGTGGCCCTCAAGAATCACGTCAGAGTGCATTACACCGGCTGCAGCACAATCGTCGCCAAGGGCGGAAGGTTCAGCGGCAGCGAGTGGCTGCGGCCATGCGCTTGAATGCTCTGCACCGCCACCGGTGCGAGCCCGTTGCCCACGTTGGAGCCGCCGTAGTACGTAGAGTCTGTGTTGAGAATTTCGCGCCAGTGCGTGCCACCGGTAAAGGGCACGCCGACGCGATAACCCAGGCGCGGCACCGGTGTGAAATTGCAGACGATGAGGAGTTGCTGATCTTCCGATTTGCGCAGATAAGCCAGCACGGATTGATCGGTGTCGTTGGCCTCAACCCACTCGAAGCCCTGCGGCTCGCAGTCAAAGCGGTGCAGCGCGGGCATGCTGCGGTACAGCTTGTTCAAGTCGCGCACTAAATCGCGCACGCCGGCGTGCTCTGTGTTTTCAAGTAAGTCCCATTGCAGGCTGGCGTCGTGGTTCCATTCGCGCTCTTGCGCAAATTCGCCACCCATGAACAGCAGCTTCTTGCCGGGATGCGTCCACATAAAGCCGAAGTAGGCGCGCAGATTGGCAAACTTTTGCCAGCGATCGCCCGGCATTTTGTTCAGCAGCGAACCTTTGCCGTGCACCACTTCATCATGCGACAGCGGCAGCACAAAGTTTTCGCTGAACGCGTACACCAGGCCAAAGGTCATTTGGCCGTGGTGGTACTTGCGGTGCGCCGGGTCGCGGTGCATGAACTCCAGCGTGTCGTGCATCCAGCCCATGTTCCACTTGTAGTGAAAGCCCAGGCCACCGACGTAAGTGGGGCGCGACACGGCAGGAAACGCGGTGGATTCTTCTGCCAGCGTGATGCAGCCGGCGGCGTGTTCGCCGACGATTTCATTCATGCGGCGCAGCAGCGCAATGGCTTCCAGATTTTCGCGCCCGCCATGGGCGTTGGGAATCCACTCGCCAGCCGGGCGGCTGTAGTCGCGGTACAGCATCGATGCCACTGCATCCACGCGCAGGCCGTCAATGCCGTAACGCTCAAGCCAAAACAGCGCGCTGCCGACGAGAAAATTGCGCACTTCATTGCGGCCAAAGTTATAGATCAGCGTGTTCCAGTCGCGGTGAAAGCCTTCGCGCGGATCGGCGTATTCATACAAATGCGTGCCGTCAAACTGCGCCAGCCCGTGGCTGTCAGAGGGAAAGTGCGCTGGCACCCAGTCGATGATGACGCCCAGCCCGGCTTGATGACAAGCGCTGACAAAGTGCGCAAAGCCCTGCGTGTCGCCAAACCGCGCTGTGGGTGCGAACATGCCCAGCGTCTGATAGCCCCACGAACCATCAAACGGATGTTCACTCACGGGCATCAGCTCAAGATGCGTAAAGCCCAGATCGGCTGCGTAGGCGGGCAGTTCCTGCGCAAGTTCTTCCCAGGATTTGAATGTGCCGTCCGCGCGGCGCTTCCATGATGAAAGATGCACTTCGTAAATCGAGACCGGTGCAGTGCGTTCATTGGCGCGTGCGCGCGCCGCAGGCAGCGGCGCCGCGGGCGGGAGCGCTGCAACCACGCTTGCAGTAGCTGGCCGCAGCTCGGATGCAAACGCATACGGGTCTGCTTTGAGCGGCAGGACGCGGCCTTTTTTGCTACGGATTTCGTACTTGTAGTGATCGCCGGCGGTTACGTGCGGAACAAAAATTTCCCAGATACCGGTACCGTAGTGCAGCCGCATCGGGTGGCGGCGGCCGTCCCAATTGTTGAATGCACCCACCACGCTGACGCGCTGCGCGTTGGGCGCCCACACCGCAAAGCGCGTACCGCTAACGCCTGCAAGCGTGAGCAAGTGCGCGCCCAGGATGGTGTAGGGCCGCGCGTGTGTGCCTTCGCCCAAGAAGTGCAGGTCTTGTTCGCCAATGGTCGAGCCAAACGCATACGCATCGGCGTACTCGCCCGCGCCGTTACCTGTCCACTGCACCGCGAGCCGGTAGCTAAATGCGCGCTTGCGGCGCGCCAGCCGGCCTTCAAAAAAACCGTCTGCATGGCGGCGCTCAAGCTCGCACACCACGCGGCCTTGTTCTGCATCCAGCACCGACACTGCTTTGGCGCCCGGCAGCATGGCGCGGACCCAGAGCGCATCGTCTTGCCCGGTGTGCATGCCCAGCACGCTGAATGGGTCATTGTGGCGCGCTTCACGCAGTGCGTTGAGCTGGTCTTCAGCGAGCATGGATGGATGAGCAGCGATGAGGTGAACTGCGAATGACGGGGAAAGCAGTGAACAGGCGCATCATAAGCCGCGCAGCTGCTTTGCGGTGTAAAAAACCATGCCTTTCAAAGGCATGTACGCAGGTTCCATGCGCCTTTTGAGCCATTTTTGCTTCAAAAGGCGCATGGATATTGCGTAGAGCATATTGAAAATGTGCTTTTTCTAACGCTTCACAGGCATTGACCATACCTTGTCCGCGTACTCGCGGATGGTGCGGTCGGTCGAGAAAAAGCCCATGCCTGCCACATTCTGAATCGCACGCTCATCCCACTGCGCGCTCTGGCTGAACAGTGCATCCACTTGCTGCTGCGTGTCCACGTAGCTGGCAAAGTCTGCGAGCAGCAGATACTGGTCGCGATGCAGCAGCGACTCCATCAACTGCCGGTAGCGCGAGCCATCGCCCTGCGAGAAGCTGCCCGAGAGCACCGCGTCGATCACGCTGCGCAATTGCGCGTTTTCTTCGTAGTGCAAGCGCGGGTCGTAACCCAGCGCCTTGGTCTGCGCCACTTCATGCGAGCGCAGGCCGAAGATAAACAGCTTGTCCTGCCCAATTGCTTCTGCCATCTCGATGTTGGCGCCGTCCCAGGTGCCGATGGTGAGCGCGCCGTTCATGGCGAACTTCATATTGCCGGTGCCGGATGCCTCTGTGCCTGCGGTGGAAATCTGTTCAGACAAATCGGCCGCGGGAATAATGACCTCCGCCAGCGACACGCTGTAGTTGGGCAGAAACACTACCTTGAGCAGATCGCGCACGCGCGGGTCGCCATTGACCACGCGCGCCACATCGTGAATCAGGCGGATGATCGACTTGGCCGCCACGTAGGCTGATGCGGCCTTGCCCGCAAACACGACAGTGCGCGGCACCCACGGCGCATTCGGCTGCGCAAGAATGGCTTGGTAGCGCGCAATCACATGCAGCACGTTGAGCAGCTGGCGTTTGTATTCGTGAATGCGTTTGACTTGCACGTCAAACAAGCTGTCCGGGTCAACGGTAATGCCCAGGTCGCGGCGGATCACATCTGCAAGCCGCACTTTGTTGCTGCGCTTGGCGGCGCGAAAATCTTGCAGCAGCGACGCCGGCAGCTTTTTGGCGGTGAGCTGTGCAAGCGCATCCAGGTCGCCGCGCCACGCATCGCCCAGCCGCTTGTCCAGCAATGTGCTGAGTGCAGGATTGGCCTGCATCAGCCAGCGGCGCGGCGTGACGCCGTTGGTGATATTGCCAAAACGCTCTGGAAACACCTGCGCAAAACCTGCAAAAATCGTCTCCACCATCAGCTGTGAGTGCAGTGCAGAGACGCCGTTGACATAGTGCGACGCGATGATGGACAGTGATGCCATGCGCGCACGCCGCTCGCCATGCTCGTCAATCAAAGACACCTGCTGCACCAGGTCTTCGTTGCCGGGGAATTTCTTGCGCACGACGGCCAAGAAGTCTGCATTCATGCGGTAAATAATTTCTAAGTGGCGCGGCAGCAAGCTTTCCAGCATGCGCACCGGCCAGGTTTCCAGCGCCTCGGGCATCAGCGTGTGGTTGGTGTAAGAAAATGCCTGCACGCACTGCGCAAACGCGGCATCCCAAGCCATGCCGTGTTCATCCACCAGCAGGCGCATCAGCTCCGGCGCGGCCAGCGCAGGATGCGTATCGTTCAAATGGATCGCGGCAAAGCGGCCGATATTGTCAATGTTGCCGTGCTCGGCAATGTGCCGCGCCACGATATCTTGCAGGCTCGCACTCACCAGTAGATATTCCTGCTTGAGCCGCAGCTCGCGCCCGGCCTGCGTGCTGTCGTCGGGGTACAGCACCCAGTTGAGTGACTCTGCGGCGATACGCGCCTTGGCCGCAGCTTCGTAGTCGCCATGGCTGAAGGATTGAAAATCCAGCGGCTGTGTGGCTGCAGCATGCCACTGCCGCAAGGTGGAAACGCGCTCGGTGCCATGACCGGGAATAATCAGGTCGTATGCGCTGGCAATCACCGTCGTCGCCGGCGACCAGCGCCGCGAACCCGCTTCACCATCCACGCGGCCACCAAAATGCACCGCAAAACTCAGCTCAGGCCGATAGATTTCCCACGGGTTGCCCTTGGCAAGCCAGTTGTCTGGCTGCTCCACCTGCTGGCCGTCATGCACACGCTGCGCAAACATGCCGAATTCGTAACGCAAGCCGTAGCCGAAGGAGGGCAAGGCAAGCGTGGCCATCGAATCTAAAAAGCAGGCGGCCAGCCGGCCCAGCCCGCCGTTGCCCAGCGCAGCATCGGGCTCGCGCTCCAGGATCGCGGACGCATCAAACCCGGCCTTGCGCGTAGCAACGTCAAACTGCTCGGTCAGGCCCAGCGCGGCAAGCGCGTTACTCATGGCGCGACCAACCAAAAACTCCATGGATAGGTAGTGCACCCGCTTGGCTTTGGACTTGCGGTCCGCCGCGGCCTGCGCGTCCCAGCGGCGCGCCAACTCGGCCCTGCAATCACTTGCGGCAGAGCGCATCCATTGCTCCAATACGGCATGGGCGCCGGCCGGGCCGGATGCGCTAATGGTGCTGGGCGGCGCGCTGAATGCGATTGCTGCGTTTGTGGCGCTTGAGGAAGAAGACATACGTTTGTCCGTTAGAGTTGCCATGCTCAACCTTTCTAGAAACTTCCTGGTTGTAACGTAGTTTAGCTACACAACCGGACGCTACGAAATCAGATTATGGTGGTGGAATATTGATAACTAGTTGATTTAAAAAGAAAAATTATTTTTTGAGCGGTATCGAGTAAGTATTGTAATTCAGACAATATTTTTGTATATTTTCTACATAAATAGAGTGCCTAGTCAAATTAGGCATCCAAAGTGCGGCGCTGTAGCAATCTAACGCGCCGCGTTTTAGAACAAAAAATGCAGGAGACCAAGACGATGTCCGACGTTCGGCTTCACAAAGTCAATAAGGCCTTTGGTGACGTGCAGGTGCTGCACGACATCAACCTTGAGATTGAAGACGGCGAATTTGTCGTGTTTGTCGGCCCATCGGGCTGCGGCAAGTCCACCTTGCTGCGCGTGATCGCCGGCCTGGAAGACATTACCAGCGGCGAGCTGAAAATCGGCGGCAAGCTGGTCAATGATGTGCCGCCGGCCGAGCGCGGCATTGCGATGGTGTTTCAGTCCTACGCGCTGTATCCGCACATGTCGCTGTATGACAATATGGCGTTTGGCCTGAAGCTGGCCAAAATGCCCAAAGACAAGATCGACGCTGCCGTTCAGCACGCGGCGCAGATTCTCAATATCGACAAACTGCTCGCGCGCAAGCCCAAAGATCTGTCCGGCGGCCAGCGTCAGCGCGTAGCGATCGGGCGCGCGATTGTGCGCAAGGCCGAAGTGTTTTTGTTTGACGAGCCGCTGTCCAATCTAGACGCGGCGCTGCGCGTGCGCATGCGCTACGAGTTCGCCAAGCTGCATGAAGAGCTTAAGACCACCATGATCTACGTGACGCACGATCAGGTCGAGGCCATGACGCTGGCCAGCCGCATCGTCGTGCTAGCGGCCGGCAAGATTGAGCAAGTAGGCACACCGCTCGAACTCTATGAATACCCTGTCAACGCATTTGTGGCCGGATTCATTGGATCGCCCAAGATGAACTTTATTGAAGCAGAGGTGATGCAAGCCGATGCGCGCCAGGCCGTGGTCCGCCTCAAATCGCAGGTGCAGATCCGTGTGGAGGTTGACGCATCAGCCGCCAAACCGGGCGACAAGGTGACCCTCGGCGTGCGGCCGGAGCATTTTGTGATTGATGCCGCTGAAAATCAGATCCGCGCAACAGTCAATTTCGTGGAACCGCTGGGCGGCTCCACACAGGCCTATTTTGCGTACGAAGGCGTGGCCGATGCGCTGACCTGCCATATGCCTGGCGGCTCTGATGTCGCCATTGGCGATGTGCTCAATCTGTCCATTCCGGCCAATTGCTCGCATCTGTTTGATGCAAAAGGCGTTGCAATGCGGCGGCATTACCAAGTGCCGCATCGGCGCGCCGCCTGATTTGTGCAGTATCTAAAAAATTCCCAGCCCCTTTCTTTTTCCACAGGAGACAGCAGCATGAAGACCACAATATTCAAACGAATCGCAACCGCGGCTGCGGTGACGGCGGCGCTCGGTTTTGCGGCGGCGGCCAGCGCGCAAGACGCCGGCAAGTTGCTCGTCTGGATCAATGGCGACAAGGGTTACAACGGCCTGCAAAAAGTGGGTGACGCGTTTGCCAAAAAAGCCGGCATTCCCGTAACGGTGGAACATCCTGAAGATGCGCCGGGCAAGTTTGCGCAGGCCGCCGCTGCAGGCAAAGGGCCTGACGTATTCTGCTGGCCGCACGACCGCATGGGTGAGTGGGCCAAATCCGGCCTGATCGTTCCGGTCAATCCGAGCAAGAAGGTACGCGACGAGATTGAAGAGACCGCATGGAAAGCGTTTAACTTCCAAGGCAAAACCTGGGGCTACCCACTGTCCATCGAAGCAGTCGGCCTGATCTACAACAAGGCGCTGGTCAAAACGCCGCCCAAGTCTTTTGATGACGTAGCCAAGCTGGACAAAGAGCTTTCCGCCAAAGGCAAGAAAGCGATTCTCTGGGACTACAACAACACCTATTTCACCTGGCCGATTCTGGCGGCCAATGGCGGCTTTGTGTTTGGCCGCGATGCCAAAGGCGAGCTTGATCCCACCAAAGTGGGCGTGAACTCCGCCGGCGCACTCAAAGGCGGCGAGCTGCTGGCCAGCATGGTCAAGACCGGCATGATGCCCAAAGGCTCAGGCTATGCAGAGATGGAAGCCGCCTTCAACAAAGGCAATGTGGCCATGATGATCTCTGGCCCGTGGGCATGGGACAACATCAAAAAGAGCAATATCGATTTTGGCGTGGCGCCGATTCCTGATGTCGCGGGCAAACCGGCCAAGCCTTTTGTCGGCGTGCTGGGCTGCATGATCGCCGCGCCGAGCAAGAACAAAGACGTGGCTAAAGAATTCCTTGAAAACCACGTGCTCAAAGTCGACGGCTTGAAGATGATCAACGCCGATGTACCGCTGGGCACGCCGGCCAACAAGGCATTCTTCAAAGAGCTTTCAGAAAACGCTTACATCAAGGCGACGATGGAAAACGCGCGCCGCGGCGAGCCGATGCCCAATATTCCTGAGATGGGCAAGTTCTGGTCGTCGATGGGCTCTGCGCTGGAAAACATCAGCAACGGCCGTCAAACGCCCAAAGAAGCGCTGGATGCCGCTGCGGCGCGCATGCTGGGCAAGTAAAGGCGTAGTTTTAGAGGCAGCAAGGGCGCGGATTTACAGAGATTTTCGCGCCTGCGCTGCGGCTGAAGTTGTGTGCACAGCTGCTGTGACAGCATAACGATGGAGACACGCGGGCCGTGCTGTACGCGCGGCACCGCGCAAAGAGAGGTTGCATGGGTCAGACGGATTGGGGCCGCACCCTAAAGTGGCCTTTCACGATCATCAGCGCACTGGCGGCGCTGTGGATCGTTTTCAAGATCTATGCCGCTGGCCAGTTGCTGCTGGCGGTTGCTGCGCTGGCGCTGTTTGGGCTGGGTTTTTTTGTGTATCTGGCCAACGTAGCGTTTGCCTACCGTTACCTGTTTCCGGGGTTGGCGGGCATGCTGATCTTTGTGGCCTTTCCGCTGTTCTACACGGTGCAGATCGGCTTTACCAACTATTCATCCAGCAACTTGCTCACGCTGGAGCGTTCAACCGCGTATCTGCTGGATCAAACTGCGCCGGGCGAGGGGCAGGGCTTTAGCTTTACGCTGCACGCGGAGGGCGAAGAGTTTCGCATTCTTCTCGCGCCCAAGCATGATGAAGAGGACGAGCAGGACGAAGCCAAGCTCAAAGAGCTGCGGGCAAAGAGCTTTCTGTCGCCGTCGCTGGCGCTGCTGCAGCCCAGTCCGCCGGGCGAGCTGACAATGACCTCGCTGAACGATGCGAGTTTTCAGATTAACGATCCGCTGCCGCTCTCTGAGGTGCTCAAGCACCGCAAAGTATTGGCGCAGATCAAGCTCAAGCTTCCTGATGGCAGCATGCTCAGCTACGCGGGCGCGCGCGAATTTGCGCCGCTGGATCGTGTGTGGAAGCGCAATGCCGATGCCAGTTTGACCAACCTCAAGTCGGGCGAGGTCTACAAGGCCAACATGGACACCGGCTTTTACGAAAGCACCAGTGGCGAGCGGGTGCTGCCGGGCTTCAAGGTAGGGATTGGCTTGGGCAACTACAGCCGCATGGTGAACGACCCGGATTTTCGCGGCCCGTTTTTCGCCATCTTTATCTGGACGGTGGCGTTCGCCGCGCTCACGGTGCTGTTCTCGCTCGCGGTAGGGTTCACGCTTGCGGTGCTGCTGAACTGGGAACAGCTGCGTTTTCGCGGCGTGTACCGCACGCTGCTGTTTCTGCCGTATGCGGTGCCAGCGTTTATCTCGATCCTGGTGTTCAAAGGGCTGTTCAATCAGAACTTTGGCGAGATCAATACCATCCTGGGTTTTGTGCTGGGCATCAAGCCGGCGTGGTTTGCCGACCCCACCTTGGCCAAAGCGATGCTGATCATCGTGAACACATGGCTGGGCTACCCGTACATGATGGTGATCTGCACGGCCTTGCTCAAAGCGATTCCATCAGACTTGTATGAAGCATCGGCGATTGCCGGCGCGGGGCCGTGGACCAACTTCACCAAGATTACGATGCCATTGATCGTCAAACCATTGACGCCGCTGTTGATCGCATCGTTCGCATTTAACTTCAACAACTTCGTGCTGATCGCGCTGCTCACCGGCGGGCGGCCCGACTTCTTGAACACCAAGGTTCCGGCGGGTACGACCGATATTCTTGTGTCGTACACCTATCGCATCGCATTCCAGGATTCGGGCCAGAACTTCGGGCTTGCCGCGGCCATCTCGACCGTGATTTTCTTCTTGGTTGCGATGCTGTCGATGATCAATCTGAAGCTCACCAATGCAAATCAGGGGGCAAAGTAGAGTATGGCTATTGTCACTGGCAAGAACCAACGCTTCCGGCTGCTGGCCGCGCATGCGTTTTTGTGGGCGCTGATCGGCATCACGATTTTTCCGCTGTTGGCGATTATTTCTATTTCGCTGCGGCCGGGCAATTTTGCTACCGGCAGTTTGATTCCAGACCGCATCAGCTTTGAACACTGGAGCCTGGCGCTGGGCATTCCGTATCAAGATGAAAACGGCGCTCTGGTCAAGCCGCCGTTTCCGGTGCTGCTGTGGTTGTGGAATTCGATCAAGATCGCGGTGATCTCGTCGGCGCTGATTGTCGCTATTTCTACCACTGCAGCCTACGCATTTGCGCGGCTCAAGTTCCGCTACAAGTCCACGATTTTGAACAGCATGTTGCTGCTGCAAATGTTTCCTGCAGTGCTCGCGCTGGTGGCGATTTACGCGATTTTTGAAACCATCGGCAACTACGTGCCTTGGCTGGGCATTGAAACGCACGCCGGCGTGATCGTGGCGTATCTGGGCGGCGTGGCCATGCATATCTGGACGATTCGCGGCTACTTCGATTCCATCCCGCATGAAATTGAAGAGTGCGCCAAGGTGGACGGCGCCACACACTGGCAGGCATTTCGCTACGTGCTGCTGCCGATGGCGGTGCCGATCTTGATGACAGTGTTCGTGCTGGCCTTCATCGCCAACATTCAGGAATATCCCATCGCTTCAATTCTGTTGCGGCAAGAAGATAACCTCACGCTGGCCGTTGGCTCAAAGTATTACTTGTATGAACAGAAGTATTTGTGGGGCGATTTTGCTGCCGCTGCGGTGCTGTCGGGTTTGCCGATCACACTCGTGTTTTTGCTCGCGCAGCGCTGGATTGTGTCTGGCCTGACGGCAGGTGGTGTGAAAGGCTAACGCTTCGCTTTAAAGCACATTTAAATGTGCTCTACGCAATATCCATGCGCCTTTTCAGCCATTTTTGCCTCAAAAAGCGCATGGATATTGCGTAGAGCACTTAGAAATATCGAGTATTGAGTGAAAGAGATGCTGTCATGAAGTCCCTCTCCAAACTGCTGATCAAGACCGCGCTGCTTGCAGCGCTTTGCACCAGCGCTACGCACGCGCAGCAAAAGCCGCCGGCTAGCGCAGGCACCTTTGCCGACAATCCGATTGTGTACTTTGTGGTGACAGACCGTTTTTTTGACGGCAATCCGGCCAATAACGGCAGCTATGGCCGCACGCGCGATAAAGACCCCAAAAAAGACATCGGCACTTTTCACGGCGGCGATTTGGCGGGCCTCACAAAGAAGCTGAAAGAAGGCTGGTTCAAGTCGCTCGGCGTCAACGCCATCTGGATCACCGCGCCGTATGAACAGATGCATGGCTGGGTGGTGGGCGGCAACAAGGAGTTTCGCCACTACGCTTATCACGGCTACTACGCGCTGGACTTCACCAAGCTTGATGCCAACATGGGCACCGACGATGAGCTGCGCGAGCTGATGACCACCGCCCACGCGCAAGGCATTCGCGTGGTGTTCGATGTCGTGATGAACCATCCCGGCTATGGCGACATTGTTTCGCTGGCCAAATTTGTCGGCCCGCGCGGAGACAAAAAGACCGGTGTGTTGTGGAAGGGCTATGAAGAAGCTTGGCTGAATGACTATCACAGCTTTATTGATTACAACGACCCGGCCTGGCTCAACTGGTGGGGGCCGGACTGGATTCGCTCCGGCCTGCGTGGCTATCAAGAAGGCGGGCGTGACGATCTCACCAGCCAGCTTGCGTACTTGCCCGACTTCAAGACCGAGGCCACCAAGAAAGTCGGTCTGCCACCGTTTCTGAAAAACAAGCCCGATACGAAAGCCGTCGCGCTGCCCGATGCCACTGTGCGCGACTATTTGGTTACATGGCTGACACAATGGGTGAAAGACTTTGGCGTGGATGGCTTTCGTGCTGACACGGTCAAGCATGTTGAACCAGAATCTTGGGCCGCGCTGAAAAAAGCCGGCACGCAGGCCCTCGCGGATTGGCGCAAAGCCAATCCCGGCAAGTCACCCGATGAAGCGACGTTTTGGATGACGGGTGAGTTTTGGGGCCAAGGCATTGAGCGCACCAAGTTGTATGACGCAGGGTTTGACAATCTGATCAACTTCGATTTTCAAAGCAAGTTGGAAGAGGTCAAGAACAACACCGAGCTGGACAAGCTGTACAGCGACTACGCCAAAGTGTTGGCAGCACCAGCAGCGCACAATGTGCTGTCGTATATCTCATCGCACGACACCAAGTTGTTTGACCGTACCAAATTATTTGACGCCGCCAATGCCCTGATGCTCGCACCTGGCGGTGTACAGATTTATTACGGCGATGAAACCGCGCGACCGGCCGGCTCGTTCACATCCGGTGACAAACAGCAGGCCACGCGCTCATTCATGAACTGGGATTCTGCCGACGCAGCGCTGCTCGCGCACTGGAAAAAACTCGGCCAGTTCCGTGCGCGTCATGTCGCACTCGCCAAGGGCGCGCATGCCAAGCTGTCGGATGCGCCCTACACCTTCAGCCGCGTGCACGCGCAAGACAAAGTGGTGGTGGCCATGGGCGCCAAAGAAGGCACAGCTATCAAGGTAGCCGGTGTGTTTGCAGACGGTACCGAAGTGCGGGACGCCTACACCGGTGCAACCGTAAAGGTCGCCGGCGGCGCGGTGCAGATCAAACCCGATGCGCGCGGCCTTGTGCTGTTGGAGCAGGCAGCGCCATGAAGTTGCGCAGTGCCTTGATGGCAGCCAGCTTGATTGCGGTAGCAATCAGCGTTACCGCCTGCGGCGGCGGAGGAGGAGGTGGCGGTAGCAGCACCACGCCGCCGCCCAGTGTGAGTCAGCCGCCGCTGCCGGAAACCTACCGGCCCACTGGCCGCGCGGCAGCGGGTGATGCGTTTGTGCATTTGTTTGAATGGCGCTGGGCTGACATTGCCACCGAGTGCGAACAGTTTCTCGGCCCCAAGGGCTTCAAAGCGGTGCAGATTTCTCCACCGAGCGAGCATGCAGTCGTGGCGTCAACATCCGGCGGCGTGAGTTTTCCCTGGTGGCAGCGCTATCAAACGGTGAGCTATGCGCTGACTGCGTCGCGCTCTGGCACGCAGGCAGAGTTCACTTCGATGGTGTCGCGGTGCAAAGCGGCGGGCGTAGACATCTACGCAGACGCCGTCATCAACCACATGACTGCCGGTAGCGGCACCGGCAGCGCCGGATCGGCCTACACCAAATACAGCTACCCGGCCGTGCCGTTTAGCCAAGCAGATTTTCACACCGCCTGCGGCATCAACAGCTACCAAAACGCATTTGAAGTGCAGAACTGCGAGCTGGTGGGCCTTGCTGATCTGAAAACTGAAGACGATGGCGTGCGCACCAAGATCGCCAACTACCTGATCGCGCTGAACCGCCTTGGTGTTGCAGGCTTTCGCATTGATGCCGCCAAGCACATGCATCCGCGTGATGTAGACGGCATCATCGCCAAAGTCAACGCGGCTGCAGTGGCCGACGGGCGCGCCGCGCCTTACGTGTTTCTGGAAGTGATCAACAACAGCGGCGAGGCCGTGACCGCGCAGCAGTACTTTGGCGTGGGCAATGCCAGCGGCGGCGCGTCGGACGTGACCGAGTTTCAATACTCTTACCGCTTGAGCGACGCGTTTTTGGGCCGCAACAATCTGAACCCATCGCTGCTGCAAGCGCTGCCCACCAACTTTTTGCCGAGCGATAAAGCAGTGGTGTTTACCGACAATCATGACAATCAGCGCGGCGGCAACATCTACTTTGCAGATGCCGCGTATGAACTGGCCAACGTATTCTTGCTTGCGTATCCGTACGGCTACCCGGCGCTGATGTCCAGTTACGGCTTTGACCGCAGCTCAGGCGCGGGCCGCGACCAAGGCCCACCGGCGAATGCAAGCGGCGTCACGCAGTCTACGTTTGATGCCAGCGGCAACACACGCTGCACCACGCAAATTGGCAGCGCGCAGAGCGGCAGCTGGGTGTGCGAGCATCGTCGACGCGCCGTTGCCAATATGGTGGGCTTTCGCAAGGCCGCCGCGGGCGCGGCTGTGTCGGGCTGGCAGAATTTTGGCACCAATCAAATTGGTTTTGCGCGCACCGGCAAAGGCTATGTGGCCATCAACCGCGGCAGCAGCGCAATTGCCGCCAGCGTGCAAACCACGTTACCAGCAGGGCAGTATTGCAACATCGCGCAAGATGAATTCACCTCCGGCGTCACAACGAGCTGCGCCGGAACCCCGGTGACCGTGGCTGCAGACGGCACGGCCAGCATCAGCGTTGCCGCGGGCACTGCGCTGGCCATTCATGTCGGCGCCAAACTCAACTAGCGCGTTGAAACCGCATTACTTCTTTACACCCAAACAACTTATCAAGGAGCCAAGCCCATGAACATCCGCAAATTTCTAAACCGTCTGCTCGGCGCTGCTGCGTTTGCCGCAGCCGGATTGAGCTTTTCAGCGCCCGCTGCCGCGCAGACCGTTGAAACCGCCAAAGTGCCAGAGGGCAGCGTGGCGATTCATTACTTCCGCCCGGCGGGCGACTACGACGGCTGGGGCGTGCATCTGTGGGAATCTTTTGAAGCCACTGACGGCACCAAAGTCACCGGCGGTAAAACAAAAAGCGACGCGCCGCTGGAAGGTGTGAGCTGGATGGCGCCGATGAAGCCCACCGGCAAAGACGGCTTTGGCGTGTACTGGCATGTCAAGGCCAATGAGTTCCGCAACAAGAAGATCAACTACATCATTCACAAAGGTGACACCAAAGACCAGTGCGGCAAAGACATGTTCTGGTTTCCGCAGCAAGGCAATGCGGTTTTTGTGAACCAGGGCGACTGCAATATGTACTTCAGCGCAGACGAAGCATTGAAGGCGCGTAAGAAGTAAGCGTGCTCGCCACACACCAAAGCCCGCGCAGGTCGCGGGCTTTTTCTTTTCCGCAGCTCGTGCAAAGTACTTCTGCTCGGGTAGTACTGGCGTAGTTTCCGTTCGCCCTGAGCCTGTCGAAGGGCTCTGCCCCAAAAAAAGCGGTGCTTGAACTTGACGCAGAGGGCTTCGACAAGCTCAGGGCGAACGGGTCAGAGGGTTTTAGAATTTCGTAAAAGACAGTACGCAATATCCATGCGCTTTTTAGCTTCGCAAAAACGCTAAACGAAACGCTTTATTCATGAGCGTTTTCAAGCAAAAATGGCTCAAAACCCGCATGGATATTGCGTAGAGCATATTCAAATATCTCAGAAACACTCACTTTCCGATTGAAAGGGCAATAAAAAAGGGCGCCTTGCGGCGCCCAAACCCTCGTTCGGAGAACTAACTAAAACTACTGGATTACCACCAGCCTTCGATTTGGAAACCCAAGGTTGAGCCGTTCGTGCTGGCGCCAAATTTACCTTGCGCACCGCCCGCAACTCCACCCCAGAAATCACGCGCTTTGTCGTTCCACTTGGCGTAGGTGTAAAAGACGCGCATTTCAGGGCGAGTCCAGAAGCCACGGCCTGCTACCAATGTTGGTGCAATAGTGAACTTGGTCAGCTTGCGAACGCCGTCTTGAACGATGTTGCCTTGTGGGTCCCGTGCCGTTCCTGGGTTTGGATTGGTGTTCTTCACTTGATCGAAGCCAAGTTCAGCTTGGAGCTTGAAGTAGTCGCTGATGTGATACACCGGCCGCACCCCAAATGACGTCCATTGGTAGTTGTCTTTTTGGTCTTGATAGACAAGCGTTGCCATACCAGAGAATTCACGGCTGAGCTGCCATTGCAGCTGCTCAACGATGCGAAAACTCTTCTTGTCGGAGTCAGAGCCGTATGCGGGATAAGGAAACACCAAGTTTGATGCCGTACCTGTTCCATATTGGATGGCAAATTTGTTGAAGCCGCCCAGAACGCCGCCCATGAAATGCTGAACCGTTATAGCGGCTCCCTTGTTCTTTTGATCCGGATTGGGAATTGTCAGTGGCGCGATCGGTGGGCGACGATTTGGGTCAGCACCGTTCAGGTCAAGAATCGGGTTGGGGATTTCCGAAGGTGCATCAGCAGTGTTGTACTGCAGACCAAATGTCAGATCGCCAAAGCCACCCGGCAGTTGCAGTCCACCAAAACGAAAGTCGTGCCGGGTTGTAGCGCGGTTCGGGCCGTCAGAGTTACGAAAAATCGCATACGACAGCTTCCCCGGCCCAGCCGGATAGTTCTCGACGCCTAACCCGTAACCGCTTGTATCCCAGTAGTAGAAGTCCGTGATATGCACATCATGGCGCTGATAGAAGCGTTTACCAGCCCAAACGGTGCCTCCGTTCATGAAAGGCAAATTCTTCGCCTCGAACCAGTTTTCGCGCAAGGCGATATCCCGGCCCGGATCGTTAAGACTTTCAAAATCTTGCTGCTGATTGGAGATGTAAGCGAGGCGACCGTGGTAATCAACCTTCACGCCATCCTTGCCGTCATACAGATTTTGGCCCAGGCCAATCTCCGCATAAGTTTCGCACTCATTGCCCAAGCGATACTTGGTGTAGGCACCGGGCAACTGAAAACACACTTGGGCGCCGTCTTTGCTATTGGTACCACCGCCGGAACGTAGATAACCGCTGAACTCCAGCGCTGAAGCACTCCCGCAGGTTAGCGCGAGGGCCGCAGCAATCGGAGCGAGTTTGATTGCTTTGCGTTTCATTTGAGAATCTCCTGTCTCTGGTTTAAGAAATGCGATCACTTCAGGGTGTTACCGGGAGCGAGCCTCTATGGTTGTGCCTTGAAGCTGTCTCCTATTGCTGCCTGGGGCCGGAAGATCGGGCGCCGGGCAGTCAATTCTTTGCTGGCTACGGGGGCGCTTGCGCTTTGCCCATCTCCAGTTGCTGTGCCATCGTGTTTGCGAGCCCGAACAGGGCCGGGTACTTCGCGGTGATCACGGCGGTGCTGACTTGTTTTAAATAAGGCTCAAAGCGCCCTTTGCTTTCAAAGCGCTGGCGAAATTTGGACTTTTCAAGCGCATCGATCATGCGCGGCACAATGCCGCCGCCGATGTACACACCGCCGCGCGCGCCAAATGTGAGTGCCGCATTGCCGGCAAAGCTGCCGAGCAGGGAAAAGAATGCGTCCATCGCCGCCGCGCACTGCGCATCGCTGCCGCTTGCGCTGCGCTCGGTGATTTGCGCTGCCGTAAGCGCTTGCGCCTGCACACCATGCACGCTGCACACCGCGGCGTAGAGCACTGGCAGGCCAATACCGGAGAGCAGCCGCTCGGCCGATACGTGGCTGAATTGCGCGCGCGCGGCCTTGATGACTGCAGCTTCAAAGTCGTCAGCCGCGGCAAGTGTGACGTGGCCGCCTTCGCCGGGCAGAGCGACCCACCGCCCCTCGTGCTGGGCCACCGCCGCAACGCCCAGGCCGGTACCCGGCCCCAAGACAGCCTGTGTCAAAGCAGGCTGCGGCTGCGCGCCGCCAACCACGTGACAATCGGTGGGTGTAAGTGAGGGTAGCGCCATGGCCAGCGCTTCAAAATCATTGACCAGCAAGAGCTTGGACAGGCCAAGTTTTTGCTCGACCTGCGTACGGTCTATGGACCAATTGCTGTTGGTCAGATGCACCACACGTCCGTGCGTGGGCGTGGCCACGGCAAATGCGGCATAGCGCAGTTGTCCGCTGCGCATGCCTTGCTTGTCCAGATAATCGATTGCGGCCTCGACCGGGCCGGGATAGTCGGCGCAGCGCAGCGCAGTCACTTGTTCCACACGGTGTGTGACCGGCATGGCCAAACCAAAGCGGGCATTGGTGCCGCCAATGTCAGCAAGCAGCGTGGGCTGAGCCATCAGGCACCGCCCTTCAGAGAAGCGCAGCTTGAACCGACACGCGTGCTGCGCAAAGGCACAGTAGCGAATGCGGCAACACGGCTGCCGGCATTTACGGTCTCATGGCACACGCCAAGTGGCGCGCGCATCCAGGGGATTATTCTGTTATTCACTCTGCGCTTTCGCTTGGCCAAACCTGCAGCGTGGCAGCCGCTGGCAGGACAAGCTTGTAGTTGTTTAACGCACTGTCTCCAGCTCAAAAAGTAGCAAAACTACAATTCAAAGTAAAGAGATCAGATGGATTTTTTAAGGTAGCGAATAGAAAGCAATCAGATAAAAAATCCATATCTCATTGAATTTTATGGATTTTCTGATGGGTGCTGCGGGAGTTCACCTAAGATCGATTTAGCGCAATGTCGTAGTTTTGCTACTGGTTGCGTGAAGTACTTGCAGTTTTGCTGCGAGCGAGGGCGCACATGCAGAAATAGGCTGTAAAACAGGTGCGCCGCTGGTGTTGGAACCGCTTGGTAAGCGGCGTCAGCAAATGCTCAAGGCACCTCACGTCCCAGCGCGGCGGACCATAGCCGGTACCAGTCTTCCCGTCCCATCTTGATCTGCACTGCCGCCGCGGCCTGCGCCAAACGTTCGCGCTTGCTGCTGCCAATTACGGGAACGATGCCGGTGGGGTGCGCGAGCAGCCATGCAAGCGCCACTTGCTCAGGCGTTTCAGCGCCAAGTTCGTGCGTCATCTCGCGCAGCAGGTGGCTCAAAAAATCTTCGCGCAGCAGATTGCCACCAGCTAGAGGCGACCAAGCCATCGGTCGCATGCGGCGGGTTTGGCAATCATCCAGCACACCATCAAAAAAAGCTTCGGTGTGGCGCAATGAGATCTCCACCTGATTGGTAACAAGCGGTGCAGTGCAGCGGCTTTGCAGCAGCGCAGTCTGCGATGCGCTGTGGTTGGACACGCCAAAATGCAGCACCTTGCCCTGCGCGCGGAGTTGTTCAAAGCAGCGCGCGACTTCATCGGCATCCATCAACGGGTCGGGCCGGTGAATCAGCAGCACATCAATGTGGTCGGTCTGCAGTTGCGAAAGCGACCGCTCAACGCTGGCGGTGATGTAGTCCGCTTCAGCGTTGTAGTGTTTCACCCGGGCCGGCGGCTGCCCGCTGCCTGCTGGCCGAATGCCGCACTTGGTGATCAGCTGCATCTGCTGCCGCAGCGCGGGCTTGCGTGCCAGTGCCGCGCCAAATTGACCCTCGCATGTGAACTTGCCGTAAATGTCGGCATGATCAAACGTGGTGATGCCAAGCTGCAGGCAGTCCTCAATCCACGCGAGTGTTTGCGCAGTATCAAATCCCCAGTTCGCCATGCGCCACACGCCCGCAACAATGCGTGAGATACGTGGGCCATTTTCTGTCAGGTTGATTGTGTGCATGCTTTTACTTAAATCTTTTGTGTGTGTAGCCGCATCATGCAACACGCGCTGCCGTAATCAAGTGGGCATGCGCCTGCTCACGCCGCGCGCGGTAGCGAGCAATCAGCGCCGCTTGTGTTTGCCCGCGATCGTCCCACAGAAATGCTTCGTCTTTTTGGAGCTGCGCAAACCCAGTCTCAAGCGCAGCAAGCAGCCAATCCGCGCGCTTGAGGGTGGTGGGCGTGCAGCTTTGGCCGCTTAAATCATCCATCAAGTCCAGCATGTGTGAACGCCAGCCTTCTTTTTGATACAGGCGGTGCAGCGCAGCCTCGCTTTGAACTGCAGCGCTCCACGCATCCACCAATGCGTGTAGCCACGCAAGCACGTGCGGATGCGCACCGCGTGCGGCCAGGCGCTGTGCAAGACCGCTATAGCACTCAATTGCCAGCACTTTAGCGCTGCGGTAATGCGCTAGCGCAGCCGCAAGGCCTTCGCGCGTCTCCAGCATCAACCAGGTTGCAAACAGGTTGCGTGTTTCAATCCGCTCGACTAGATGAAACAGCGGCTCATCGCCGCCGGTGCCGGCGGTATTGAACTGCGTGAGCGGATCAAACCGGTAGCAGTAGCCCAGATCAAACAACCACACTTGCTGGCCATCATCCAGAATATTGCCGGGGCTGAAGTCCCACTCAAAAAAGCCGGATTCAATCAGCGCGGCGCCGGCGGCAAGCGTTTGCTCGAGCGTATGCGCAGTCCATTCGCTCACGATGCCACCGTTGACCCATGGTGTGATGAGCACGCCATGCCGGTGGCTGGCGTAAATGGTGGGCGTGACAGAGGCGCCGAGCGGCCAGTGGCTGCTCTCGCGCAACTGCTCAATGTCTGCTCGGCGCAGCAGCTCGTTCAGAAAAGAAGTTTCACCATCAAAGTTTTTGACGAGCGCGTGCGGCCGGCGCAGCTTCAGCGCATAGTCGCGGCCGTCCAGGTGCAGGCGGTAGACCATCGCCGTCAGGCCGCCGCTATGTGTTTCCATCACATATGGCGCTGATGCATTGCACTGCTGCAACTGTGCGAGTGTGAGCGGAAAGTGTGCAAGCGTGCCGATCTCAAGCTCCGCGCCGCTGGCCAGAAAATTGCGTAGCTGCGCATGGCGCACGGATTCCATGGAGGGTGCGACTGACTGAATTGCGTGTGAATCCACACTCATGCCAAACGCTGCTCCGTGGCCGGGTCAAACAGAACGGCCTTGGACGTATCAAACTGCAGCTGCAAGCGCTGACCGGGCTGCGGCGCAACGCGCGGGTGCACGCGCGCGGTCGACTTGGTGCCGTTGAAGTCTGCAAACACCAACGTGTCCGGGCCGGTAGGCTCCACCAAATCGATCTTGCAGTCGATCGCGTGCACCTGGCCGGATGTGCTGGTGGAATGATCCGTAATCTGTTCTGGCCGGATGCCCAGAATCACATCACGGCCCGCCAGCGCCGCGCCGGCTTGCGGCAGCGGCAGCAGATGGGTAGCCTCGCCATGCTTGAGTTCAAAGCCAACACCCGTACCAGCAGCGACGAGTTTGCCTTTGAGAAAATTCATCGATGGCGAACCGATAAAGCCGGCCACAAAAAGATTAACTGGGCTGTCGTAAATCTCTTGCGGCGAGCCGAACTGCTGAATCAACCCGTCTTTCATCACCGCAATGCGGTCGCCAAGGGTCATGGCTTCAATTTGATCGTGCGTCACATACACAATCGTTGTGCCTAGGCGCTGATGCATCAGCTTGATTTCGCTACGCATTTCCACGCGCAGCTTGGCATCCAGGTTGGATAGCGGTTCATCAAACAGATACAGCGCAGGGTTGCGTGCCAGCGCGCGCCCCATCGCTACGCGCTGGCGCTGCCCGCCGGAAAGCTGGCCGGGTTTGCGGTCAAGCAAATGTTCCATCTGCAGCATCTTGGCCACGCGGCCTATCGTGGCGTTTTGCTCGGCCTGCGGCACTTTGCGCAGCGACAGGCCAAACGCGATGTTTTCGCGCACCGTCATGGATGGATACAGCGCGTAGCTTTGAAACACCATCGCAATGTCGCGGTCCTTCGGCGGCAGTTCATTGACCACGCGCTCGCCAATGCGGATCTCGCCTGCCGTCACACTTTCCAGGCCCGCGATCATGTTGAGCAGAGTGGACTTGCCGCAACCGGAGCCGCCCACCAGAATCAAAAACTGGCCGTCATCAATCTTCAGATCGATGCCCTTGAGTACCGGCACGCCGTTGGGGTAGGTCTTGGTGACGTTGCTGATGGTAAGGCTTGCCATGCTTAACCCTTAACAGCGCCGGCGGTGAGGCCGCGCACAAAATATTTGCCAGCCACGATGTAGACGAACAGCGTGGGCAGGCCGGCGATGATGGCCGCTGCCATATCCACGTTGTATTCCTTCACGCCGGTAGTGGTGTTGACGAGGTTGTTCAGCGCGACCGTGACGGGCTGCGAATCGCTGCCGGCAAAGGCCACGCCAAACAAAAAGTCGTTCCAGATTTGCGTGAACTGCCAGATGATGCAGACCATGAAAATCGGCCAGGAAATTGGCAGCAGAATGCGGCGGAAGATCGTAAAAAAACCTGCGCCATCAATGCGCGCCGCCTTGATGAGTTCTGCCGGCACACTCACGTAGTAGTTACGGAAAAACAGCGTAGTGAATGCCAGGCCATACACCACATGCACCAGAATCAATCCCGTGGTGGAGTTGGATAAGCCCACCATGCCAAGGGTGCGCGCCATCGGCAGCAGCACCACCTGAAACGGGATGAAGCAGCCCACCAGCAGTGCGGTGAAGACAATCTCTGATCCGCGAAAGCGCCAGTGCGTGAGCACATAGCCGTTGAGCGCGCCGATGAAGGTGGAGATCAAGACCGCAGGCACCGTCATCGCCAGCGAGTTGATGAAAAACGGTTTGAGTCCATCACAGCGCACGCCGCTGCACGCGGTGCTCCAGGCAGACGCCCACGCGGCCCCGCTCGGATGCGCAGGCAGCGACAGCAAATTGCCGGCGCGAATTTCATCGAGGGACTTGAGCGATGTGATGATCATCACATACAGCGGCGCAATCGCAATCAAGGCGAACAGTGCCAGCACCACATACAGGAAAAGCCGCGCAGGACCGAATTTGGGTTCCATCATTGCCCCTGCCGCGTGCTGCGCGTTTCTGCATACATCAGCGGCACAATGATGGCCACAATCGCCATGAGCATCATCATTGCTGATGCGGCGCCCACGCCGAGTTGGCCACGGTTAAAGGAAAACTGGTACATGAAGATTGCCGGTACATCGCTGGCCGCGCCGGGGCCGCCGCCGGTGAGCGCCATCACAAGGTCAAAACTCTTGATCGCGATGTGCGACAAAATCAGCAGCACGCTGAAAAACACCGGCCGCATGCTGGGCAAAATAATGCGGCGATAGATGGTGGGCAGCGAAGCGCCATCGACCTGCGCGGCCTTGATGATTTCGCTGTCCACGCCGCGCAAGCCGGCCAGAAACAGCGCCATCACAAACCCGGCGCTTTGCCACACACCGGCAATCACCACGGTGTAGATAGCCATATCGGGATTGACCAGCCAGTCGAATGAAAAACTGCTCCAGCCCCAATCACGCACAAGTTTTTCCAGACCCAGGCCAGGGTTGAGAATCCACTTCCACGCTGTGCCTGTGACTACGAAAGACAGCGCCATCGGGTACAGATAAATCGCGCGCAGAAAACCTTCAGCGCGAATTTTTTGATCGAGCAAGATCGCGACAAACAGCCCGAGTGCCAGGCTGATGCCGATGAACAGTGTGCCGAAGATCGCCAGATTCTTGACCGAATTCCACCAGCGGTCGTTATCAAACAGTTCGACATAACGATCAAGCCCCGCCCACTCCCAATTGGGCAGCAGACGGCTTTCGGTCAGCGACAGGCCGCCGGTGATGAGAATGAAGCCGTACACAAACACCAGGCTTGCCAGCACCGTGGGCGAAAGCACCAGGCGCGGCAGCCAGCGGTCCGCAAAGCTTGCAGTTTGCATTATTGGAGCGGTCGCAATCTAAAACCCTCCACCTTCAAGAGGGAGGCTAGGTGGGGGATGGGTTTTGCGTGCATGAAGCCATAGATCAAAAAGTTTCGTAACCCATCCCCACCCTAACCCTCCCCTTGAAGGGGAGGGAATGCAAGAACATAGGGTGTGAATAGGCAATACGCAGTTTCCATGAGGATTTTGGAGCAAAAATGCCTCAAAACCCGCATGGGTATTGCGTAGAGCTATGTGATTACTTCGTCTTCGCCGCCTTCGCCAGTGCCGCAACCGCGTCTTTGCTGCTCATGCTCGAGTTCATGAACTTGGCGATCACGTCGTTGATCGCGCCTTGCGTGGCCGATGGAATCGCCATGCCGTGCGCGTAGGAAGGCACCAGGCCACCTTTCTTCGCAGTAGCGTCAAAGTCTTCCATCGACTTGAGCGCGCAGGCATCGAACTTGGCTTTGTTCACACCGGGGCGCACGGGGATGGAGCCTTTGTTCAGGTTGAACACTTCCTGAAACTCCGGGCTCATGATGGCGGTGGCCAAATCGAGCTGGCCTTTTTGTACGGCCGCGTCTTTCTGCTTGAACATCGCAAACGAATCGATGTTGAAGGTGTAAGCGTTTGCGGTGCCCGGCGCGGCCACGCAGGCGTAGTCTTTGCCTGGCATTTTTCCAGCGGCGGTGAACTCGCCTTTGGCCCAGTCGCCCATGAACTGCATGCCCGCCTTGCCGTTGATGACCATGGCGGTGGTGAGGTTCCAATCACGCCCGGCGCTGTCTTTGTCGATGTAGGTTTTGAGCTTGGTGAGCGTGTCAAACACCTTGGTCATGGTCGGGCTGGTGATGGCGGCTTGGTCCAGCTGCACCAGCGCCTTGGTGTAGAAGTCTGCGCCGCCTACGCCCAGCGCCACGCTTTCAAACACGGTGGCGTCTTGCCACGGCTGGCCGCCATGCGCGATCGGCACAATGCCTTGCGCCTTGAACTTGTCTGCCAGCGCAAAAAATTCGTCGTAGTTGGTGGGCGCTTTGCCGCCGGCTTTTTCCAGCGCGGCCTGGTTGATCCACAGCCAGTTCACGCGGTGCACATTCACCGGCGCGGCCACGTAGTTGCCCTTGTACTTCATCACATTGGCCACCACCGGGGGCAGCAGCTTGTCCCATTCTTTAGCGGCTTCATTGATGTTGCCCAGCGTGCCTTCGCGCGCCCATTCTTGAATCGAGGGGCCTTTGATTTGCGCGGCCACGGGCGGGTTGCCGGCCACCACGCGGGCTTTCAGCGCGGTCATCGCAGCATCGCCGCCGCCGCCGGCCACGGCAAAGTCTTTCCACTGATGGCCCTTTGCCTCTACCATCTTCTTGAGTTCTGCCGCAGACTTGGCTTCACCGCCGGATGTCCACCAGTGCAATACTTCTACTGGAGCAGCAGCGGCCGCGAGAGGGGCGGCCACGCAGGCAGCGGCCACAGCGCGGGTGAGTGTCTTGAATGTAAACATGGGTCGGTCTCCTGTCGTCGATATTGTTGGAAGCGCCTGTTTTTGATGTGGGCCGGCGCGTTTTGTGAAACATCTTCAAAGATCTTGCGCAGCGAGTGTAGTCAGACTACAAACTCAATGTCAAAATAATGTTGTTTTGCTACTTTCCCACATTCTGGATATTTCTGCAGATTGCTAAATGAGCACAGGTCACGCTGAATCCCCCCGAATTCTGGCCGACGTCGGCAGCATGTACGCCCGCTTCACGCTGGAAACCGCGCGCAATCAGTTCGAGCAAGTCACTGCGCTCAAGTGCGACGACTACCCGGACTTTATCTCCGCGCTCAAGGCTTACATGGCGATGGTGGGCAGCCACGATGTGCGGCACGCAGCGGTAGCGATCAGCAACCCGGTCGAAGGCGACCTGGTGCGCATGACCAACTATCACTGGCAGTTTTCCATCGAGCAAACGCGCCTGCAGGCCGGGCTCGATACGCTGCTGGTGGTCAACGACTTCACCGCGCTGGCGATGGGTGTGCCGAATTTGACGGACGCGCAGCGCCGCCAAGTGGGCGGCGGCCAGGCCAAGGCGCGCAGCGTGATCGGCCTCGTGGGCGCGGGCACGGGCCTGGGCGTGTCGGGGCTGATTCCGGCGGACGATGGCTGGATTTCACTCGGCTCCGAAGGCGGCCACGTGAACTTTGCGCCGACCGACGCGCGTGAAGTGTTTGTGCTGCAAGAAGCGTGGGGCCATTTTCCGCATGTGTCTGCGGAGCGGCTGGTCTCCGCGGCCGGGCTGGAGCTGATCTACAAGGCGCTGGGCAAGCGCAACAGCATGCCCACCGCGCTGCTTGCTGCGCCGGACATTACGCGCAAAGGCCTCTCTGGCGAATGCAAACTGTGCGCAGAGACGCTTGAGGTGTTTTGCGCCATGCTGGGCACCATCGCGTCAGATCTTGCGCTCACACTCGGCGCATTCGGCGGCATCTACATCGGTGGCAACATCGTGCCGCGGCTGGGCGAGTACTTTGATAAATCGCTGTTCCGCGAGCGCTTTGAAACCAAGGGCCGCTTTTCCAATTACGTGGCCGGCATTCCCACCTTTGTGGTTACGGCGGAACAGGGCACCTTCATCGGCGCCTCTGCGATTTTGGACAGCCAATTGCGTAAACGCACCGGCGGCACTTCGATTTTGGACCGCATTCGCCAAGTGCAAAGCACCCTGTCGCCAGCGGAGCGGCGCGTGGGCGATCTGGTGCTGGCGCGGCCGCGCTCGGTACTGAACGATCCAATTGTGGAGATTGCGCGCGCCGCGGATGTGAGCCAGCCCACCGTGATCCGCTTTTGCCGTTCACTGAGCTGCGAAGGCTTGTCTGATTTCAAACTGCGGCTTGCTTCGAGCTTGACCGGCACGATTCCGGTTACGCACACGCAGGTCAAGCAAAGCGATACCGCGCTGGAACTTGGTGCAAAAGTGCTGGGTAATACCGCGTCGGCGATTTTGCAAATTCGCGATCAGCTCAACCGCAAAGCGATCGATAAGGCCATCGGCATGTTGCTCGAGGCGCGGCGCATCGAGTTTTATTCGGTGGGCAACTACAGCGTGGTGGCGCAAGACGCGCAGTACAAGTTTTTGCGCTTCGGCGTTTCCACCGTCGCGTACACAGAAGCGCGGCTACAGCTGATGGCCGCCAACGTGCTCACGCCGCAAGATGTGGTGGTGGTGATTTCCAGCACCGGCAAAATTACTGAGCTACTCGAAGCAGTAGACGCCGCGCTGGCCCGCGGTGCGAGCGTGATTGCGATTACCTCTAGCCAATCACCGCTGGCAAAGCGCGCCACGGTCACGATTCAAATCGATCACGCCGAAGATGTGACCACGCAAGTGCCAATGATCAGCCGGATTTTGTATTTGCTCGTGGTCGACATCCTCGCCGTGGGTGTGGCCATGCGCAAGACCGGCGCGGACCAGGATGAACTGCTCAGCGATCTTGGCGCGGCAGCGCGCACTACAGCGGCAGAAGGCACAGCCAAGGCGCCCGATAAAGACCGCTTCTCACGCATGGTGTCGCATAGCGGAGAGTGAGGCGTGCTGCGGCTTGCCGTACTGCACAAGCGCAACATCGTCATTGCGAGCGCAGCGAAGCAATCTCTGCGCAAATCGCGGTGGCGTCCTAAGCGCGTAGATTGCTTCGCTGCGCT
>JBOFGW010000298.1:0-5784 GCA_051649325.1 Burkholderiaceae bacterium | reverse complement strand
AGATGGGCCACCGCAGCGCATTTTGCAGGCGCTGTCGATGCGCGACGAGCTGCGCAACGCGCCGCCGCTAGACCGCAGCACGGTGGACGCACTCGCCGCCGTGTTCGACTTTATGTTTGAAGAGTCGGCCATTCCGAATCGCTTGAAGCACGTGCTGTCCAAGCTGCAGGTGCCGGTGCTCAAGGCCGCCATCATCAACCGCGGGTTCTTTGCTGAAGACGATCATCCCGCGCGGCAGTTGGTGGACATGCTGGCCGGCGCATCGGTGGGCTGGCGGCCCGAAAGCGGCACGCAAGATCCGCTGTATGTGCAGATCGACAAAACCGTGCAGCGCGTGCTGGTGGAGTTTCACGACAAGCCCGAACTGTTTGGCGGGCTGATGGATGATTTTGAGCGCTTCTTGTTCGAGATGGAGCGCGACGTGGTGCATAACGTTGCGCCCTATACGTCCGAAGTTGCCACCAACGAAAAGCTTGAGCTGGCGCTGCGCGCCTGCGATGAATGCATCCACGAGCATTTGAAAAGCCGCGATCCCGCGCCGCTCTTGGTGCCGTTTTTGCTGCGCGAATGGCGCCTGGTGATGGCTTACGCCTGGGGCAGCCGCAAGACACGCCGTGATATTTGGGACCGCGCCGTGGCCACTATGGACGGCCTGATCTGGTCCACCGAGCCCAAGCGCTCGCTGGAAGAACGCCGCAAACTGATTGTGATTCTGCCGCGACTGGTGAGCAGCCTGAATGCCGCGATGGATGCAATCGGCTGGAAGGGCGAAGCGCGCACCACCTTCACGCGCCGCCTGATCGAAACCCACTCAGAGTGCGTGCAGGCCAAAGGCCACACGCCGGCCGATCCCAAACGCCTGGCGCGCGAAAAGCAGGAAGCGCGCATCGCCTGGCAAGAACTGCAAACGCGCCGCGCTGAGCTGTTTTTGCGTGAAGAAGACCAGTACGACGTGCAGGCGCACCAACTGGCCAGCGGCGCGTGGTTTGACTTTATTGCGCAAGACGGCGTGCAGAACCGCTACCGCCTCTCGATGGTCAGCCCGATGCGCACGCGTTATGTGTTCACGCTCAACGACGGCAAGGAAGCATTTGTGCGCAATGAACGCGAAGTCGCGCGCAGCTTGCGTGACGGCTACTTGAAGCTGCTAGACAATCAGCCCATCGTGGGCCGCGCGATCAAAGACATTCTCATCACGCGCGAAGAAGAAGAGCAAGACGCCGAGCTTGACGTGCCGCCGGCCACCATCATTGGTAAGAACGCGGCATAGCGTGCCCGAGCGGTTAGAACCCATCTCGAATTCAAGTAGACCCTCGAATTAGAGTTGTCATTCCGGCGAAGGCCGGAATCCAGGTAACGCTTCCAGAGTACGCGGCTTCTCCTGGATCCCAGGCTTTCGCCGGGATGACAGTCCTCTATATTAAAAGAGGCTCTACGCAATATCCATGCGGGTTTTGAGGCAAAAATGGCTTAAAAACCGCACAAAACATGCTTGTGTGCAGGGAGCTCGCGCCAGTAGGCGCTCGCCGTTCTCGAGGCAGCAAGCTGCGCTTGCCGAATTCCCTCGTTCACCATGGATATTGCGTAGTCTATTTTTGATTCTGTGCCAATTGCTTCTGCTTGGCGATGAACTTAGCCAGATTCTTGTCTGCCTGCACACGCACCTTGCTGCGCATCATCGGCAGCCAACCCAGCAGCAAGCCGGGCGCGCCCAGCGCCTGCGACGCCCAGCGCCAAAAGCTGAATTTGTCTTCCTGCGCGATGATCAGGCTATCTTTAAATACAAAGCTGGAATCAATAATGTTGTGCACCTGCCGCCCGCTGGCGCTGAAGGTGTAGCGCGGCTCCCAATGCGCTGAGCCGGTCTCATCATTGGCTACGACGCGTGAAAACTCCAGCCGAAAATCGTCCTTGGCGTTTTCGCACAGCATCTTCCACATCATGCCGATCTCAGAGCCCACCAGTTCAAATGCCGGGTCTTCAAACGTCGCGCCGGGCGCGTAGCACGCCGCCATGGTGGCTGCGTCGCGTTTGGCAAACGCGGTGTAAAAGCGCGTGAGCAATTCTTCGTTGGGATGCATGGCTGCCTCCATTACTCGTCCAGCTGCGCCACGACAAACGCAACGTCCAGCCAGCGATCAAATTTATAGCCACCGTTTTTATGCACGCCCATCAAGCTGAATCCCAGTGATTGATGCAATTTGACAGAAGCCTCGTTACTGGCATCCACCACGCCCACCATCGTGCGCAGGCCGCCCGCGCGTGCGCGTGCCAGCAGCGGCTGCATCAACGTGCGCGCCACGCCGCGGCCACGGTAGTCTTTGTGCGTGTATACCGAATGTTCGCAAGCAAAGCGCCAGCCCTCACGCGGCCGGTACAGGCCGTAGCTGGCAAAGCCCAGCAGCGTGCCGGTGGCATCTTGCGCGACCAAGAACGCGTAGGGCGGCGTGCTGCGCGCGGCAAAGCCTTCTTCTTGCTCCGCCAGCGTGCGCAGCGTGTATTGATAGGTGGCCGTGCTGTGCAGCACTTCGTGGTTATAGATGGCGAGCACTGCCGGCATGTCTTGCAGCGTCGCATCGCGGATGGTGATGTTCATGCGGCAAGCATAGCAAGCCGCAGGTCAAACACTAACGCACTAACGCGGTGTGGCCAGCGCCATGGTGTAGTAAGGCGCGTTCGCTACGCTGCCCCAGGTGCCGTTTACGCAGGCCACGGCAAACTGGGTAAAGCGCGGCTCCATGATGCTGTCGCAATGGCCGGATGTGCTTTTGAGCCAGCCATCCACCACGCTTGTGGCGTTGGGATAGTTCACCGCAATATTCTCGCCCCAGCCGCTCCAGCTATAGCCCGCGCGAGTGATCCGCTGGCCGGCATTGCTGCCGTCGCTGCCGGTGTGATTCAGGGTTTTGAGATTGACCGCCATGTCTTGCGAATGCGCTGCCGCCGCCTCAAACAGCCGATCGTTCCACACGAGTGCCGCAGCCGCAGGCTTGGCGCCGGATGCGCAGGTGTAGCCGCTGGCCCGCACGGCGTTCACTGCAGCAACAATGTCTGCCTGAAAGTTTGCTTGCCCGCAGGTCTTGCTAGAAGGCGGTGATCCGCTCACAGGTGCAGGTGCGGGCGATGCCCCCGGCGTTGGCACTGCGCTGCCCACAGGGGCCGGTGCAGGTGAATCATCACCGCCGCCACCGCATGCGGTCAGTAGCAAGGCACCAGCGATCAGCGCTGCGCCTGTCAGCGTAGGTGTGTGTAAGCGTGCAAATGTTCGAGTCATGCAGGTTTGAGCGCACGAATGCGCCACAGTTCCTGCAATCTGCGCCGAGTTGACATGCAAGCATCGGCCTGCGGCGTACGGCCACCTGCGCCGCGTTGATCTGCTAGGCGTTGCTTGATGGCGTGACTGATGTGCAAGCGATGCGTGAGCAGGTGAAAACGAAGTAGCAAGAATACCTCTACGCAGTATCCATGCGCTTTTTCGGGCAAAAATGCTTGGAAATCCTCATGGATATTGCGTGCCGTTACTTGGCGCCGTTAATTCAGGAACAATACCGCGGTTACTTGAATCATCCCGCCCCGATAGATGCCTTGCACTTCCACCAAGCGACCGTTGGCGAAATCTGCGGCCGAACCGCCTGTAAACACTGCTTGCGCAGCAAGTGTGCTGGCAATGCCGTGCAGTTTGAATGCAGATCCATTCAAGTTGCTCACGTAGCCGCGTACTTTGGTCATCGCGTCTGCCAGCATTGGCGCGCCACCGTAGTCTGAAATCTCGGTTGCGGTTACGAATCCGTTTGTAGGCGCTTCTGCCGCCTTGACGCGCACCACCGTGCCTTCGGGTACCGGCCATGACACGCCGCGCAGCACGACGCTTTCCGGGACACTGACAAGCAGTGAACCCAACCGAAACGCGCGGCCGAAGGTCGTGCAGTTCGGGCAGTTCGTGTAGCTCACCACGCCTGTTGTTTTGAATACGTTGTTGGTCACGCGTTTGACAATCCGCGTGGCCAATACCTGATCGCCATAGGCGTAGCCATGCACTTGCAAGCTATCGCCTACTTTGAGCGGCATTGGATCTACGCCTGCCGGCTGGTATTCAAAGGTGGTGTTGGCATTTGCTTGCACCGTAATACCCATGATGGTGAACCGGCCGGCGGCTTCGTCCAGACTCTGAATTGGCCCGCGAATTTCCGCATTGATTTCCAAGCTCGTGACCGTGCCGGTTGTGCCCCCCGCACCTAAACCGCCTTGTACGCGCGCCATCATTCCTGGCTGCGCGCCGCGCCCATCATCATCACCGTCG
The DNA here is from genome assembly GCA_051649325.1 of Burkholderiaceae bacterium. Taxonomy (GTDB): domain Bacteria; phylum Pseudomonadota; class Gammaproteobacteria; order Burkholderiales; family Burkholderiaceae_C; genus JBJOQV01. The sequence continues at coordinate 1,484 of JBOFGW010000298.1, read as the reverse complement.
GCGATGTTCAGCGCGGGTGAGCCTGCTGGAGAAAACACAATTCCGTTGACCGTCAAAGGCGCAGTTGCGCTGACCGGGCCGATCGTTGCGGCTGCCGGCATCGCAACTGGCTCGCATCCGGGGCAGGCGGTGCCACCACCGCCCGGCGTGACGTCACCATCCACGCCGCCGACGCCGCATCCGGCCAAAGAAACGAGGCTGCAGATCAGCGCATGTTTCAGCAATGTGATGGGTTTCATAAAGCGCCCCTTTTCAATACGTGTGTTTCGCCGCGCTAAAACGGCAGGAATTTGATAGTGGTGGCTGCGATTCCATCTGGGCGAGCGATGCCTTGAACGTCTGCCAGCCGCCCTTCCACAAGATCGGATGCGCTATCGCCTTGGAATCGCGTTTCCGATGTCGCTGCTGCTGCGATCCCATTGACCGTAAACAGCAATCGCGCAGGCCCTCCCGCAGCCGAGTTTTCTGCCGCAACATTGCTAACTACGCCTTGTACACTACTTTGCGCATCAGCCAACAGCGGCGCACCTGCATGCAGCTTGATCTCAGTTGCCACAATGGTGTCGTTCACCGGGGGACCATCGGCCTTGACGCGCACGAGCATGCCGTTTTGCAGTGGCTGACCAAACTTGGTCGCCACGGCAGCAGGTACCCACACTGACAGGGTGCCGATCGAAAATAGAGTGCGGTCAGGCGGACACAAACACGCCGAAGGTTTGATCACACCCGTTGTTTTGTAGACAGTATTGCTTGCCCGGCGCACCAGACGCGTTGCCAGAATGCGCCCATCAGCGGTGGGAAACCCGTGCACCTGCATCTCGTCACCAACCTGCGGCCCGGCATTGTCTGCGCGCTGATTTTCAAACACCGTGGCGTTGTTCGCGACCACGGCAACACCCATGACGCGCAGCTCACCCATATTGCTTGACACCGGCCCGCGCACTTGCGCCGCCATGTTGGCATTGATCACGGTGCGCGTTTGCTCGTTAGCACCAAAACCGCCTTGCACCCGCAGGATCATGCCGGGCAACAGTCCGCGGCCATCATCATCGTTGTCTTCAATCGCAGGAACCGACGGCGGATTGGTCTGGGGAAACACAAAACCGTTGATGGTAAGCGGCGATGTCGATGAAATTGATCCAAGCGTTTCCGCAGTACCGGGGTTGCCTGTGCCACCGCCACCGGGCGCAACATCGGTCGTGACTCCGCCACCGCAGGCTGCGAGCAGTGCGATGATGGTGGCTACAGAAAAGTATCTTCGGATCATGCGTTCTCTCCTTGATTCTCCAAAGGTTCCACGTGCACATACATGCCAATGCGTACGCGATGGCGCGTTTGTCCTGCCGGCGCTTCTGGCGCATCGGTAATTTCTTTAAACAGTGTGTGGTGCGACTGCGTCCACAAACGGCGCGCAACATCATCCAGGCGCTTGCACTCAGCGTCAGAGATTCCTTCACCCCAGATCGATTGCTCTAGGCAGCGCC
>JBOFGW010000297.1:0-14383 GCA_051649325.1 Burkholderiaceae bacterium | reverse complement strand
TGACCGGTTGCGCAGCCCTTGCGCACTACCGAGAGCGCCGCATGATGCGTCAGCTGCAGCCACGGCGCCGACCGTGTAGGTCACTGTCACGTCATACTGATGCGCAGTATTAAGCGCAAGGTTTGTCCCTGCCGGTGCCAGCGTGTAAGGGCCTGCTGCCGGCGTAAGCGCTCCGCCTGTCGGAACACCGGCACCGGTATTTGCTGTTGACGCTGAATTGACTGTTACGCCAGGCGCGAACAGTAGGCTATCTGTTAGGCCGTATATCGCAGTACCACCATTTGGCAAAACCGGTGCGCCCAATGCCGTATTGTTGTTTTCAACTCGTACACGATAGGTGATCGTGAACTGATTCGGGGTGCCGGTGGGCGTTGGCCCACTTTGAACCACTTTGGTATGGCGAAGAACGATATCTGTATCGGTAGCCGAAACTGAGGTCGTTGTGCCGTTTGTAGTCACGCCGGGGGGAAGCGTCGCTGTCGCCGTGTTGTCTACTCGGGTTTGCGCAAAAGCCCCGGCCGATGCCAGCACGAGCCATCCGACAAGAAAATTTTGCCCGCAACGCATCAACCACGAAACCATAGACGCGCGCGTCATTACACTTTTCGTTTGGCTGCCGCGCCGAAAGAGAAAATTTGCCATGACTATTGTTCGGTGCCGCTCACGCCATCTTGCATTTGCGCACAAACCATCAGGCAAAACGAGAACCCGGCAACCCCTAGTGCCGACACAGCCCCAAATGCCCGCGTCTTCTGCACGCGATAAACGGCTTTAAAAATACCGAACCCCTTTTTCCAGTCCCTTGTTGAGTGCATCCTCCGCACGCGGCAGCTCGCGCACACAGGCGTATGCGCTAACTTGTAGCGGTCTTAAAAATCTCGCGACTTCAATTTTATGTAATAAGCAACACTTTTCCGTGCCTGCACGAATGTCATGTTTTGTTAAATCACCATTTACGCTACGCATGTTCATCAGTTCAAAGCAGCGCTTCAGCGTTGAATGTTTCTCCATGCATCACAGCCCCGTCGCTGGGACGTTGCAGCTCACTGAAAAGTTAACTCCGCCACCGCTGGGCAAAGTACTAATGGCCACGCCACCCACCGTAAGCAAACTCGGCCAAGCCGCGGCAGCCGGACACGCCGCCGCACCAGAGGCTGTGCATGCAGTCACGGTGCAGCCGGTCAACCCTGCACTAGGTATATCGGCCAGCAGCGTTCCGTTAGCCGCCGCCGGGCCGGCGTTGTTGAGTGCGATGGTGTAGCTAACAGTATTGCCTTGGGCCACGGTTGTGCGTCCATCTGTCTTGGTTACAGAAACCGCAGCAATACAACCAAGCGGTATTGCCACAGCCGTGCTGGCGTTGTTAGCCGTGTCCGACTCGCCATATGCTGCCGTTGTGCTGCCGATGTTGGCGATGTTGCTTGTTGGCCCAGGGCATGCCGCGCCGGTTGCAGTGACTGGAATGGTGATAATGCCTAGATCGGTCTGCGCTGCGATCGGCAGGCTTGGCGGTGTGTAGGTACACGTCACCAACTGACCTGCGGTCGTGCAGCCCCAGTTGGCGGGCGGCGTGATCGTGCCGATCGTTAATCCGGACGGGATCGTGTCGGTTACCACCACCGTGCCACCGGTCAGAATAGTGCCGGCTCCACCGTTGGTCGCAGCAGTGGCCTGATTCGCGGCATAGGTCAAGTTGGCGATTGCGCGGCCATTGTTGCGTGCCACCAAGGTGTAGCTATCGGCCGCGCCAACTTGTAATGTCCCGCTGCCGGTGCGGGCTTTCGTGATGGACAAGTCCGGCTGTAATCGCACGTTTTCCGGCGACAGTCCGCCTTCCAAACCCGAGTAGTGGCTGCCCACCACGTTTTGCCCTGCAAACTGGCCGGTCTGGTACGTCGTGTTGGTGTTATAGGCAGTGCCAGGGCGATTGGCAGTGTTGTTGATGGCAGGCGCGATTTTGCGCCCAGCCGCACTGCGGGTTGGGTCAAGATAAGTCACACCGGCATCATTGTGATAGATGCCCACGCTGGCGGAGTCAGAAATGCTGACTGAATAGGTCACCGCCACTGTGCCACCCGGAGCAACAAAGAATGTGTTCCAGTTCAAGTTGGCATTGCTGCCTCCGGCGGGCACATTGCCGGGCGCAGCACCGACCGCGCGCAGCGCATATGCAGCGCTGTTCACCGTAGTCTCAGCCCCGCTCGCAAAGTTGCCACCAGTGGGGGGCGGCGCAGGCAAGTAGGTATAGGTGGGCGCCCCAGTCAATGCCCATAACGGCGGCAGCTGCCGGTCGATGATCTCCACATTTTGTGCCGCGCCAGCATTGGCAGCGTTTTCTACTACGATAGTGTAGGTCGCACTTGCACCGGTTACCGCTGAGATATTCTGGTTACTCGTAAACTTGGTGACGGTCAGGTTGGGCAGGCAACTTGCGCCGGGCGTCGCACCGGGTGAACTGCCAGCCGTAGTGGAATTGACCCCGCCTGCGCCCGAATCACCATCGCACAGGCCGCCATCTGGATGCGGCGGCACCGTGCCGCCGTTTGCGGTTGAACCTGCACCCAGCCCGGCATTGGACAGAATTACACCGCCACCGCCGCCGCCACCGCTTGAGCCGCAGTGGCCGGTATTAGCTCCGCCATTCAGCGTAAACACTCCAGCGTTACCGCCATTTGCGGTCGCGATGATGTTGCCAGCGCCCGCCGCAGCAAACACGCGAATCGAGCCGCCAGCACCGCCGCCGCCGCTCGCATCTGCATCTGCCGGCAATGCATTGCCGCCATTGGCGGCCAGCCGCCCGGTGCCGGCGGTATTGCCGGTGAAAAAGAAAATCATGCCGCCGCCTACGCCACCTGGGCCTTCGGTGGGGGACAGCTCAGCGCCGCCACCGTTGGCATCGCCCGCGCCACCGCCGCCGCCCATGACAAGCTGATTGGCCGAGGCTGGATAGGCGGCGCCGCCAAACCCACCGACATCGCGCGAGCCACCTGTATCACCCGTCCAAGTCGCACCACCCGGGCCGCCAATGCCACCATTACCACCACCACCGCCGCCGGAGTTATGGCCCACACCGCTACCGCCAGCATTGGCTGGCGCTCCGCGCCCATAGTCACCACCCGGATAGCCTTGACCAGCCGTGACAGTCACGCGCGCCGTACCGTTCCACACCTCACGCGGCGTACCGGCAACGCCTTCGGCTTTGGTGGTATCGCGCGCGCCGGTGACCGCATCTGCGTTGAACGCGTAGGCCGTATCGCCATTGAAAACGCCACCGCGCTCACCATAGCCGCCGCGAAACCCAAGTGCAGACGCATTGATGTGTGTTCCGCCGCCACTAAATGTCGTGGTGCCTGCTACATCAACGGCCACCACACCGCCCGTGGCGCCATTCCACGCCAGTGGGGTGATGGGCGTCGCGGAATTCAAACTCAACGACGAATACTGCGGCACGCGGATGATCTGATAGGTTTGCTGGCCTTGCGCGCCGGCTGCCGCATTGGTGTAACTATTGACCAAAGGGCTCGCCAGGGTCACCGCGCTGCCAGCGGCGCTCACTACCCGCACGAACTCATGGCGACCCGCAGTTGGCGCGCCGGTGAACCCGCGCGCAGGGTCGCTGCCCGCACCGCGCGTCAGCGTGTCGGTGCATGGGCCAGCGCCATCGCCATAGCAATTGTTGTTGCTGCTGTTAAACGTGGCGCCCTGCATTTGAATAATGAGCAGCAAATCGCCCGCAGCCACTGCAGCGCCACCGCCTGCACGTAGCGTTCCGATATTGGCAATAGATGTTGTGCCGCCGCCAAGCAGGCCTGCCGGCGGTTGATAGTAGGTGTTCACCACACCCGATACCGTCGCAGGGCCGTCACGACCCGGAATGGCACACGTCTGCGCCAACGTAAAACCGGGCAACACTGCGGCCAAGCACAACAAACCGTGCCGTACAAATCGAAATAGAAGTTTTGCCATGCAGCTTGTCATTGATCAGATCAATACACCGAACTACAGCGCAACTGAGCCCCTTGATATTCTTCGTCCTGACCGTGCAGTCGTACCGCAACGACGCGCAAAATTCAGTATTTATGCATTTTTCACAACAATTGTGATTACCTTGACGCGGCCGCGCAAGACAAATCAGCGCCAAGTCGCTGAAAGGTCATCGAAATCGGATGGGTGTAGTACTTGAGTGTTGCGCGCGCGCGAAGACTGCGCTGCAGTAACGAGTGTGTCGTAGCCAAAACCGTTGGTGCCGGAAGCCGGAATCGAACCGGCACTCCATTGCTGGAACGGGATTTTGAGTCCCGCGCGTCTACCTATTTCGCCACTCCGGCAGTCAGATTCGGCAAGAGGCGAATTATGCCCCAAGCGCGCTCACCGGCAAAACGCTTGCGCCCGGTAACATGCGCCGCCATGCAGCTCTCTGATTTTGACTATCACTTGCCCGCCGAACTGATTGCACAGCACCCGTTTGCACAGCGCACCCAAAGCCGGCTGCTGCATGTGCAGCAAAACGCGCTCGCCGATCTGCAATTTCCGGCGGTGCTTGACTTGCTTGCGCCGGGCGATGTTCTCGTGGTGAACAACACGCGCGTGATCAAGGCGCGGCTATTTGGCCGCAAGGATTCCGGTGGGCAGGTAGAAGTGATGCTGGACCGCATGTTGGGCACGCATGAAGCGCTAGCCATGGTGCGCGCGAGTAAAACCCCCAAGCCCGGCAGCACCATCCACATTGGTGACGATGTGCTCACCCTGCTGGGCCGGCTGGACGATCAGTTTCATCTACGTTTTGCGCGGCCGGTGTTCGATGTGCTGGATGCGCACGGCCATGTGCCGCTGCCGCCCTACATCACCCACGCCGACGATAAAGAAGATCAAATCCGCTATCAAACAGTCTACGCACAAACACCCGGCGCAGTCGCGGCACCCACGGCCGGCCTGCATTTTGACGAAGCGCTGCTTGCTGCCGTGCAGGCCAAAGGCGTGAAGCTCGCGCATGTCACGCTGCATGTGGGCGCGGGCACGTTTGCGCCGGTGCGGGTGCAAGACATTGCGCAGCACAAAATGCATAGTGAGTGGTTTGAGGTGCCGCAGGCCACGGTGGATGCGATTGGCGCCGCCAAGGCTGCAGGCAAACGCTGCGTGGCAGTAGGCACGACATCAATGCGTTCACTCGAATCTGCCGCGCACGGTGGCGTGCTCAAGGCCGCCAATGGCGATACCGACATCTTCATCACGCCGGGCTTTCAGTTCAACGTGGTGGACTCACTGATCACCAACTTTCATCTGCCCAAGAGCACGCTGATCATGCTGGTGAGCGCGTTTGCGGGCACCGAGCGCATCCGCTCCGCCTACGCGCACGCGGTGGCGCAGCGCTATCGCTTCTTTAGCTACGGTGATGCGATGTGGCTGGATAAAAATCAATGAAACATGCCTCTTTACGCACGATTGGCGCCATGAATGCTTGAATTTTCATGTATTGCCCAGGATGGGCTCGCGAGACGGGGCATTTTGCGCCTCAATCACGGCGTGGTGCAAACGCCTGTATTCATGCCGGTAGGCACCTACGGCGCAGTCAAGGCCATGAGCCCGCGCGAGCTCACTGAGATCGGCGCAGACATTATTTTGGGCAACACCTTCCACCTGTGGCTGCGGCCGGGGCTTGAGGTGATCAAGACGCACAACGGCCTGCACGACTTTAACGGCTGGAGCAAACCGATCCTGACCGACTCCGGCGGCTTTCAGGTGTTTTCACTCGGCGCACTGCGCAAAATCACTGAACAAGGCGTGAAATTTTCGTCCCCCATCAACGGCGACAAACTGTTTATGGGGCCGGAAGAATCCATGCAGATTCAAAAGGTGCTCAATAGCGACATCGTTATGCAGTTTGACGAATGCACGCCGTATGAAATCGATGGCCGCCCCGCCACGCACAAAGAAGCGGCCGATTCCATGCGCATGAGCCTGCGCTGGGGCCAGCGCAGCGTTGATGAGTTTGCGCGCCTGGAAAATCCCAACGCGCTGTTTGGCATTGTGCAAGGCGGCATGTTTGAAGACTTGCGTGAAGAAAGCCTGGCCGGCATCAGCGCGCAGGGCTTTCACGGCATTGCCATCGGTGGCCTGTCGGTGGGCGAGCCGAAAGAGGAAATGCTGCGCGTGCTTAATCACATCGGCCCCAAGCTGCCGGCCGACAAGCCGCACTACCTGATGGGCGTGGGCACGCCGGAAGATCTGGTGGCCGGCGTGGCTGCCGGCATCGACATGTTTGACTGCGTCATGCCCACCCGCAACGCCCGCAACGGCATGCTGTTCACGCGCTACGGCGACATCAAACTCAAGAACAGCCGCTACAAAACCGACACGCGGCCGCTGGATGAAACCTGCGGCTGCTACGCCTGCCAGAACTTTTCACGCGCCTACATTCATCACCTGCAAAAGAGCGATGAAATCCTCGGCGCACGGCTGGCGACGATTCACAACCTGTACTACTACCAGCAACTCATGCGCGAGATGCGCGCCGCAATTGAGGCCGGCACGTTTGCGCAGTTTCAGGCGCAGTTTGCGCGGGATCGCGCGCGCGGCGTAGATTAAAATTGCAAGTGCTCTACGCAATATCCATGCGCTTTTTCAGGCAAAAGTGCCTGAAAAAGCGCATGGATATTGCGTACCCCTATGAGAAAAGCATCCAAATTATCGATTCTCGGGTTTTCTAGGCAGGGTTACAAGCAATCGAAGCTGCCCGCGCGCGAACTTACAATTCATTTGTTCGCAACGGGCCCCTCTGTGGCAGCGCAAAGCTGCTTCATGTCGTGGTGAATATTTATACAACCCACGCATCAAGAGAGGCCTCTTCCCATGGAAGCGCTTACTGCTTTTTTGAACGCCCAGTTTCTGGGCAAAGACGTTTGGCTCTGGCTCATGTTCATCGGCATCGTGGTGGTGCTGCTGGTGTTCGACCTGGGCGTACTCAACAAGAAAGACCACGAGATTGGCGTGAAGGAGTCGCTCTGGCTCTCCGCCTTTTACATCGCCATCGCACTGATCTTCGGCGCGTGGGTCTGGTGGTACATGGGTTCGCAAAGCGGCATGGAGTACTACACCGGCTTTTTGATCGAAAAGAGCTTGGCGATGGACAACGTGTTTGTCATCGCATTGATCTTCACCTACTTCGCGGTGCCGCGCATCTACCAGCACCGAGTGCTGTTCTGGGGAATTCTGGGCGTGATTGTGCTGCGCGCAATCATGATTGGCCTGGGCGCCGTCATCGTTGATCAGTTCAGCTGGGTGCTGTACATCTTTGGTGCGTTCTTGATCTTCACGGGCGTGAAGATGCTCTGGATGATTGACAACATGCCAGACATTGCCAACAACCCGCTGCTCAAATTCATGCGCAAGCGTCTGCGTGTGACTGACAAGGTTGAGGGCAACGCATTTTTTGTGCGCCAGCCGCTGCCCAATGACCCGGCCGGCAAGCCCGTGCTGTGGGCAACACCACTGTTCTTCGCACTGATTTTGGTGGAGGTTGCCGATGTGATCTTCGCCGTAGATTCCGTGCCAGCGATTTTTGCCATCACGAGCGACCCGTTCATCGTCTACACCAGCAACATCTTCGCGATTCTAGGTCTGCGCGCGCTGTACTTCGCGCTGGCGGCGATTATTCACCGCTTCAAATACCTGAAATACGCGCTGTCAGTCGTGCTGATCTTTATCGGCTGCAAGATCTTCTACAACCAGATCTACGGCAAGATGGATGCATGGATTTCGCTCTCGGTCACCTTTGCTCTGCTGGCCGCCGGCGTGATCTACTCGCTCTATAAAACACGCGATGAAAAACCCACTGCGGCGCTGTCCAAATAACGGCGTAGAGCGGCAACACCACAGGACGCGTTGCAGCGATTGCACCCTGACCGGAGGCGCTCGCCTGCACCGCAGTCCATGTTTGCATTGCTTGAGGCTCTCCTGAGCGAGTAGTGTTCAACCTGCTTACCCAATATCCATGAGGCTCAAGAGGCATTTTTGCCTTAAAACCCGCATGGATATTGCGTAATCTATTTTTTCGCCACACTACGCTGCGGCGAAAGGCGGGTTTGCCCAGCCTGGCAGCGCAAGGCGAGCGCAGGCGCGCCGTCTATACTTACAGGTTAAGTGTTTCGCTTTCCAACGGAGAATTTCGTGTTTATTTCTAACGCATACGCGCAAGCCGCGCCGGCCGGCGCTGAATCGTCCTTGTTGGGCCTGTTGCCCATCATTTTGATGTTTGTGGTGCTGTGGTTTTTGATGATCCGCCCGCAAATGAAACGCCAGAAGGAGCATAAAGCCTTGGTCGAAGCGCTGGCCAAGGGCGATGAAGTGGTGACGGCTGGTGGCATCGTGGGCAAAGTGACTGCGGTAAAAGATCAATACGTTTCGCTGGAAGTAGCGCAATCCGGCAGCGAATCTGTCGAAATGCTGATGCAAAAAGCCGCGGTGCAGACCGTGTTGCCCAAGGGCACGATCAAGGCGCTTTGACGCAGCGCTAACGCCCAGTCACGCAAGCAATCACGCAATATCCATAGGGGTTTTGAGGCAAAAATGGCTGAAAAAGCGCATGGATACTGCGTACAAGCAGTTTTAAGCTGCCCTTCCGGCCGAATTAGAAGCGGAAAATGAATAGATTCCCGATTTGGAAGTACATCCTGGTCGCCATTGTGGTGGCCCTGGGATTTTTGTACACGCTGCCCAATTTCTTTGGCGAGCAGCCGGCCGTGCAAGTGTCTGCTGCACGCGCCACGGTCAAGGTTGATCCGGCGCTGGCCCCGCGTGTGGAAGAGATTTTGAGCAAGGCGAATCTGGCGCACAACGGCGTGTTCTTTGATGCCGACCGCAACCCGTCGGTGCGGGTGCGCGCCAAGGACGTGGATACGCAACTGCGTATCAAAGAAGCCATCGCCACCGCGCTCAACCCGGATGTCGATGCGCCCACGTACACCGTGGCACTGAACCAGCTTTCATCTTCGCCCGCGTGGCTGCACAAAATCTACGCCAACCCGATGAATCTGGGCTTGGACTTGCGCGGCGGCGTGCATTTTTTGATGCAGGTAGACATGGCTGCAGCACTTTCCAAGCGCGTCGATGTCACGCAAGGCACGCTGCGCACGCTGCTGCGTGAAAAAAATATCCGCCACCGCGGCATTGAAAAATCCGGCGACGCGCTGCTGGTGCGTTTTTCCAGCAACGACGAGGCGCAGCGCGCTGTTGGCGCGCTCACCGATGGAGTGCCGGAGTTTGCCTTTGCCGCCGCTGCAGACGGATCTGACTTTCTGGTGCGCGGCACGATCAAGCCAGACGCAGCCAAGAGCATTCAAGAAAACGCGCTCAAGCAAAATATCACCACGCTGAATAACCGCATCAACGCGCTGGGCGTGGCCGAGCCGGTGATTCAGCAGCAAGGTGCAGACCGGATTGTGGTGCAGCTGCCCGGCGTAAGCGACCCGGCCGAAGCCAAGCGCGTGCTGGGCCGCACCGCCACGCTGGAAGTGCGCTTGGTGGACATGGAAAACACTGGCCTGGGCGAGCAAGTGCAAGAGCGCAAACGGGACGGTTCAGTGAGCCAGGTGTCGCTCAAGCGTCAGGTGATGGTGACGGGTGATCAGTTCATCGACGCCACCGCCACTTTTGATGAAAACCAGCGCCCGGCGGTAGCGGTGGTGCTGGATAGCCAAGGCGGCGCGGTGATGCGCCAAGTCACGCGCGAGAACCTGAAAAAACTCATGGCGATCGTGCTGATTGAAGGCGTGGGCCGCAAAGAAACGCGCGAGGCCATTTCAGTGGCCACGATTCAAGGCGAGTTTGGCAACCGCTTTCAGATCACTGGGCAATTTACGCCGCAAGAAACCAATGAACTGGCGCTGCTGATCAAGGCCGGCTCACTGGCTGCACCGATGGAAATTATTGAAGAGCGCTCGATTGGCCCCAGCCTGGGTAAAGAGAACATTCAGCAGGGCTTTAACTCCACGCTGTGGGGCTTTATCGCCATTGCCGTGTTCATGATTATTTACTACCACATCATGGGCATCTTCTCGGTCATTGCGCTGGCCGCCAACGTGATGCTGCTGGTTGCGCTGCTGTCCTTGGTTCAGGTCACCTTGACGCTGCCCGGTATCGCAGCCATTGCGCTCACACTCGGTATGGCCATTGATGCCAACGTACTCATCAATGAACGCATTCGCGAAGAACTGCGCGCCGGCAAGAAAGCAGCCGAGGCGCTCAATGAAGGCTTTGAGCGCGCCTGGGCCACGATTCTTGACTCCAACATCACCACACTAATTGCCGGCTTGGCGCTGCTCGCCTTTGGCTCCGGCCCGATCCGCGGCTTTGCGGTGGTGCACTGTCTGGGCATTCTCACCAGCATGTTCTCTGCAGTGGTGGTGGCCCGCGCCATGTCTAACTTGTACTACGGCGGTCGCAAAAAACTCACCGGCATCTCCATTGGCCAAGTATGGAAGCCGGAAGACGGCAAGACCACCAGCAAAGCGGTTGCCACCGCGGACAAGGCATAAGGGAGCACCGTCATGGAACTGTTTCGTATTCGCCGCGACATCCCCTTCATGCGCCACGCGCTGGTGTTCAACATCATCAGCGTCGTGACCTTCATTTTGGCGGTGTTCTTTCTCGTCACCAAAGGCTTGAACTACTCGATCGAATTTACCGGCGGCGTGGTGGTGGAAGCCAGCTATAGCGCCCCCGCAAGCCCGGATGGTGTGCGTAAGGCACTTGAAGATGCGGGCATTGGCGAGCCGCAGGTGCAGAACTTTGGCACCTCGCGCGATTTGCTGGTGCGCCTCGCGCTGAAAGACGCCAACAAAGACATTTTTCAAAGCGTGGATGTCAACGGGAAAAAAGCGTTTGACGCCAATAAACTGGCCGCCGGATTTTTGGCCAAAGGCGGGCCGGATGTACAGGTCAAGCGCGTAGAGTTTGTCGGCCCCCAGGTGGGCAGAGAGCTGGCGGAAAACGGCGCGCTGGCACTGCTGGTCGTGATCATCGGCATCATGATTTACCTGTCCTTTCGCTTTGAATGGAAGTTCTCCGTTGCAGCCATCATCGCCAACCTACACGACATTGTGATCATCGCCGGGTTCTTCGCCTTCTTTCAGTGGGAGTTTTCGCTCGCGGTGCTTGCGGCCATGCTGGCGATTTTGGGCTACTCGGTGAACGAATCAGTGGTGATTGCCGACCGGATTCGCGAGAACTTCAGAAAAATGCGCAAGGCCGGTGTGGACGAGGTGATTGACAACGCCATCACCAGCACGATCAGCCGCACCATCATCACCCACGGCACAACGCAGATTATGGTGCTGTCCATGCTGATCTTTGGCGGCCCCACGCTGCACTACTTTGCCTTGGCGCTCACCATCGGCATCTGCTTTGGCATCTACTCGTCGGTGCTGGTGATGGCGCCGATCACCAAGTGGCTGGGCATCTCGCGCGAAGATTTGATCAAACCCGTCAAAAAAGACGACCCTGCGCAGGAAATCATTGCTCCTTAAGCGCACTACTGCATCACGCGAAAAGCCGCGGCATAGGCCGCGGCTTTTTTCATGGCGCATGCACATTTGTTAGAACTGCGCTAAAAGACGTCTGTCCAATCAAGACCTTGTCAGAAGAAGGAGGAACCTGTGCCTAACGTTCGCGTCTGGGATCTGCCCACCCGACTGTTCCACTGGTTGCTGGTCGTGTGCATCATCGGCTCGTTTGTCACCGTAAAAGTGGGCGGCAATTGGATGCAATATCACTTTTGGTTTGGCTACAGCATTCTGGCATTGATTGCGTTTCGCATTCTGTGGGGCCTGGTGGGCACGCGCTACGCGCGCTTTGCCAGCTTTCCGCCCAATCCGTTTCGCGCGCTCGCGTACCTGCGTGACGGCCACAGCAACACGCTGGGGCACAATCCGCTGGGCGCCTTGTCGGTCTATGGCCTGCTGTTTATCTTGGGTGCGCAGGCCGTGGGCGGCCTGTTTGCGGACGATGAAATTGCCAACGCCGGGCCGCTTTCCAAGTTTGTCAGCAACGCAACGGTGAGCTTGATTACCTCGCTGCACAAGCTCAACGAATGGGTCATCCTCGCGCTGGTGGCGCTACACGTGGCCGCAGTGCTGTACTACCTGTACAAAAAGCGCGAGAACCTGATTACACCCATGATCTCGGGCGACAAGTACGCCCCGCACGGTGGCCACGCCGCCAACGATTCATGGGCCAGCCGCCTATTTGCAGCGGTGCTGCTGGGCGCTTGCGGCGCGGGTGTGTGGTGGGTGGTGAACCGTTGAAGCAAAACAAAACGCCTCACAATGCGAGGCGTTTTTCCAGAACACATTGATCTGGCAATTCAATACAGGTGAATAGCCTGCGCTTACATCCCTCCCCCTTCAAGGGGAGGTTAGGAGGGGGATGGGTAAGTTGTTGAGCAGCAAGCACCCATCCCCACCCTAGCCCTCCCCTTGAAGGGGAGGGAAGTTCACTACCGCGCGAACCTTACTTGGCCCGATACTCGTCGTGGCAGGCCTTGCAGGTCTGGCCTGCTGCGCCAAAGGCTTTCTTCACGTCGTCTAGATTGCCGCCGCGCGCTGCGACCAGCAGCTTGCCCACGGCGTCTTGCATGTCGGCAGCGCCTTTATCGAACTTGTCTTTTTCTTTCCAAATTTCTGGCTTGGCCTTGGTGTTGCCGGTCTCCGACCCCGCTGTAAACGCGGTGTAGGGCAGCTTGGACATGGCGGCCACGATCTCTGCGTTGGCTGTGACTTGCGCGGCATTAAACGGCACATCGCCGCGCACGACCGCACCAATCCGGCCAAAGTGCGTGCCCATGACGGAGAACGCAGACTGGCGATACTTGATGGCATCTTCGGGCTTGGCAAATTGCGCTTGCGCCGTAAATGGCAGCGCGCAGGAGATCAGGGCGAACAATGCAAATTTCTTCATGACAGGCTCCGTTAAAAGACTGAAACGACACTTGTACGGCGCGGCTCCCATCTACCACCGTCAAAGCGCATTTCCACAACCAGTGTAAGGGAATCACCCACGTTACGCGTAAACCCGCACCAGTATTGGGTTTGGCGGGTTTTGCAGGCACCCGCGGGGCAGCGGCAGGGCAGCGACTTAAACGCTACTTTTCCAGCAGCGCGCGCCAGCCGGCCATGCCCAGTTGCTGCAAGGTGGCCATGTTTCTTTCGTAGATGTGCGCCGCATCCGGCGTGGCCGCAACTGCGCGCGCCACGCTGTCTTCGCGCAGCAAATGCAGCATGGGGTATGGCGAGCGGTTGGTGCAGTTGGTCACATCATCCACCGCCGTGCCGGCAAATTGATACTGCGGATGAAAGCTCGCGATCTGGATCACGCCATCCAGCTCCATCGCTTGCAGCAGCGCATCTGCTTCATCCAGAAAGTCGTTGTAGTCTAGAAAATCATGCAGCACCTGCGGATGGATCAGCAGCGTTGTATCGATCTGCGCGGGGTCTGCATCACGCAAAAGTGCAAGCTCATGCTGCAACATCTGCGCGAGTGCAGCCGTAGAAGGCGCATCGCTCACCACCCAGCGGACTTGCTGTTTGACATGCACCGCTTTGGCAAAGGGGCAGAGATTCAGGCCGATGACGGCGCGCTCCAACCACGTGCGCGTCTGCGTCAAAACGGTTGTTTCAGAAGCCAATGACGCAATATTCATGCGCCTTTACAGCCATTTTTGCCTGGAAAAGCGCATGAATATTGCGTAGTCACTATACAGATCACACCCGCTCCAGCGCACGATGCTCACCCACCGGCAGCTCTACCGCAATCGCATCGCCGGCGCGCACCACGCCGCCGGCAATCACCACGCCCATTACACCCGTCTTGCGAATCAGCTCGCCGTTTGACCCGCGGCCCAACACGGCGGCGAGCAGCCCGGTTTGGAAGTTCTCAATCTGCCCGCAGGGGTTGCGCAGGCCGGTCACTTCCACAATCGCATCGCTGCCGATGCGCAGGCGCGCGCCTGTGGGCAGCGATAGCAGCTTGATGCCGCGCGTGGAGATGTTCTCACCCAAATCGCCCGGCGCGACGGCAAAGCCTTGCGCGCGCAGTTCATCGAACAACTCCGCATGAATCAGATGCACCTGCCGCAGATTAGGCTGCGTCGGGTCTTGCGCCACACGCGAGCGATGTTTCACCAGCGCGCCGCAATGCGCATCGCCTTCCACCCCCAGGCCGGCGAGCAAGTTGATCTGCGACTGCGCGGCTTTGCTGAAGGCGTGCGATGGGTGGGCATGGACGGCGATGACGGATGGATTCATGAGCGTTACTTTACAAGGCACAGACCCCGATCCGTTCGGGCTGAGCCCTTCGACAGGCTCAGGGCAGGCTCTGTCGAAGCCCCTCC
>JBOFGW010000296.1:0-2771 GCA_051649325.1 Burkholderiaceae bacterium | reverse complement strand
ACACCATTCCTTTGCCACAGCGATACGCTGTTTGCTGCTACGCAGCTTCAGTGCTGTGTGGTGAGTTGGCTTCGCATTACGCGGGCGATTCGGATTCGACGATTCAGGCGGATTCGGTCGATCACCGGAACAAATCCCAAACGTGGGCATCACGTGCCAGCGCGCTCAAAACCGAGTACTTCAAAGTGCTGGGTGTGGATGCCGCCGTGCGGATTGAGCCTGCGCAAGGGCAAGTCAGCTTTAGCCAGCGCGAGCGCTTTCCGCGCCAGCGCCTAGGTAAGCTGCTATGAATATTCAAATTGACGCCAGTGATGCCATGCGCCTAAGCCAAGCGTTTACGCGTGCGCCAGCACTTGCCAACGCCTTGCTGGGCAACGCAATGGACGACATTGTGCTGTTACTGCAGCGCGAAATTTCCGAGGCATCGCCGACTGGTATCACCGGCGCGTTGCGCGGTGGTTGGTTTAGCAACACCGTGCAGCTGAGCGGCCAAACGATTGGCTTGGTCGGCACGCAAGTGGATTACGCCGAAGCGGTGGAATTGGGCACCAAGCCACACTTCCCGCCGGTGCAAGAGTTACAAGATTGGGTGGAAGGCAAGCTGGGTTTGTCCGGCTCTGAAGCCCGCAGCGTGGCGTTTTTGATCGCCCGCAAGATTTCAAAGGTCGGTACCAAGCCCGCCCACATGGTGCGTGACACCTTGGTCCGACAAACCGATTACATCGTCCGCGCCATTGGGCAGGCGATTGAACAAATGCTGCGGCAATTGGGGCCAGCATGAGCGTGCGGTCAGACATTCTGGCGGTACTGGAGCGCGTGCCCGATATCGGCATGGTGCATGGCTACGCACGCTATGCATCGGCGCAGGTCGAGATGAAAGCGCTGTATTGCAGCCCCAATCATGACAAGCAGCTGCGCGGCTGGCACATCAAACGTGTGGCGATGCGTGAAACCGGTGCGGCATACGACGCAACCGTGCAAGCCGAACGTTGGCTGATAGAGGGCTTTATGGCCCTGTCGGATGAGCTGGAAAGCGGCATTGTGTTTGACGAACTGCTGGACGCCATTCGCGCCGCCTTCCGCGCCGAAACGTTCAACAACACGGTGCAGCTGACCGACCCTGAGAGCCGAGAGGCCTATATCCAAATTGAACAGGTCGATGAAGCCATGTTTGCCGGTGTGCTGTGCCACCGCGCGCGGCTGATTTTGCCCGTGATTCAGTACATCCAACAACCCGACGCGTGAGGAAACGATGCGTATTTACAAAGACAAAGACGGCAACGTCATCAAAACCGAAACGCTGACCAAGCCTTCAACGGCGGGCGGTGCGCGGGATTCGGACGGCAAATTGCTCAACGCTGCAGCAACGGACGAAAGCCCGGGCGCAGAAGACAACGAAATCGCTGAGGAGAATCAGTAATGGGATTAAGTGCAAAGAAAGTGGTGCTGCACGCGGCGGTTGAGGCGACGTATGGCATTTTGGCGGTGCTGGCTGCGGCCAATACGATTGTCACCTCCGGGCTGGAAATCATGCCGCTGGAAGGCGATACCGTCAGCCGTGATATTGACCGCCCGAACTTCGGTGCCGATCAAGCACTGCACGTCGGCATTCACGGCAAGATCAAATTTAAGACGGAGCTGGTCAGCTCTGGCGTGCTGGGCACGGTGCCGAAGTGGGAAATTCTGGCCCTGGCCAGCAAGATTAAAACCACGATTGTGGCCTCCACTAGCGTAGAACTGACACCGGACAGCGAGGGCACGACCAGTCTAACGATGGAGTTTAACCTTGACGGCCAGCGGCATCGATTGCTGGGTGCAAAAGGCGATTGTGAGCTGATGTTCGACTCGCAAAACTTGCCCTATCTGGAGTGGACCTTTACGGGCTTGTTTGTCGATCCAAGTTCTGCCGTCGCTCTGGCGCGCAATTCAACCGGCTGGCCTGCGCCGCGTCCGGTCACGTTCCAAGATACCCCGACTGTGGAGTTTTACGGCATTACCACCGGCTGGAGCCTCAAGAGCTTCAAGCTGTCGGTGGGCAATAAAGTCGAGTACTTCAACAATCCGGGCGAGGAATCGGTTGATATTACGGACCGCGAATCTAAAGGCTCAATTGAGTTACTGGCACGGGATTTGACTACGTTCAACGCCTTTACGGTGGCCAAAAACAATACGCTGGGTTCGATGAAAATCGTGCACGGCACCGTCGCTGAGAACCGGGTGATCATTGAATCGAACGTGGTGCAGCTGCTGAAACCGAAGTATGGCAATGATCGGGATCGATCAACGCTGCAAGCGGATCTGAGCTTTGTGCCCAGCGACGCCGGTGATGATGATTGGAAGATTCGGATGGCGGCGGCCTAACGCAGCGCTTGGGATGGCCAAGCGATGGAAAGCCCGCAGAAATGCGGGTTTTCTTTTGGGCTCAATAAAAAACACAGCTAAAAGACTTGGCTCGCGCGCGCGCGGATAGTGCAACCCACTAACCCACCACCGAGACGCCATCATGAGCTTTAAATTTATCCCCAAAGATGCCCTTCGCCCTTGGCCGATTCGCGGCACCAAGCTGGATGAAAACTCCAAGGAGCAGAACTTCGATTTTTTGGCGAAATTCCGCAAAATGAGCGCTGCGGAATGGGTCGCAGGGCAACAAGAACCCCAGCACGTGCTGAAAAACATGCGCGAATCCACTGCGCTTGATCCGGCCGCTGCTATCCCTGGCTCTCGCGATATTGAGCTGTGCCGACGTGTATTGCATGGCTGGCAGATGGTGG
>JBOFGW010000295.1:0-3707 GCA_051649325.1 Burkholderiaceae bacterium | reverse complement strand
TATAGGGAATTCCCATCAGTTCAAGTGCGCCTTGCAGACTTCCATCCTCGCCGTGCCGTCCATGCAGCGCAATAAACACGCGGTCAAACTTTTCCTCCGCCAGCTGCGCGAGGCTGCGATTGCCGGTGTCGAATCCGTGCGCATCAATCCCTGCGCCTTTCAGTGCAGCCAGCACTCCGGTACCCGACATCAAAGAGACCTCGCGCTCGCTTGAGGCGCCGCCCATCAACACGCCGACTTTGCCAAATCGCACGCTCATTGGGCAAGCTCCAACACTTTTGCTGGAACACCGCCGATGGAGCCTGCGCCCATCGTGATGACCACATCACCGCTGCGCACACAGTCCAATATTGCCTGCGGCATGGCGCTGATCTCTTCAACAAATACCGGTTCGAGCTTTCCGGCAACGCGCACAGACCGGGCCAGCGCGCGGCCATCGGCAGCGACAATCGGTGCTTCGCCGGCCGGATAGATCTCAGCAAGCAGCAGTGCATCGGCACTCGACATAACCTTGACGAAATCTTCGAAGCAATCGCGTGTACGTGTATATCGATGCGGCTGGAATGCAAGAACGAGGCGCCGGCCAGGGTATGCGCCGCGTGCGGCCTCAAGCGTTGCCGCCATTTCCACTGGATGATGACCGTAGTCGTCCACCAGCGTAAACAGCGCGCCGGCACGCGTGCGCAGATCGCCATAACGCTGAAAACGGCGCCCTACTCCATTGAATCCAGTCAAACCGCGCTGGATGGCGGCGTCTTCTACGCCCAACTCTGAGGCTACGGCAATCACGGAAAGCGCATTCAGCACATTGTGCATACCAGGCTGGTTCAAAGTCACAGATAGTGCTGCCGCGCTAGGCCGCAAAGCGGTGAAATGCATGTAGCCACCGTCCGCCCGCGGATCGACAGCGCGAATCTCGGCATCCGCTGAAAAGCCGTAAGTGGTAATCGGTTTGCTTACGAAAGGAATGATGGACCGAACGTGCGGATCGTCCACGCAGAGCACAGCCGTTCCATAGAACGGGAGCTTGTGAGTAAAGTCGACAAAGGCTTGCTTCAAACGCGCAAAGTCGTGGCCGTAGGTATCCATGTGGTCGGCGTCGATATTGGTGATGACGGCGATGATCGGTAGCAGGTTCAGAAAGCTGGCGTCTGATTCGTCCGCCTCCACCACGATGTACTCCCCGCTCCCTAGCTTCGCGTTGGCACCGGCGCTGTTCAATCTGCCGCCAATCACAAAAGTGGGATCAAACCCGCCCTCGGCAAGCACGCTTGCCATTAACGAAGTAGTTGTAGTCTTGCCATGCGTTCCAGCAATGGCAATGCCTTTTTTCAAACGCATCAGCTCGGCCAACATGACCGCCCGCGGCACTACGGGAATACGCCCAGCGCGGGCGGCAATCACTTCAGGGTTGCTGGCTTGAACCGCAGTTGAAGTCACCACCGCATCCGCCTGTGCAATATGCAGCGCATCATGCCCAGTAAAGATCTTGATGCCCAGGCCAGCCAATCTGCGCGTGACTGCATTGTCAGCCTGATCTGATCCGCTAACGGCATAGCCCAGGTTGAACATCACCTCTGCAATGCCACTCATGCCGGACCCGCCAATGCCCACAAAGTGAATGTGTTTGATCGCGTGCTTCATTTCGTTAACTTTTCAATTTCATCGGCGACACGTGCAGCAGCATTTGCGCTCGCGCTCGAACGTGCCGCCTGCGCCATGGCAAGCAGCGCATCACGCGTCAAACCACTCAGTAAATCCGCGAGCTTCTGCGCAGTGAGTTCGGCTTGCGGCAGATGCATCGCCGCGCCCTGTTTAGCAAGCCACTGCGCATTGTCACGCTGGTGCGATGTTGTACTCACAATCAGCGGCACTAACACGCTTGCTGCACCCGCGGCACACAGCTCGCTGATCGTGATCGCACCGGCACGGCATACGACCACATCAGCCTCGGCCAGCGCCGCAGCCATGTCATCGATGAACGGCATGACTTGCGCGTCAATTCCTGCAGCACGATATGCCGCCTGCACATCGGCGAGCGCCGCACTGCCACACTGATGTTTGATCCGCGGCCGCGCATGCTCCGGCAGTAGACCTATCGCGGCTGGCACCACTTCATTCAGCACCTTGGCACCCAGGCTTCCACCGATCACAAGTACGTGCAACGGTCCGGCGCGCCCCGCGAACCGCGTACTGGCCTCGGCGATCGCACTGATCTCCGCCCGCACTGGATTGCCCGTCACCACTCCATGCCTCGCCGATTGCGCATCAGGCCCAGCAAAACCAAAACAGATTCGATCCGCAAACGAGCTGAGTGTGCGGTTTGAGAGCAACAACTTTGCGTCTGCATTCACAAGAACGAGCGGCTTGCGCAGCAGCCAAGCCGCGAGCCCGCCCGGCAAGCAGACATACCCACCCATCCCAAGAACGGCATCTGCGCTGCGGCGGCGCAGTATGCGAAGACAGCCGAAGAAGGCTGCAAGCAGATGGTAGGCACCGGCAATCGCATGCAGCACGCCTTTTCCACGCATTCCTGAAAAGCGAATCACGTCCATCGGGATAGCGCGCGGCGGCACCAAGCGGTTCTCCATCCCGTGCGAAGTGCCGAGCCAGCTCACGCTCCAGCCCCGGCTTTGCATTTCTTGCGCAACAGCAATGCCCGGCATGATGTGCCCGCCCGTACCCGCCGCCATGATGACCAAGTGGCTCATACCCGCCGCCCCTTCATCATCTGCCGGCATTCGTAATCCACCCGAAACAGCACGCCCATAGCCACGCAACTCATCAACATGGCCGAACCGCCGTAGCTGATGAAAGGCAGAGTCAAACCCTTTGTAGGCAACAATCCACTAGCGACGCCGATATTGATGAACGCCTGCAAACCAATCCAGCAACCGATACCTTGCGCAACTAATCCGGCAAAGATGCGATCGAGCTTGACCGCTTGACGCCCGATGACAAAGGCTTTGCGTGTGACGATGTAGAACAGCGCAACCACGAGCAGAACGCCCGTAAACCCGAGCTCTTCCGCCACAATGGCCATGATGAAGTCGGTATGCGCTTCCGGCAGGTAGTGGAGCTTCTCCACGCTACCACCCAGCCCGACACCAAAAATCTCTCCACGACCAAACGCAATCAACGAATGCGTCAGTTGATACGCTTTACCCAGCGCATTGTTTTCATCCCACGGATTCAGGTAGGCAAAGATGCGGTCTTTGCGCCAGGGTGAGAGCACAATCACCGCAACA
The DNA here is from genome assembly GCA_051649325.1 of Burkholderiaceae bacterium. Lineage (GTDB taxonomy): Bacteria > Pseudomonadota > Gammaproteobacteria > Burkholderiales > Burkholderiaceae_C > JBJOQV01. The sequence goes on along the minus strand of JBOFGW010000295.1, from coordinate 459 downwards.
AAGGCCGCGGCAAGCGACAATACGGTGCCTAGAAAAATGCGCAGACTCATGCCGCCTAGAAACAAAATGGATACTGCGATCCCAGAAATCACAATCAGCGCACCGAGATCAGGCTGCAGAAGCAGTAGCGCCCCCACCACACCCACGGCGATGATGATCGGTAGTAGCCCTTGCTTGAACTGTTTGAGCACCGCTTGTTTTCGAGCCGCGTAATCCGCCCCGTACAGAATGATGAAAAGCTTCATCACTTCCGATGGCTGAAAATTGAAGACCGGCAGCGGAATCCACCGGTTCGCGCCGTTTACGTTTTTGCCGATACCGGGAATGAGAACCAAAACAAGCAGCGCAATGCCGGCCAGGAACAGCACCGGCGCATGCCGCTGCCACACCGCCATCGGCACGCGAAATACGATCACCGCCGCAGCAAGGCCCACGCAGATGAACAGCACATGCCGAACC
>JBOFGW010000294.1:0-13259 GCA_051649325.1 Burkholderiaceae bacterium | reverse complement strand
GGCAGCTTGAGTGCAACCTGCCGATTGAGCACGCCATCGGCACGCTCGGCCAGCCATACGGTGGCCATGCCGCCTGCGCCCAGCTCACTGATGAGACGATACGGCCCCACTTGATCGCCGGGCACATCAGCAAAGGAATCTTCATCCGCATCGCTGGCCAGTGCAAGCCCGGCGGGCCGCTGCATGAAGGTATCGGTTTCTACCGCTGCACGCGCCAGCATAGATTGCACCAACGGCACAAAGGCCTGCTGCTCCGGTGGCAGCGTGCCAAGCCAGGGTGCGCGCTCTTCTTGCGGCAATGCCAGCGCTGCCTGAAGCAGTGCATTGACGCTGCGCAGACGGTGCTGTGTATCTTTGTCGGAAATCATTAGCCGAGGCGATCTGTCAAATCACACCGTATAACGCAAGCCGGCAGCGCAACCGGACATGCATCATGCCGCCGGGTACGGGCAGTGCTAGCGCCCGAGGATGTCTGCCAGCAGCAAACGTGCGCGTTCCCAATCACGCCGCACCGTACGGTCTGTTACGCCGAGTGCTGCACCGATTTCAATATCGGTGAGTCCGGCGAAGTAGCGCATCTCCACCACCTGCACCAGCCGCGCATCGACTTTGCCCAGCGTTTCGAGTGCGTCATGCACGGCGAGTATTTCATCATCGCTCGCACCAAGTGACTCTGCCACTTGCGTGTTGAGCGTGATGTGCTCTGCGCCACCGCCGCGCCGGTCTGCGGTACGCCGGCGCACAAAATCAATCACCACTGAGCGCATGGTGGTCGCTGCGTACGCCATGAAGTGATCACGGTTCTTGGGATCGACGCTGCCTTCGCGCTGCATGCGCAAAAACGCTTCGTGCACCAGTGAGGACGTATCGAGCAAGGTGTGACGGCCACCCGATGCCAAGCGTGAGCGCGCCAGCCTGCGCAATTCGTTGTACAGCGCGGGAAACAGTTCGCGCGCCGACTCTGCTGGTTGACCCTGTGATTCTTGTTTGTCTTGTGTGAGCGCGTTGGTCTGCATGAACAACAGCATACCAAGCCAGACACATTTGCAACACGTCTCTAGCTCTTAAAAACCATTGCGTAATTGCTCTGTTTGCAGAATTGATTTGATTATCAAATTGCAAGGGGCGCCGTATGCATGCTCGGCGCATCGCATGACGAACGATGGCTCAGCCGTTCTTTGATTTCGTCAAGCCGCGCCAACGCTGCTTGTTGTCCTTGCTCAAACAAATACGGCAGCGCGTCGGTTTGCCAAAGCCCGACCCGCTTAGTGAGCTGCAATTCGATGTTGATCACTTGCTGGCCCTGCGCACACGCAGCTTCAACACGCGCCTGCATCAGGTTGTTGATCAGTGCTGTACTGGTTTGCGCAACCATACGCGACATGCGGTCGATGCGGCGCGGCATTGCACCAGCAAAGCCAAGCGCAATCACCACGCGCGCATCACGCGCCGCGCTCAGCGGCAAAGGGTCCGATAAAACGCCGTCAAACAAGCGCTGCCCGTTCACCTCAACACTAGGAAACAAAATGGGCACCGCCATGCTCGCGCGCACCGCATCCACCACACGCCCTCGCGTCAACACAACGGGCCGTCCGTCCTGCGCGCTGGTAGCCGTAATGCGCAGCGCAATCGGCAAATCTTCAATGCGCCGCTCACCAAAACCTTGTTCCAACGCGCTGCGAATCAGCCGGTCATCACGCAGAGAAAACGACGGGCCGAACCGCGCCAGTTTGGGCGCGACGATTTGCGCGTATGAAAGCCACTTGCGCTGTTGCGTCAGCTCGTCGGACCAAAATTTCATCACGGTACTGAGCACTTCGTCGCTCGGCATTTTCATGGCCAGCGTTGATCCAATCAGCGCCCCTGAACTGCAGCCAACAATCAGGTCGGGCACGATGTTTTCGCGCTCCAGCACTTGAATGATGCCAGCGGCGGCAATACTGCGCACGCCGCCGCTACCGATGACAAGCGCAAGTGACGGTCGGCGGGTGGGTAACTGGGTGACTTGTGTGTTGTGCATGATTAGACCTCCAGCCCACGCAGTGATCGCCGCACCGTCCATGGTGAAGAAATCAAGGTGGGTACGCGACGAGAAACGCGCCTGTCGCTAGCGCATGGTTGCAGTGTGATGAGCTCTGGTGAAAGTGTGGCGGCATACCGCAGCAAGCCGGCAACGTGCGCGCGCGACTCACACTCAAAGCCGCTGTAATAAAGCAGCTGCTGCATGGCGATGTTTTCCAGCATGACTGTGCCGTGCAAGGCCCGCACACTGATCTGCGATGCCGCGCGCATCAACGCATTGGTCAATAACCGGCCGATGCCACGCCTTCGCCATTGCGGTGCAACCATGAGCGCGATCTCTGAACGGCCAGAGTGGTCATCCAGTGCAAAGCGCCCATCCGCAATCAGCGCGGTGCCGCATTCGCCCTGCGCATGCACCACATAAGCCACATGCTCCACTGAGTCCACACACGTCAAGCGCTTAAGCGTCTGCTTGCACACACCGTTCATGGTGCCGTGAAAGCGCCAACGCCGTTCTTCACCCGACAAACTCTCTATCAGCGCGCTAAGCGCGTCCGCATCGCCGGGCTGCACGGTGCGCAGCGTGAACGAAACCGTACTGATTGCCTTTTGATGCGTGCTTGGCTGCATATAAACAAACTCCTTGCCTTCAGTTCAACGCAAGGATGTGATGGAGCCGGACACGCTGTTTTCGCGTGCCTCTGATGGGCTCCGCGCAAAGCACCGCTTTAGCCGTTCAAGGGCGTTTTAAAGCACAGTACGCAATATCCATGCGGGTTTTGAGCCGGAATTGCTTCAAAACCCTCATGGATATTGCGTAATGACTATTTGATTTTCGTCGATTGCAGCATGTAGCAAAGTTGCGCAGCAAAAACAAAGCCCCGCACGAGGCGGGGCTATATTTTTGGCGGAGCGGACGGGACTCGAACCCGCGACCCCCGGCGTGACAGGCCGGTATTCTAACCAACTGAACTACCGCTCCAACTACATCTGCATGCGCTTGCCGCTTAAAACCAGCGCGGCAAACCTCACAAAACTGTGGCGTCCCCACGGGGATTCGAACCCCGGTTACCGCCGTGAAAGGGCGATGTCCTAGGCCTCTAGACGATAGGGACGAGGCAAAAACCGGTACTGCAACAACATCTCGCTTGTTGCTGGTGGAGGTAAGCGGGATCGAACCGCTGACCTCTTGCATGCCATGCAAGCGCTCTCCCAGCTGAGCTATACCCCCGGCCGAACTAGTTAACGGGGCCGAAAAACTGCATCAAGCGAGCCTTCAATATTAACCTGAAAATGCTTTGGCCGTCAAAAGCTGCGGCCAAAACAATTGGAAAACCGCTTCTACAAGACGGCAGAAATCCTGGCCAGGACTGTTTCGCGGCCAAACAGCGCCAACACCGCATCCAGCGCCGGTGTCTGCGTTTTTCCGGCCACCGCAACGCGCAGCGGAATGGCCAGTTGCGGCATTTTCAAGCCGGCTTCAGCCAGCGTTGCCTTGACCGCGACGGACACAGCGTCTTTGCTCCAGCCATCGGCCGGCAATTTCTGCGCAAACAGCTTGAGCGCGGGTTTGATGGCATCGGTGATGTGCGCTTTGACCAGCGCTTCATCCACGGCCGGTGCGCTGTAGAACATGGCGACTTCGTCCGCGAGTTGCACAGTTGTCTGCGCACGGTCCTTGAACAGACTTACGGCATCTCCAAGCGGCGGGCCGCCGGCGGTTGCAATGCCGCGTTGCTGCAAACGCGTGAGCACATCTTGCGCAAGGCGCGCCGTGTCTGTGCGCTTGATGTGCTCGCCGTTGAGCCAGAGCAGCTTTTCCGGGTCAAAGCGCGCTGCTGCGGTGCTGATGCCGGCTACGTCAAACCAGCGCACGAGATCGTCGCGCGTAAACACTTCATCGTCGCCGTGGCTCCAGCCCAGCCGCGCCAGCATGTTGATCATTGCCTCGGGCAGAATGCCTTCATCGCGATACTGCAGCAGGCTCTTGGCACCGCGCCGTTTGCTGATCTTCATGCCGTCCTGTGCGAGCACTGTGGGCGTGTGGCCGTATTGCGGCACGTGCTTGGCATTGAGTGCATGCATGATGTTGATCTGCCGCGGCGTGTTGTTCACATGGTCATCACCGCGGATCACGTGGGTGATGTCCATGTCGATATCGTCCACCACTACGCAGAAGTTGTACGTAGGCGTGCCGTCCGGGCGCGCGATCACCAGATCATCCAGCTCGGCGTTTGCAATTTCAACCCGACCCTTGACCATGTCGTCCCAGGCCACCAGCCCGGCCACAGGATTGCGAAAGCGCACGACAGGTTGCACGCCTGCAGGAACCGGCGGCAATTTTTTGCCCGGCTCGGGCCGCCACGTGCCGTCGTATCGCGGCTTTTCACCGCGCGCGGTTTGCGCTTCGCGCAGCGCGTCCAGCGCTTCAATGCTCATGTAGCAGTGGTACGCGCGGCCATCGGCCAGCATTTGCGCAAGCACCTCTTTGTAGCGCGGCATGCGCCGCATTTGGTACACCAGCTTGTCGCCGGGATTGTCGTAATTCAGACCGAGCCAATCCATCACTTCAAGCATCACATCCACCGCGGCCTGCGTAGAACGCTCTTGGTCTGTGTCTTCAATCCGCAGCAGAAACTCACCGCCGTGATGGCGCGCAAACGCCCAGGCAAAGAGCGCCGTGCGAATATTGCCGATGTGGACAAAGCCTGTCGGCGAGGGAGCAAAACGGGTGCGGACTGTCTGATTCATGGGCCAAGCACAAAAATAAAAGTCTGCGCTGCCGCAGACTCAATGGAACTGAATTATAGGCTTGGCCACTGAGCCGCCGCTGTATTTGCGGGAATGAAGATCGCATGCAGTATGCATACGCAGCATTAACGCAAAATGCTGTTATCCATAAATTAGCGTGCGTTTCAATTGATACTACGCAATATCCATGCGGGTTTTGGAGCAAAAATGGCTCAAAACCCGCATGGATATTGCGTAAACACCCTTTAGAACGCACAAAAAAGCCCGGCGGGAGCCGGGCTTTTTGTTCGCTGCCACGTATCTAATCAGTGACCTTAAACACGTATTCCACTTCAACCGTTACGGGACTTTCCTGCGCACCGCACCTGTAGCCGGTGATGTTGGAGAAAATCGCGCTCTGGAACATGCGCGCTTGCGTGCCGCTCATGCCGCTGGTGCGGTGGATTGACGGGTTGCTCACCGACCCATCCGTATTCACCGTAGCACGCACCACGATCGTGCCTTGCACCTGGTCCTGCAAGGCCTTGCGCGGATACTCGGGCTTGCCGGGCTGCGTGGGGCAGCTGACGCCCTGAATCACGGCTGGCCGCGGTGCGGGCGGCGCAGGTGGCGCGGGCGGCGCCGGTGGCTCGATCTTGTATTCAGGCGGCGGTGCGACCGGCGTTGTTTCAATCACCGCGGGCGGCGCTGAAACAGGCGGAGGCACTTCCGGCGGCGGCACAAACGGCGGTGGCGGCGCGTTGGGTGGTGGCGGCTCTTTGACGATCTGCTTGGGTGGCGGAGGCGGAGGCGGCGGCGGAGGTGGTGGAGGTTTGTACTCCTCCAACATCACTTCAACCGGCTTTTTGATCACCTCAATGGTCTTCTTAGCAAGACCCGTCATCATTGCCCATACAACCAGCAGATGGATCAAAATCACCGCGGCGATACCGACGGTGTGCTTACCCGGATTGCGCTGCGCAGCAGCGTAATCCAGCACCTGCATCGGTGGCTGCATACCTAGGCTGCGATCATTTTTGGGGGCGGTAGCCATATGCGTCTTCCCTCCCCTTATTCAATGAACTGTTCAGCGCCGGCCACCGTCATTCTGGTGAGGTTGGCACGCTGGGTAGAGGCCAGCACCTTGGCCACTACTTCATATTTGGCAGCCTTGTCCGGCCTGATGATGATCACCGGCTGGGTGGGCTGCGCAGCAGCCGCCAACATCTTGGACTGCAGCGCGTCGCGGTCGACCAGCTCGGCATTCCAAAACACCTGGCTCTGCGCATCAATATCTATGCGTACTTTTTCCGGCTCCACCTGCGTGGGCGGCGGCGCGCCCACTGGCATGTTGAGCTGCACGCTGTGCAGCTGGATTGGAATTGTGATGATCAGCATGATCAAGAGCACCAGCATCACGTCGATGAGCGGCGTGGTGTTGATGTCCATCATCACTTCCGGCTCGTTCGAGCTGCCGCCCGTACCTACATTCATTCCCATGACCGGGTTCCTTCAATTCGATTAGCGCGCAGCAGGTTCTGTGATGAAGCTGACTTTGGTGATACCAGCGCTCTGCACCGCGTAGAGCACGCGGCCAACAGGCTCGTAGTTGCTGGCCAAGTCACCGCGAATCTGCACTTCAGGCTGCGGATCAAGCTTAGAGACCTTTTTGAGCCTATCCGTGATTGCGCGCGCGGTAGGCATTGGCGTGTCGTAATAGAACATGCGGCCCTTGGCATCCACCGAGATAATGATGTTCTCGGGCTTGGTTTCGCGCAGTTGATTGGTTTCTTTGGGCAACTCCACCTTGACAGAGGTGGTCACCACTGGAATCGTGATCAGAAAGATGATCAAAAGCACGAGCATCACGTCCACCAGGGGCGTGGTGTTGATCTCAGAGACGACACGTTCTTCGTCCCCGCTGGGCGACCCTACGTTTATAGCCATAGCGCCGGGCTCCTTCTTGGAGTGTTCAGAGGTTGACTCAGTAGAGCAGCAAGCGGTTTACGCAGCACAAAAGCGCTACATCCAACAAACACCTGCTGCCCCGCATGAAATCACAGACTTTTAGAAGACGCGCTTACTTGCGGGTGCTGGAAGCGAGCAACACGCTATGCAGATCACTGCCGAACGCGCGTACCTTATCCATTGCAACCTTGTTGCGGCGAACCAGCCAGTTATAACCCAGCACTGCAGGAACGGCCACAGCCAGACCAATCGCGGTCATGATGAGCGATTCGCCCACCGGACCGGCCACCTTGTCAATACTCGCCTGCCCAGACACACCAATGCGCACGAGCGCGTTATAAATGCCCCACACCGTACCGAACAAGCCTACGAACGGCGCGGTGGAGCCCACGCTAGCCAGGAAGGCAAGGCCATCTTGTGTGCGAGCCTGCACATTATCGATAGCACGCGAGATGCCCATTGTGATCCAGTTGGAAAGATCAATCTGGCCGAGCAGACCATCATGCTTCTTAGTAGCCTCAAGTCCAGACTCTGCAATGAAGCGATAGGGGCTGTCGTTCTTAAGCGCATCTGCGCCCTGACGAACGGTACCGGCAGACCAGAAATTCTTGGTAGCGTCCGCGGCTTGGCGACCCATCTTCGACTGCTCAAATAGCTTGGTGAAAATGATGTACCAGCTGCCCATGCTCATAATGACCAAAATCAACAGCGTGGCTTTGGCGACGATGTCACCTTGTGCCCACAGCGCTTTCAAACCATACGGATTTTCAACCGCAACGCTGGCAGCCGCAGGCGCATTTGCCACAGGCGCTGGCGCAGCAGGAGCGGCGGCCGGCGCCGCAGCAGGTGCTGCCGGAGCGGCAGCCGGCGCAGGAGTCTGAGCGCTGACATTTGCGACCCCAAACACAACCGCCATCAAAAACGCGGCACACACTGACACTTTAGAAATCTTCGAAAACATGTTTTCTCCATCCGCCTGCCTCTATGACCGAGCGGCCCAAGCGTGAAAGAAGGTTGACATTCAGGCACCAAGGCCCGTCTAAGCCGCGCAATATACCTGTTTTTTGGGAAAAAAAACCGAAGCAAAGCCCTGTATCTTCACTAACGAACAAAGCTCAACTTTTCCCAGCAGCTTTCGGAGCGCATGGTATTGCAATCGATTGCAATATGCAAGCTGGGGCCTAAAGCTCTACGTAGAAACAAGAAGAGGCTCCTCAGAGCCTCTTTGTCACGTAAGAAGTAAGAACTTTTTTTCTGTCACTTAAACTCGTAATTCCCTGTCAAATAAAACGTGCGCAGCCTTGGATCTGCGTAAGTAGGGTCATAGCCGAGCTGGAAATATATATCCTGATTTGTAAACGGCGGCTTTTTATTCAAAAGGTTTCGCACGCCAGCGCTAACCGTCAGGTTTTTAATCCCTTTGTATTGAAGCAACGCGTCCCAAGTCTCATAAGCCGATACTTTGCGAATGTTTCCTTGGGGATCTGGATACTGGTCGTAGTATCCAGATTGAAAGTTATAGGTGAGCGTTGAGCTCCATTGGTTGTAATCCCAAGTCAGCGCAGTGACATGTTTGAAACGAGCAATAGCACCGAACTGGGCGAACTGACCAACGGTCTGCGTGAATTCAGGCTGATTTTTTAGTCTCTGCTCAAGCTTATCAAGATACGTTCCATCAACTTTCAGAGTGAAGTCGCCAATCGCGGTTTTGGGTACTCTGAACCGCATCGAAATATCAACGCCCGAGGTTTTCTGCTCCGTTAGATTCTCGAAAGCGCTATCTACATAGTTGATTACGGTTGCACCAGAAATAGGATCAACGCGGGTAACTACGTCCGGTGCATAAATACTAGTACTGGTGAGAGTAGTAGGATTGAAATTGTTAATGAAGTCATTAAGTTTCACATCTCCCAAAATGATGCCTATGACATCTTTCTGATTGATGCGAAACAGATCGAAGCCGATGGAAACATCTCGCGTCGGCTCAAACAGCAATCCGAGGGTGAATTGTTTAGATTTCTCTGGCTTAAGAAGTGGATTGCCGGCTTGGCGATTTGATAGCTGTGCTCCGCAATACTTTGCCGAAAAAACGTTGTCGCATCCGATCACTGCATCATAGTAAGGATCGTTGTATGACCCCCCTGTATTGGTAATCGCAGGCGGAGCAATCAGGTCTGGTAGGGTCGGAGCGCGAAATCCCGTCCCGGCTGAAGCTCTTATTAGGAACTGGTTCGTTGGCTGCCAGCGCAACGAGATTTTGGGGTTTGTCGTAGTTCCAAAATCGCTGTAGCGGTCATGACGCAATGCAATTTGGCTTTCCAAACCCTTTAGTATTGGAACGTTTAGCTCACCGAAAACAGCATTCACAGTCCGCGCTCCCACAACAGGGAGTTGATCTCCGCCGCCGCCTATGATGTCTGAAGTACGCAGAATCGGGAGTGGTTCATCATTAAATTTCTCACGTCGCGTTTCAAATCCTGCCGCTAAAGAGAGAGGACCTGCAGGGAGCGTCGCTATATCGCGACTAGCGCGCGCATCAAAAGTATCACGCGTGGATTTGGAATTGCGCGTCGGCCCAATGTACTGAGTGCTCGCAAGCAAATCTAGGCCCGCACCGTTATTAAATCCAAAAGGATTTATCAAACCGGTAGCCATTGCAGGAATGATGCGGGATTCAAGTACATAACCACCGAGATATTCTTCCTTCGACTTGCTTTCGGCATGAGACAAGGCTGTGTCGTAATCCCACCCCGCCACAGCACCTATCAGCCCTACAGAAAAACGACCCTGGTCCGCTGTAGATTGATTCGTGCGCGGCCCAAGCTCGAGCGTTCTGTAGTAGAGATTCAGCGGACCTGAGAGGGTGACGCCGGGGATAGCAGGCACAACTCCTGCGCCTGGATAAAAAGCTCCGTTTGCTGGGTACAACAACTGTGCTGTTATTCCAGTCAGCGGATCAGGTCGAGTAGTAGCTTCGGACGCGGGAGTTGGCGAAATACGAAAAACCTGCTTAGTCCTCGACAGTGCAGCCTCGCCCACGAGTTGAGTGTTTTCGTTTAGCTGCAGCGTTGCACGCAGAATTCCGGACACTTGATCCTTTTGCGGAATAGTGTCAATTACCGCAGCGTAGTTAAATCTACACTGCTCTTCATCTGGAGTTCGACCAAAAGACAGTGGTGGCGAGCAGTTGCGACCAAATGCAGGAGCAAATGGATTCACAAAAGCATCGGGCGTCGCGATATTCGCCGGAAAGGCATTGCCACTGGTGTTATCAACCGGACCTTCTGGAATGAAGGCCGTGTTGGAGAAACTGCGAGCATTCGACTTAAGCGATTTCTCTTTCTTGATCGTTAACGCGCCAAGAATGTTGAACTTATCCGTACTAAGGTCCCCAAATCCGTAGGCGCCGCCAGCCGTGTAATAGCTTCCACCACCAGATTTTTGAGGCACCCCAATGCTGGCGTTTAAAGACCCGCCTACAAAATCTTTGCGCGTAATGAAATTGATAACACCGCCAATGGCATCCGAACCATAAACCGCGGAGGCACCATCCCTTAATATCTCTACCCTGTCAATTGCATCGAAGGGGATCGAATTTAGATCCACTCCTCCGCCATCAAACGCGTAGACCGCAAGACGTCTACCGTTTAACAGCACCAGAGTATTGTTGGATCCAAGCCCCCTAAGCGAAGCGCCGGAAAAACCCGGTCTAGCAGAATCCCCCAAACCCAGCGCTGCCGCATAACCGCCGCCATTGTTCGCAGAAACTTTATCAACAAGCTCAGAGGTACTCTGCACTCCAAGCTTCAAGATGTCACTTCTAGTAATGATCGTGACGGGAAGTGCCGTTTCACCGTCGATCCTCTTGATAGATGATCCAGTAACTTCAACGCGCTCAATCTTTTGCGCGTCCTGGCCGAAAACAGGATTGATAGCACCATATGCCACGAAAATACCAACAACAATCAGGTTGAGTTTCATATCAATCCCCATAAACTCAGTGAGAGAAAGGACAGCGATAAAACCAAGGGTAGTGCTCACCTAAAAAAGTTCACTGTTGATTCTATCGGGTTATTTTCCCGAATGCGCAAAATAAGTCTCGCGACATCAACCGCTCTTAGGGCCAAGCGTCTATCTTGAGACAATTGACAAAGTTGCTTAATGCCTCGCACGCATTTTTTAGCAACGACTCCTACGACCTACCCAGCCCGGCTGTCAAACCAACAGATCAACTGAATTAGAGCTCAGCATTTTTGCGGCTAAGGAGCATCTAGCTGGTTTAAGTAAGTCCAAATTTACGGTCGGTTTGAGTCAGCTAGTGATTGAAATGTCGCTCATTTCGAACGATCCAGCCTTTTTTGCTGTTCTTTCTTAATGAGCGAAATCTAACAGAACAGGTTATGGAGAATTCAATCACCGCCAATGTGCTTTTCCAGGAACTGCTCCACTTTTGTCCAGAACTGCACATTCGTCTCCAATTTGCGCCAACCGTGTCCCTCGCCCGCGTATTCAACATATTCAACAAAGGGATTGTGTTCTTTAACGCGAGACACAAGGCGTTTCCCATGATCGTAGGGTACGCGAACATCGGCGGTTCCATAAGCGAGAATGAGCGGTGCTTTCAGGCGAGCGGCTTGCTCAACTGCTGACGTTGCAAGGATTTGCGCGCGATCTTTCTCTCTGTCGCCCACCAGCACTGGCATTCCAAATTTGGCCCAATCAGTTCCCGCCGTATCGCTCCATCCAACCGTATATAAGAGATCAATATCCGTGACCCCCACCCAACTGACGCCACACTTGTACGTGCCCGGGTGTTTGATCAAGCCCATTACAGTCGCATATCCACCGTAGCTGGCACCTGCTATACAAACACGCTTTGAGTCAACCACTCCTTGCGCAACTAAGTGCTTAACTCCATCCTCCAAGTCATCTTGCATAGCTAGCCCCCATTGTTTCCAGCCAGCTTTGTAGTGTTGCCAACCATGGCCAGTGCTGCCACGAAAATCTGGCTCAAGCACTAAGTACCCTCTAGAGGCGAGAAATTGTGCGTCCCTATCCCAGCCCCAATTAATTCCTCGCACATATGGTCCACCATGAACAAGGACTACCAAAGGCAGATTCTTACGCGCGCGCCCTGGCGGATAGGTGATTAGGGCTGGAATAGACAATCCGTCTCTTGCTTTATACCGAATGAAATCTACTTGTGCAGCGGTCTTGGAATTGATCCAAGGTCTTTGCTGCCCAATTTGCACTAAGCGCTTCGCCTTACTATCAAACAAGAGGTAGCTGGCCGGTGACGAGTCTGCAAAAGACGCCACCAGCAACATGCCCGTATCGCTGTGGGGTGAACCTTGGATCAGATTCGCACGGCCAGGGAGCGCCTCGTCCACTTGCTTCTGAATGGCCCGCATTTCCTCGGAGACCCAGAACACCTCGTCACGTTGGGCGTTGAACCTAATGCCTAAAAGCTGTTTCGTCTTCGAATCGAAGATCAATCCACCACTTTTAGAACCACCAAAGTCCATCGAACCATCACCCAAATCAAAATCTTTCAAAGCGAATACATAGTCTTTTGCCGGGGCTCCACTCGCCCAGTCAAAGCGATAGATCGCCGCAGTGTCTCGGCCTAAGCGAGAGCTAACGTAAAGCTGTCCATCTGGCCCGAATCGCAGAGGTTCAAAACCTTGCCCACCAAATGCGGAGTATTCGATCACCTTTCGCCATGGACTCTTAGCCTCATCTTTAACAAAAACAGCAGCTGTTCCTTCTGAGAGCGTTTCGACCGCCCGTGGAACGTCGTTGGCATCCAATGCCCAATTCAACACGTTACCTGGCACGTCTCCTACAATTGAGGTAGCACGACCAGTTTTCGTGTTTACGCGATATAGTGTTGTGCGAATTGGCGCCTGAAACGCTTCGATAGCAATTATGTCGCTCGGATCACCGGAACTTACTCGGCTAAAAAACTGAGCTCGTGGAGACATGCCACGACCCGTTCCTAACAAACGACTGTTTGTCGTGGCCAGCGATCCGTCGGTAAGGCTACGGGGTTCAGATCCGTCCCTGTTGATCGCGCGCAGCCCTGCGATATCGTCTGCAGCGACTGACGCTTTGAGATTGTCAACCTCAAAAATCATTCGATCATTGTTGATCCAAGTGAATGTGCTTACGTCTGCGTCATCATAGTTTGTAACGAACTCGCGCTTTCGCGTAACAACGTCCATGACCGCAAGGTTCATGCGACCCTTATTCTCTCTAAGGTACGCGACGTACTTTCCATCTGGCGACAGTCGGGCACTTGTAAAAACCGGCAACTTAAAAAAGTCTTCCACTGGCGTTTGTTTCGCTGCCGTTATGACAACAGTATCACGCATAGCTACGGAGTCAGCGCTTTGCGCAGCAGCGACTCCCCCAAACAGGAACAACGCAAACCAATGTAGGATCAGCAAGACTTTCATTTCAATCTCCACAACACATAAAAAAGGAGGGGTCAAGACCCCTCCAATCAACCAAAAAAACTCAGATCATTTGAATCTGTA
>JBOFGW010000293.1:0-5772 GCA_051649325.1 Burkholderiaceae bacterium | reverse complement strand
GCCACCACTGGTGGGCAAGGGCAAGGCGGATGATGCCGAGAAGTGGATTTTTGAGTGGTTTGAGGGGTTTAAAAAGGCAGGTACGCAATATCCATGCGCCTTTTCAGCCAAAATTGGCTGAAAAGGCGCATGGATATTGCGGAGATTGTTTCTGGAGTTTCAAGAAAGCCCCGAACCGTTCGGGCTGAGCCTGTCGAAGCCCCCTCGCTTTTAGAGAAATCAATGACTGACCCTGAATCGCAATCCACTTCAGCTCTGCGTACCTTTCATAGCCCCAACGGTGCCCAAGTCCAAGTAGCGCCGCACGGCGGCCACATCTGCGGCTGGCGCACGGCTAGCGGCGTGGAACGTCTTTACCTCAGCCCGCTGGCGAAGCTCGATGGGCTGGGCGCGATTCGCGGCGGCGTGCCGGTGATTTTTCCGCAGTTCGCTGGCGATGGGCCGCTACCCAAGCATGGCTTTGCGCGTGAGCTGGCGTGGCAGGCGCTCGAACTGCCGCCGCGTGCGGACGGGCAGGGCGCGTTTGCCTTTGAACTGCACGACAGCCCCAAAACGCGCGCGGTGTTTGCACATGCGTTTGCGCTGCGTCTTGATGCCGTGTTTTCCGGTGAGACATTGGAGATGTGCTTGACGGTGCAAAACACAGGCAGCGAGCCGTTTGCCTTCACTGCTGCCTTGCATACCTATTTCGCAGTGCAGCGTGCCAGCGCGCAATTGCACGGCCTGGAAAATCACGCATTCACTGACTCGGCTGCGGGTGGCCGGCTCGCTGCCGCAGAAGGCGAGCCGGTGCAGTTTGAAGGCGAGATTGACCGCCGCTATCACGCGGTGCCGCAACCGCTTGTGCTGCGCGACGCGCGCGGTGCAGCGCGCATCAGCCAAACCGGATTTGCCGATGTGGTGGTGTGGAACCCCGGTGCTGCGCTGACCAAAAAGATTGCTGACCTGCCCGCAGACGGTTTTGAGCATTTTGTGTGTGTTGAGGCGGCGGCGATTGAACGGCCGGTGCGATTGGATGCCGGTGCGCGATGGGCCGGCACGCAAAAGATCGAATTGCTGGAATAGACTACGCAATATCCATGCGCCTTTCCAAGCCAAAATGCCCCAAAACCCGCATGGATATTGCGTAGTTTTAGATCGTCGCTACAAAAACCCTGCAACTTCACCCACGAGCACCTGCGCACGACCCGACAAGCGGTCGGCGTTCGCGTGGGTTAACCCGAAACTTCAGTTGCATCGCCCGGTCTGTCGTTCAGCAGCAAACTTTCGCGCCGGCGGGGCGCAGTGCAAGGGGTACAAATGAAGCATGCAGTGGCAAGTGGCGTTTTGGGGATGCGCCGCGGGGTGAGCGCGATCACGCTCGCGGTGCTGGTTGCCGCATGCGGTGGAGACGGTGAGGAGGGCAGCACGCCCGGTACCGCGCCGCCCGTGGGTGGTGGTTTGCCGGCGCCATCTCCTGCAGCATCGCCAGCGCCGGTGCCTACCGCTACGCCAAGCGCCTCACCAGCGCCAACGCCCGCGCCAAGCCCCGGCACAACGCCAGCGCCCACACCGACCGCAACCGCAACGCCAGTGCCGCCGCCGGTATCCGGCAAAGGCCTGTTTGAATGCCCGGCCGTGGAGCCGCCCGCCTATGCCGCCAGCACTGGCGGCACGCCGGCGGGCAAGCTGTCTACTGGCTACCAAAGCTCGTGCGCGACCTGCCACGGCGCCACGGGGCAGGGCCTCGGCGTGTTCCCTGCGATTCCGGGCACCATGAGCGAGGCTGATTTCATCCGCAAGGCGCGCACTGCGTCCGCCGTCATGCCAGCGCACGACGCCAGCTTTATTTCAGATGCAGAACTCAAAAGCGATTACGCAATCCTGAAAAAACTGGTGGGCGTGCCGGCCACCGCGGCCATGCTCGCGCCCGGCGCAGCCGCATGGACAGTGGCCAAAACCGAAGAGGTGTATCAAAGCGGCCTGGCGGTATGGCGCAAAGCCAGCGCCAAAGATGGCACGGCGTGCACGCATTGCCACGCGCCGGATGCGATTGATCTGGCGCTGATCGGCTTTTCAGACGATGCGATCATGCGCCGCGCCAACCTGCATATCGATGTGAAAGACGCCCTTGTGCTGCGCGACTTTGTGCATGCGCAGCGCAAGCGCTTTGCCGTGGGCAAGCCCTGCGCCACCGACTGGCGGCCGTTCCAGCCCGGCGGCACGGTGCTGCCCGGCAAAAACGCCAGCGAGCAGGATATTTCGTTCCGCGATGAGCTGGTCAAGCGCAACGTGCAGGTAATGACCAGCCGCATCGTCACGCTGGCAGACGCCCAGCGCGCCGTGGCTGATCTGCAAGCGATTGATCTGCGCAAGCTGCCCATCGGCATCCCGCTGCCGCGCTGGACCGAAGATCCGTTCAACGGCCCGGCGCACAAAACGCTCAACGACTACATGCCCGGCCTGCCGGCGGTGCCCAATAACCCGGCGGATTTCGCTGCCAAAGAAGACGCCTATCTCGCCAACCCGACCGATGACGGCCTGTTCAAGCTGCTGGATATGTTTTCCAAGGAAACCACCGACGGCGGCTTTATGGCACAAGTCCCCGGTGACCCGGCCTGCAGCCCCGGCAAGACGACATCTATGACGGCGGCAATGCGCGACTTCAAACGGCGCAGCAATCTGATTGGGCAGCATTTGTTCCGTCAAGCGCTGCTCAAGCGCGAAGGCTGGGTAGATAAACCGCGCTCCCCGTTTCCGAATGCCCCTTTCATCGCTAACCCCATGTTTTTTATGGGTGGCGAAAACGTCGAACCGTTTTTGGCCTGGCGCTGCAATATCGATTACCGCAGTGCCCCATTGCCCGGTCTTGTACGCGCTACGCCTCCTTCAGACCGCGAGCAACTTTCTGCAAAAGACGCCGCAGATGGCCGCATGACGGACTTGTCGGCGGAGTTGTCTCACCCGTGGATGACCCTTGGCCAAATCTTTGACCAGACGCTGTTCAGCACTGAACCGCAGGCAGAAAACAAACTTGGTTACTGGGCAAACCGCAACTTCATTCAACGTGATTTTCACGCGCCATTCTTCTATGCGCACCGGACGGCAACGCAAGCGAAGTATTGGACTGACTACAGAAATACCAGCCTGTATCCGAAAAGCAGGGGCTATCACGGTGGGATATCCACACATCCATTTCTGGATGGGCCAACGCTGTTTCAGACTCCGCTGGGTATCGCACAAGTAGACGTTCGGGTCGTACTCGACCCCGTTGGAGCTGCCCGTTTCCGTGGCAACCTGATCCGCATGTTTCTATTGGTTCAGCGCGATTTGCTGCTAAAGGGCGCGCCCGTGAACGAACCGGGAGGGTTCGCTTCCGGCTGTACGGGCGTTGGCTGCCAAGTAGACAGTTGGTACCAATACATTCGGGATTTGAAGGGCACGCTTGGCAACCCGGATGGCAGGGCCACGATGGCCGGCTTCACACAGCAAGATATTGATCTGTACGTCACCGACACCGAAAAATTAATGACCGAAGTGCTGGGTTTGATTGCGAAAGCGCCTACTGTCAACTAGCAGTACGCAATATCCATGCGATTGTTCAGGCATTTCTGCCTCAAAACCCGCATGGATATTGCGTAGAGCAAGAAAAAAGCCGCTCGAAAGCGGCTTTTTTATTAAGCAAGCGAGCTGTTATTCGCTGCTGTTACCAATCCCAAGCAGTGCCAGCAGGCTGCTGAACACGTTGTAGATGCTCAGGTACAGCGCGGTCGTGGCGCTGATGTAGTTGGTTTCGCCGCCTTGCACGATGCGGTTAATGTCATACATGATGAACAGCGAGAAGATGCCCAGGCACATTACGGTCAGTGCGAGCATCAGCGCCGGCATCTGGAAAATAATGCCGATGATTGCGCCAAAGAACACTACCAGCGCGCCCACCATCAAGAATTTGCCCATGCCGGACAGGTCTTTCTTGATGAACGTGCCTACCGCTGCCATCACCGCGAAAATGCCGGCCGTGCCGCCCAGCGCAGTCATCACCAAGCTGGCGCCGTTTTGCATGCCAAGCACAATGCCCACCAGGCGCGCCAGCATCACACCCATAAAGAAGGTGAAGGCCAGCAAAAACGCTACACCGGCGCTACTGTTCTTGTTCTTTTCAATCAAGAACATGAAGCCAAAGGCACCGGCCAAGAACACCACCATCGACAAAATGGGGCTCTTGAGCATGGTTTTGTCCAGGCCCATGGCCAAGGCCAGCCAAGCGCCGGCGATGGTAGGAATCAGAGAAACGGCTAGTAGCGCATAAGTGCTGCGCAGCACCTTGTTGCGCTGCTGCGCACTAACCGCGCCGCCGTAACCTGCAATTGTCTGAACTTCTGGTTGCATCGACTTCTCTCCTATTCAAGTGAGCATCCAACACCCCAAAGGATATGGGCTAAGTGCCAAAGATTCAACCATTAGAAACCCCTGAATTACCCGCGCGAAGCCCTTACAAGATTTCGGAATTGCCCGCGACGTTGTTTACGGGTTGCAAGACGCGGCGGCTTGACAAGGCGTTGAGTTGTTCCCTTGCTACAATATGAAGTTAAGGTTTTTGTATAAAACTCAACAAAATTCTCTACTTTTCTCATTTCGGAGCTTTTCATGGCAATCGAACGTACGCTGTCCATTATCAAGCCGGACGCGGTGGCTAAAAACGTCATTGGCAAGATTTATCAGCGTTTTGAAGGTGCGGGACTCAAAGTGATCGCCGCACGCATGGCACACTTGTCGCAAGGCGAGGCGCAGGCGTTTTATGCTGTGCACAAAGAGCGTCCGTTCTTCAAAGATCTGGTGGACTTCATGGTCTCCGGCCCGGTGATGATCCAGGTGCTGGAAGGTGAGGGCGCGATTGCCAAAAACCGTGATTTGATGGGCGCGACTGATCCCAAGAAGGCCGCAGCAGGCACGATCCGCGCTGATTTTGCAGACAGCATTGACGCCAACGCCGTGCATGGTTCTGATGGGCCTGACACCGCTAAAGTGGAAATCGGATTCTTCTTCGCTGGAATGAACGTTTACAGTCGTTGATGCAACAAGCACCGCGTAACTTGCTGGATTTTGACGCCGCCGCGATGGCGGCGTTTTGCGCTGAATTGGGTGAAAAACCCTTCCGCGCGCGGCAGCTTTTGCGGTGGATTCACGTCAACGGGCAGGGCGAGTTTGAGGCGATGAGCGATCTAGCCAAAACTTTCCGCGCCAAGTTGCATGATGTTGCGCAGGTCAACGCGTTGCCGGTGGTGCGCGATCATGTGTCCGCAGACGGCACGCGCAAATGGCTGCTGGACGTCGGCCAGGGCAACGCGGTGGAAACCGTGTTTATTCCTGAGGATGACCGCGGCACACTGTGCGTGTCGTCACAGGCCGGCTGCGCGGTGAATTGCCGGTTTTGCTCTACCGGCGCGCAGGGTTTTTCACGTAACTTGACCGCGGGCGAAATCATTGCGCAGTTGTGGATGGCGGAGTTTGCGTTGCGGAGGGATTTGCCAAAGCAAAAAGTCAACCACGCGCAAGCACCGCACCCTCACCCCAACCCTCTCCCTGGCAGGGAGAGGGAGCGGTCGGACGGCGATGGCCGTCAAGCTCGGCCCGAACGCGTCATCAGCAACGTCGTCATGATGGGCATGGGCGAACCGCTGCTTAACTACGAGCCAGTGGTGACCGCCATGCGGTTGATGCTGGATGACAACGCTTATGGCTTAAGCCGCCGCCGTGTGACGCTATCCACCAGCGGCGTAGTACCGATGATCG
>JBOFGW010000292.1:0-5533 GCA_051649325.1 Burkholderiaceae bacterium | reverse complement strand
GACAATGTTTGGCGCGCTCTATCTGCTGCTGCACTCTGAACAAAATGCAGTGTTGATCGGCAGTCTGGTGCTGTTCAGCGTGATTGCCGCAATCATGATTGGCACCCGCAATGTGGATTGGTTTGCGGTCTTTGAAGCCAGTGCGCCAACAAGCAAAGCGACGGCAAAAGATATGCGCGAACGG
The DNA here is from genome assembly GCA_051649325.1 of Burkholderiaceae bacterium. GTDB lineage: Bacteria > Pseudomonadota > Gammaproteobacteria > Burkholderiales > Burkholderiaceae_C > JBJOQV01. The sequence goes on along the minus strand of JBOFGW010000292.1, from coordinate 5,349 downwards.
GTGAGCGAGAAAGCGCCGCTACCGTAGCAAGCCCCGCTGCAGCAGGCTTTCGCCCAGCAGCAGCGTCGCCTCCAACGTGAACTGTCCGGCGCGCAGCATATCCAGCACTGCGCCAACCGGCAGCAACGCAAACTGCGCGACTTCGCCGTCTTGATTGACGGGCTTCACATGCTCAGGCAGGACGGCCTCGTACAGCACCAGGTCTTCAACCATGTAGCCGGCATCGGGCAGCGGGCGGCGCTCACGGATGGTGCCGGCGTTGCGCACAGTGAGTTTTTCCAGCCGTAGGCCGGCCTCTTCCCAGCTTTCTCGCGCGAGCGCCGCATCAAGGCTGGGTTCATCCGCGCTGACAAGACCGCCCACGAGGGTGTCCCACATGCCGGGGTCGGTCGCTTTGTTGTGCGCGCGCTGCTGCAGCCAAATGTGGCCGCGCGCATCAAAGCCCATGAGATGCACGGCCACGGTGCGAATGCCCAGCGGCCGCACGGCGGCGCGCTCAATCGCGGCCAAGCGGTTATTGCGATCATCGGCAACCGCAAGCAACTCATCGCGCCACTTGCCGGTCAGCCCAGCAGATTGCAGAAAGCGCGCTGCATTCTCGAGTACAGCGTCAGCCTGCCCCCGATCAATCCGCACCGTGCCAAAGCCGTGCGAAATCCCCTGCACTTCGCGCGCCAGCCATGTGGCCACACGCGATTCCATCGAACCAACCACTGCACCACCAATCAGCAGCGGTAACCGCAGCGCGGGCGGTGGTTGCCGCGCCGCCTGCACTGCGCGTTGCAGCCAATCGGGCAGCACCGTGCTCATCGCGCAGCAGGTTGGGCCGCCGGGGTGAGCCGGCCACCAAAGACAGTGATCAACAAGCCAGCCATCACCAGTGCGCCGGCGGCCAACTTCCAGGCGGCCAGCGATTCACCTAGCCACAGTGCTGAGGCGCTCATACCAAACACAGGCACTAGCAGCGCAACCGGCGTGACCGTGGCCGCCGGGTAGCGGGCCAGCAGCCAGTTCCACGCCGCGTAGCCAAACAGGGTGTTACCTGTGGCCTGCCAAAGCACGGCACCCCACGCTACCCAGCCCGAGGCGCTGATGCCTTGCGCCATTGCGGTGGTGCCTTCAAACATCAAGCTGAAGATGACGAGCGGCGGCACCGCAAACGCGCTGCTCCAGACCATGAACGCGAGCATGTCGAGCTTTGCATCCTGTCGCGCCGCGCGCTTGGCAACCATGTTCGCGCACGCCCACGAAAGCGCGGCGAGCAGCACCAGCACCAGACCTTTGATGGTCAAGCTCGCATCCATGTGACTGAGCAGAACGGCGATACCGCCAATCGCAAGCAGCAACCCTGCCACCTGAAACCAGCGGATGCGCTCACCCAGCAGCGCGATCGACAGACCGATCGTAAAGAACACTTGCATCTGGATCACGAGCGAGGCAAGGCCGGGAGAAATATCCGCCTTCATCGCAATAAACATCAGACCAAACTGGCCGGCGCCCAGCAACAGGCCGAATGCCGCGAGCAGCTTCCATGAAACCTTTGGCCGCGCAATAAACAGCATCCAAGGCAATGCGGAGAAAGCAAATCGCAACGCAGCGAACAGCAGCGGCGGCAGCGTGGCCAGCCCGAGCTTTATCACAACAAAGTTGGTGCCCCACACAAACACCACCAGCAGGGCGAGCAATAAGTGAGCAACCGGCATGCTGTCAGTGTAGCGATTGCGCCATAGCCACTTTGGCGTACCCACAAACCTCAATGCAGGTATTGCGCGCTTACAAATTTCACTCCATAGTTGAAACACATTTTTGCTTCACCCTCGCGCATGAACAAAAACAGCAGCGCGCCGCAACGCGCCAAGCTCCCGCCATTGCCGCCTTTCACCATCGACCGGCCGCGCCTATTCGCGCTGATCGATGCAAATACGCATGGCGCGGTGTGGCTGCACGGCCCGCCCGGCGCCGGCAAAACCACGCTGGCACGCAGCTATGCGCGGCACGCAAACTTAAGCCCGCTCTTTGTCAACATGACGCGCGAAGCAGTCACACTGCCCGGGCTGTTTGCCGCGCTTGCGAGCAGCTATCAGCTGGCGCAGATCAGCGATGCATCGCTGCCCGCACTCGAACCCGGTACGTCCGACCGCCTGGAAGCCTTTGCCGAACATTTTTTTGACGTGCTTGCCCAGCAGGCAGGCGGCAAAGCCATTGTGATTCTGGATGATCTGCACCGTGCCAGCAGCCCGGAAGTGTTTGCCGCGGTTACCTCTGGCATCACCTGCTGCGCGGGCCGCCTGATGCTGCTGGTCAGCTCGCAGCATTTGCCAGATGCCACGTTTGCTGAACCGCTGGCGCGCGGCCAGCTCACCATCCTTGGCCGCCCGCAGCTCGCCCTGGATGAAGAAGAAGCCACGGCCTTAGCAGCCAAACTTGCTGGCAAGCTTCCTGGCAACCAAGCAGCCGCCGTGAGCCTGCTGGCCAGCACCGGCGGTTGGGCAGCCGGCCTGATGCTGGGCCTGCAATACGCCGGCGCCACCAGCGTGCCCACCGATGCCGCGCAAGAACCCACCACCGCCTTGCTTGGGCGCTATGCCAGCAGCAGCCTTTCGCCTGCGACTGTGCAAGCGCTTGCCGTGCTGCGCCATCTCCCAACTATTCCCGATGCCGCGCTGAGCAGTCACCCGCAGGGCGATGCTGTGCGCGATGGTCTGCAGCGCCTTGCCAATCGCGGCCTGTTTGTGGAGCTAGAAACTGCCGCCACTGGCGCGCAGTGGCGCTTGCACGATCTGCTGCGCGAAGCGCTGGCCAAAGCGCCCATGCAAACCGCAGGCAGTGAAGATGTACGCGCATGGGCGGACGCACTTGCCAGCGCCGGCGCGCCCGGCGCGGCCGCACGCCTGCTGTTTGCCGCAAAAGACGATGCGGGCGCGCTTGCCATCTGCAACGCGCACGCAGAGCAGATCGCCGCGCAAGACGCCGCGCAGCTCATCGCACTTGCAGACGGCCTGCGCCAGCGCGGCCTGCAGATGCCGCAGCTAAGTTACTGCGCCGCGCGTGTAGCGGTACGCTCAGACCGCACCGCAGCAGACGAGTGGGCCGACGCCGCCTACGCGCAAGCGCTGGAAGCCGGAGAGCTTTCCGTCGCGCTGGCAAGCGTCGCGCTCATGCTGATTGAACGCGCAGACGAATTTGCCGATACGCAAGGCTATGAAATATGGGGGGAGCGGCTGGAAGAACTCGCTCCGCGCCTTGAAGGCATCAGCAAAGCCGATGAGTTCACTTTGCTTACGGCGCAAGCGGCGCTATTCCAAATGCGTGGCAAACCCGATCCGCAGAATATTGAGCGGTTGATGACTGCTGTGCATGAGGGAGTTGCGAAAGACGCGGACACTTGGATTGAGGGTGCGCGGCTGTGCATATGCAGCCTTATCTCGCGCGCTGAAATTGTTCGAGCCTATGAGTTTTCACAGCGCACATCAACTTCTAGTTTGTTTGGTAACACCTCCACTAGTCAACTGACAAAATGGCTATACCACGTGGGTTTCGCAAGGTTTCATGCAGATGAGTTTCTAGTCGCTCGGCAGCTGTTTGAAAAGGCTCGCGAGTCTGCAGAACAAACAGGGGAACCCTCGCTAGCAGCTCTTTGCTCTGTAGCGCTGCTAAGAACTCACTTGGAGCTGAACGAGCTGGAGGAAGCTAATCAGCTGGGTAAAAAACTGGAGCATGGACTCGCAGCATGCTCTCCATGGGCACAAGTCGTTGCTAATCTTTTTCTTGGGCGGGTAGCTTTACGCAGCGAGTCTTACTTATCTGCGAGAAATCGCTTGGATCGTTCGCTCGAAGTGATGACGTGGGCTTGCATTCCCGCAAGCCGTGTGCCTGCGTGGTTTGTGGAGAAAATCCAATGCCACGTTGCTCTTCGAGAATTCGAGCAAGCAACTGAATTGGCCGGGCGCTATTCGGCGCTTTACTCCGGGGCTGAAGCGTTATATGGGAAAGCGCTTGCTGAGATGGCACGTGCGTTCCAGTACGAAGCTGAGAATGATTCGCGTGTTTACTCCGCGCTCGAAAGCGGCTTTGCATATGCGCAACAACTTGGTTTTAAGGTGTTTTTCCGATCCCTTCCAAAGCATGCGTCAGCGCTTTGCGGCATTGCTTTAGAGCGCAAAATTGCCGTGCCCTTTGTGCGGGACGTTATAAAAACTCGCGGACTAAAAGCGCCAGACAATGCTACGGAACAGTGGCCATGGAAGGTCTGGATTCAGCTATTAGGGGGGTTCCAGATCGTCTTGGACGGTTCACCACTGGCACTTTCTGGCAAGGTCGCAGCCAAGCCACTAGAGCTGATCAAGTTACTGGCGAGCACCCGCAAAATGTCGTTGCCGCAAGACGCTATATGTGCAGCACTTTGGCCCGATACGTGCTTGACAGATTTGAGTGCAGCACGCAAGAACCTCGAAAGCACCGTAGGTCGGGCTCGGCGGTTAGTGGGGGAAGACATCATCAAAGTGTCCGACGGTCGCGTTTCCCTCGATAACGGTATGGTAGGCAGCGATGTGCAATCGCTGAACCATTTATGTAGCCGGTCGGTTGTACTCCAGAACAGAATTTCAGCTAATCTGGATTTGAGTTTTCACATAAATCGCCTACAAGAGGCTTACAAGGGTGAGCTACTTCCTGGAGAGGACACGTCACCCTGGAGCGACGCCGCACGCCAGCAAGTACGCAACGCATTTGTGCAAGCGGTTTCCGGCCTTTCGCAAGTTCTTAGCCTTGGGCAAAGAAACGCTGATGCAATTGGATTACTTGAACAAGCAGTTGGACGCGAGCCACTTGCCGAAGAACTATATGGTCAACTAATGAAAGCCTACATGGCTGAGGGAAGGCGGGCCGAAGCGCTGCACACCTATAGGCGCTGCAAGCAGTTTTTGTCTCTTATTCTAGGCATGAGCCCCTCGTCGCAAACTGAGCAGATTAAGGCTGAGCTTCTTCTTTGATTTTTCAGGAATGTAATTCTTCAACCGAAGGGAGTATGAAAATGTCTTTAAGGAATGTGAGTTTGTTTCGAGCAGTATTTGTTTTCGCAGCATTGGTTTGTGGACAAGCGGTTGAGGCGGCAGGGGTTAACTTCGCCGGAAATACGGCTAATGCAGCAGCGGCAGTGGCAATGAATAGCAGCACGACTCATATCTCAGACTTCCGCCAAGCCGCGCCGCTCTTGGTCTCGACCCAAGGCAAATACCCGCCTGTCGACTACAAGCCCCAGATCTTTCAGCACGAATACTCATTGATACGCGTGCCCGACCCGCGCAGCCCGAAGCGCAATGAATTCATCCTGAAAAACAACGACAAGAT
>JBOFGW010000291.1:0-13066 GCA_051649325.1 Burkholderiaceae bacterium | reverse complement strand
AGCCACTGCGCGTTGAACAGATCCCGCCCGGTGCTTTTAGGTGCGGGTAGATCAAAGTACGGTTCAGCAAGCAGCGCGGCCAGCAGCGGCGCGTGCACGTGGCCTTTGGCGGCGAGTGCGCCGTCTTTATCGAACAGATCGTTCAAGTGGCGCTGCGCCATCAGGTCTAAAAACACGTTGCCCGGACCGGTGTCAAAACCCTGCACGCGGCCGTCGGCATGCAGCACAGAAATATTGGCGATGCCGCCGATGTTGCACACGACCTGCGTTTGGTCGCGCAGCGCGAACATGCGCGCGTGAAAGGCCGGCACCAGCGGTGCGCCTTGGCCGCCAGCGGCGATGTCTGCACTGCGAAAATCGTAGGCCACGGGGATGCCGGTGCGCTGCGCGAGTAATGCGGCATTGAGCAGTTGCACGGTGTAGCCATGCGGTTTGGCGGCTGGGGCGTGGCGGATGGTTTGGCCGTGCGCGCCGATGGCGGCAACTTCGTTTGCAGGCACGCCCGCCTGCGCGAGCAATGCGGCTACCACATCGGCATAGGTCATGGCTACGCCGCCCGCCGCGGCCATGGCGCGCTCTAGCTCGCCCGCAATTGGCACTTGCAGTGCACAGAGTTCAGTGCGCAGATCGGCGGGGAATTCAGCGTGGTGGAATGCGCGCACGGTGGGCATGCCCTGCGCATCCCACTGCGCCAGCACGCCATCCACCCCGTCCAGCGAGGTGCCGGACATCAGGCCGATGGTCAGCATTGCTGCGGCGCTGCTACTGGCGTTGGCGGATTATTCAGCGGCGGCGTAGCGCGATTCTTCTGCCATCAGCCGCATGCGGCGCTGCATGTCAGCGGCTTGCTGTGTAAACGTGCCCCAGTAGTTGGGGGCGATCGGCTCTGCATCCGGCAGCGCCACGGTGGCCGGGTTCACTGGCACGTCGTTGACGTGATATTCGTAGTGCAGGTGCGGCCCGGTGCTCCACCCGGTGGAACCCACATAACCAATAATGTCGCCCTGCGCAACTTTGGCGCCCGGTTTGATGCCCGGCGCAAAGCCGGACATGTGCGCGTACAGCGTTTCAACCCGGCCTTGATGCTCCAAAATCACGACGTTGCCGTAACCACGCTGCACGCCGGCAAACTGCACCACGCCGTCAGAAGCAGCCATGATGCGGGTGCCATGCGGCGCGGCAAAATCAATGCCGGTGTGCTGGCGCGTGTAGCCAAAAATCGGGTGGTTGCGCGTGCCAAAGCCGGAGGAGACGCGGGTGAATTCCACCGGGGTACGCAAAAACGCTTTGCGCAGGCTCTTGCCGTCAAAGGCGTAATAGTTGCCGCTGTTGGGGTTGTTCGCACCCGGCGTACCAAACCACACGGCCTGGTGCAGCTTGGCGCCGTTCTTGAATTCCAACGCCAGCAAACGGCCGGCGCGCGCGGTCTCGCCATTGGGCAGCGCAAGCATTTCATACACCACGCGGAACTGGTCACCGCGGCGCAGATCGTTGTAAAAGTCGATTTCAGAAGACAGCACGTTCACCATTTGCTGCGTGACGTGGTCCGGCACGCCGGCGCCGTCCATCGCGCCAAACAGTGAGCTGACAATCTGCCCGCTGCGCATCTCAACACGGCGCTCGTAGGGCTGGATCATCTCGCGGGAAATGAGCTTGTCTTCTTCAGTGCGGTCAATCCACAGCATGCGTGCGCCGGCATCGTCTGCCGCTAGCAGCGCGCGCAGCGACAGCAGCTCGCCTTCTTCATCTACGGTGGCGGTAACGCGTTTGCCTGGGCGCACATCGAGCAGTTTGCGTGCTACGGCATCGCTGCGGGCAAAGCCAGCAGCTTTTTCATCTTCCACACCCAGTTTGGCAAACAGCGCGGCCAGCGTATCGCCGCGCTCTACGCGTACTTCGCGCACGAACGCGTCGTCTTGCTCGGCTTGCGTTTCGCTTTGCGCTTGCATCAGTTGCACCGGTTCGGTCACGAGCGTTTTAGGCTGATGCGAAATGTCCGGCGCAAACGGCGCAATGCCAAACGCCGCTACGCCACCGCCCAAAATGAGCGCCGCAAAAGCAAACTTGATGCGTGACAGCATGCGCGCGTGCGCATCTATGCCAGTATCGACAAACGCAGGCTGCAACACGGCTTGCACGTGCTTACGTGAGAAAGCACGCTTGAAAAAATCCAACATGGGCTAAAGCCCCCACTCTTTGATGCTGCACTGCCTGCCGATGCGATAATTCTTTGTGACCGGCTGCGCACTCTATGCTTTCAATGGTGCGTTGGTACGGCGATGCAACGTTATTGACCCCAGCACCCGAAAAACCACACGTTCAAGTACCAATTCCTTATTGTACCGGCGCGGTATACCAAACAGACCGAAAAGTTTCAATAAAATCAACGACTTACTAGAAAACCCTGGGCAAACTGCCCGGATGCTGCGCAAAAGCGACTAACCAACATGACCAGCCCTTCCACGGTTGCACCGCAATTTCCCGTCACTGATAAGACACGCCACGCGCTAGAAGTTTCCAAACGCGGTGTTGACACTTTGCTACCCGAAGATGAATGGTTACAAAAGCTCGCAAGGTCAGAGGCCACCGGCGTGCCGCTGCGCATCAAGCTCGGCCTGGACCCGACCGCGCCAGACCTGCATCTAGGCCACACCGTGGTGCTGAACAAGATGCGCCAGCTTCAAGATTTGGGCCACACGGTGATTTTTCTCGTTGGGGATTTCACCAGCCGCATTGGCGACCCGTCCGGCCGCAACACTACCCGCCCGCCGCTCACCATTGAGCAGATTCAAGAAAACGCGATGACCTACTACAAGCAGGCCGCGTTGGTGCTGGACGAGTCCAAGACCGAGATCCGCTACAACGGCGAGTGGAGTTTGCCGATGGGATCGGACGGCTTGATCCGACTCGCCTCCAAGTACACGCTCGCGCGCCTGCTGGAGCGTGACGACTTCACCAAGCGCTATAAGGCTGGCGTGCCGATTTCCATGCACGAGCTGCTCTACCCGCTCATGCAAGGCTACGACAGCGTGGCGCTCAAGAGCGATTTGGAGCTGGGCGGCACTGATCAAAAGTTCAACCTGCTAGTAGGCCGCGAACTGCAGCGCGAATACGGCCAGGAGCCGCAGTGCATCCTGTGCATGCCACTGCTCGAAGGGCTGGACGGTGTGGAAAAAATGTCCAAGTCCAAGAATAACTACGTGGGCATTACCGAGCCGCCAAGTGAGATGTTCGGCAAGCTGATGAGCATTTCAGATGACATGATGTGGCGTTACTACGCGCTGCTGTCTATGCAGTCCGAATCCGCCATCGCCGGCTTCAAGCAAGAGTGCGAAGCGGGCCGCAACCCGCGCGACTTCAAAGTGCAGTTTGCGCAGGAAATCGTGACGCGCTTTCACACCAAAGCGGATGCCGAAAAAGCGCTGGAAGACTTCAACTACCGCGCCAAGGGCGGCGTGCCGGAGGATCTTCCCACTGTGAATTTGAGCGGGGCACCGCTGCAAATCGGTCAGTTGCTCAAGCAGGCGGGTCTTGCGCCGTCTACGACAGAGGCCAATCGCAATATTGAGCAGGGTGGCGTAAAAATTGATGGAGCAGCAGTTTCAGATAAAGGGTTGAAGCTGGCCGCGGGGACTTACGTTGTGCAGGTAGGCAAGCGAAAATTCGCAAAGATTGTTCTTGCTTAAGGGGGATGTAGATGAGCAGGTTGGTTATTTGTTCTGCAATTGCAATTGTGGGTTTGAGCGCGTGCGGCGGCGGTGGCAGTAGCGGAGCGCCGGGCGGGGGGGTGGGCACACCGCCACCGGTTGCAGTGGACTACAAAACAGCGATTGCGCAGCAATTCGTCGGCAGCTATCCAGTCACTTGCAACGGTACCGCTGCCACAATCACTGTGCGCGCTGATGGAAGCATCACTGTTCCAGGTGTGACGGCATCACTGGTCGCTGCAAATGGCGGAGTAGGCGGCGTCGCGTATTTTGATCTGGGTAGCATCTCGCGCCACGAGCTTATCTTTGTGGACTATGCTGCCAAGGTGTACGGTAGCTTGACCTTCAACTTGGATTGGACCCTGCGCGCAGCTTCTGGTGGTAGTACTGGGCAAGGCATCGCGCCGTTTGCTTGCGACGCGCAAGGTGTATCGCGACCCACGGCCACACCCAATATCAATGCATTGGCGCAACAGATTTTTAACGGCAGCGAGGGCACGCTATCTTGCGGCTTCCTAGCCACTGGACAGTCAGGTCCCGGGGTTACAAGAAGCGTGCCCTACAAATTCAACAAAGACACGTTGACGCTGGACGGCGTGAACGTTTCGCTTACGCAAAACCGGGTGAATGAAAGCCTCGACGCTGGCGCAAACGCTGACGACGTGTCTTATCAGGTCCAGTACACCGCCGGCGGCTCAATCTACGTGCGCAAGTCTGCATCTGCGCCGCTCAAGCTTTCGGCGACCACGAGCCTTGGGCTTTATAGCTGCGGGTTTTGAACCAATCCGTAACTCGTGATTGCCCTGCTCCAACGCGTCGCCCGCGCTAGTGTCATTGTCAACAAACGAACCATCGGCACAATCGACCGCGGCCTGCTGCTGTTTGTCTGCGCGGAACGCGGCGATACGCAGCCAGAAACAGGCAAACTGCTCGGCAAGATACTGTCTTATCGCGTGTTTCCAGACGAAGCGGGCAAGATGAATCTAAACGTGGCGCAGGTGGGCGGCGGCCTGCTGATTGTGAGCCAGTTCACGCTCGCGGCAGACACAAACTCCGGCACGCGGCCTTCGTTCAGCCCGGCGGCGGAGCCTGCGCTGGGTAAGCAGCTGTATGAGCACTTTGTGGCGCAGGCCAAAGCGCAGCATCCCGTTGTCGCCACCGGCGAATTTGGTGCGGACATGCAGGTGCATTTGGTGAATGACGGGCCAGTGACATTCTGGCTGCGGGTGCCGCCGAAAATTGAATAGGCGGTTAAAGAAACGGTTAAAGAAAGGCCACGCATGATTCACATCAGCCATCTTGATCATTTGGTGTTGACTGTGGCGAGCATTGCGCGCACCAGCGACTTTTACGCCCGCGTGCTGGGCATGGTGCCGCAGCGCTTTGGCACGCCCGACGTGCCGCGCTTTGCCCTGCAATTTGGCCGGCAGAAAATCAACTTGCATGAAGTGGGCACGGTGGTGGATGGCAACGTGCGCCATGCCACGCCCGGCTCCGCAGATCTGTGCCTGATCACCACCACGCCGATGGCGCAAGTGATCACGCATTTGCAATCCTGCGCGATTACGATCATTGAAGGGCCGGTCAAGCGCACCGGTGCAAACGGGCCGATCATGAGCGTATATTTCTACGATCCCGATGAAAACCTGATTGAAGTGGCCACCCAACTGTGAGCCCAACTGTGAGCGAGAAGGCGCAGCGATGACGTTGAAACTCTGGAGCGATTCTTTTGCCGATGGCGGGCCCATTCCCGGTGAATTTGCGTTTTGCGTGATCGACAAGAAAACGCACGTGGCCATGTCAGCCAACCGCAATCCACATCTGGCCTGGAGCGGCGCGCCGGCGGGTACGCAGAGTTTTGCCTTGATCTGTCACGATTACGATGTGCCCAGTCGCGGCGACGACGTGAACCAAGAAGGCCGCGTGATTTCCCCCGAGCTGCCGCGCGTAGACTTTTTCCATTGGGTTCTGGTGGATATTCCGTCCAGCGTCACCACCATCGCCGCCAGCAGTCATTCAAACGGCATCACCGCGCGCGGCAAGAGCGCGCATGCGGCGGCAAGCCCCATGCGCCACGGCATCAACGATTACACCGGCTGGTTTGCCGGCGACAAAGACATGGCCGGCGACTACTACGGCTACGACGGCCCCTGCCCACCCTGGAACGATTCCATCGTGCATCACTACATGTTTTCAGTGTTTGCGCTTGACCTCGCGCGGTTGCCGGTGGATGGCAAGTTCGCAGGTAGCGATGTGCGCAAGGCGATGCAAGGCCACGTGCTGGCGCATACGGAAATTGTGGGCACGTACACGCTGAACCCTGCACTTTTATAACTGCCCTACGCAATTTTTATGCGGCTCTTGAGCCATTTTTAGCTGAAAACCCGCATGGATATTGCGTACTTTGATTTGAAATGCACACTGAACTCCTACTGATCCGCCACGGCGAAACTGCATGGAACGCCCTAGGCAAATTCCAAGGCCATACAGACGTCGCGCTGAACGACACCGGGCTTGCGCAAGCCCACGCCGCAGCAGATGCGGTAGCACGCTTGCACCGTGAGCAGCCCTTTAGCGGATTGATTTCAAGCGACTTGCAGCGTGCCGTGCAAACCGCGGTGCCGCTCGCGCACGTGACCGGCCTGCACGCAACTGTGGATACGCGGCTACGCGAGCGCAACTACGGCGTGCTGGAAGGCCTCACACGCGAGCAAATGGCCGCGCAGCATTCGCACGATTTTGCGCGGCTGTTTGAGCCGCGGCATGCGCCGCCGCAGGGCGAATCGCTCGCGCAAGTGTTTGACCGGGTTCAGGCGGCGTTGAGCGATCTTGCGCAGACGCATCGCGGCCAGCGCATCCTGGTGGTGTGCCACGGCGGCGTGCTGCACATGGTTTGGCACATTGCCAATCAGCAGTGGGTAGACGCCGCGCACTCCGGCCATATTCGCAATGCCAGTTTGAACAGCATTGTCCATGACGGCAGCCGGTTTTCGGTGCGCTATTGGGGCGACATCGCGCACCTGGCACCCGGTGCGACGGAGGAAGTCCAGCAACTTTAAGCCGCGGTCTTGGCAAACAGGCACGGCTTGTGCTTTGATGCGATGCATTCTGTTTGGAGAATCGCATGCCTTTGCACCGCTCACACCTCACACTGCCCACCCTTGCGCTTGCACCCGTCACCGCGCTGGCGCATGAAGGCCACGAACACTTTTTTGGTGACGCTGATCACGTCTGGCCGTTTGTGTTTGCGGCGGCAGTGATTGCCATTGGCGCGCGCATCATTCTCAAGCGCCGCGCGGCCAGCAAAGCGCGCAAAGAGCGCGACTGATTTTTCAGCGCAATGAAGCCGCTTGATCTGCCGCAGGAAGCATTGGCGCCGCCGGGTTGGCAGGCGCAGTTGCGCGCAGACTTCACGCGGCAAGCAGATAGAACCGTGCTGCACGCCGCGCATCACGGCCCGCTGCGGCTGCAAAAGGCGCTGTACCCGGAAGGCGATGGCATTTGCCACGCCGTCATCGTGCATCCACCGGGCGGCATCGCCGGTGGCGATGCGCTTGATCTGCAGATCAATGTGGCTAGCAGCGCGCGTGCGCTTGTGACTACACCCGGCGCAACCAAGTGGTACCGCAAGGGGGATGCAGGCGCGGCGCATCAAACTGTAATGTGCAGCATTGCCGCGGGCGGCGTGCTGGAATGGCTGCCGCAAGAAGCGATTGCGTATGAACACTGCGACGCGCATTCAGCCATGCAGTTTGATCTGGCGAGTGGGGCGCTGTGCGCCGGCTGGGACATGTGGGTGCTGGGCCGCAAAGCGTTTGGTGAAGCATTTGACGATGGCTGTGTGTTCAATCGCGTGCGTATCAACATTGACGGTGTGCCGGCGCTGCTCGAGCAAGCGCGGATGCAGGCCGCAACGCTGCGCGGCATGGCTGCGCTTGGAGAGCATCACTGCTGCGGCGTGTTCTGGGTGTGTGGTGCCAAGGTCAATGAAGAGCAGCTCGATGCGCTACGCGCAGCAAGCCCCGCGCTTGCACTGACTTGCCCGCAAGAAAACTTGCTCGTTGCGCGCTGCATTTCTTCAGAGCCCGAAAGCCTGATGCACGCGCTGCGCCAATGCTGGCTGGCCGCGCGGCCAATGCTGCTGAATACGCCCGCGCAACTGCCGCGCATTTGGAATACATGAGCACATACAAGTACCCGTTCGCGTTGAGCCTGTCGAAACGCATTCACAAGACGCTGAACCAGCGGAACGGTTTGCAAATGGGCTTCGACAGGCTCAGCCCGAACGGATTTCAGTAGTATTGCCGCGAGCGAAAAACAATGGAACTCACACCAAGAGAAAAAGACAAACTGCTCATCTTCACAGCCGCGCTGCTGGCAGAGCGCCGCAAAGCGCGCGGACTCAAGCTCAACTACCCTGAAGCGGTGGCGCTGATCGCCGCGGCGGTGATGGAAGGCGCGCGCGATGGCAAAACGGTGGCGCAGCTCATGGCTGAAGGTGCCACCGTGCTCACGCGTGCGGACGTGATGGACGGCATCGCCGAGATGATCCCGGACATTCAGGTGGAAGCTACTTTCCCCGACGGCACCAAGCTCGTCACCGTGCACAACCCCATCAAGTGAGGCGCAGATGATTCCTGGAGAACTTCTTGTGGCATCTGGCGACATCGCGCTGAATGTAGGCCGCGCGACGATCAAGCTTAAAGTCACCAACAGCGGCGACCGGCCGATTCAAGTCGGCTCGCACTACCACTTTGCGGAGACCAATACTGCCCTGCAGTTTGACCGCGCCGCAGCGCGCGGCCATCGCCTGAACATTGCCGCCGGCACTGCGGTGCGGTTTGAGCCTGGCCAGTCGCGCAGCGTGGAGCTGGTCGCGCTCGCAGGTGCGCGTGTGGTGTACGGATTTAATGGCGATGTGATGGGGTCACTCGATAAAAAATCTTCTGTGTCAAAGAAGAAGACGCAATCAGCAAGCGCTTCTTCAAGCAAAAAGGCTTCAAAAGGCGCATCAATATTGCGTAGAGCAGTTAAGAAGTCTGCAAAGAAAGCAGCGAGCAAAGCTGCGAAGAAAACTGCCGGAAAGAAAGGCTAAGGGATGGCAACTTCAATGGCAAATATCTCACGGCAAGCCTACGCAGAAATGTTTGGCCCGACCACGGGCGACCGGGTGCGGCTGGCTGATACCAACTTGATCGCGCTGGTGGAGCGTGACTTCACTACCTACGGCGAAGAAGTGAAGTTTGGCGGCGGCAAAGTGATCCGCGACGGCATGGGCCAGAGCCAGCGCACCAGCAAAGACGCGATGGACACGGTGATCACCAACGCGCTGATCATTGATGCAGTCACCGGCATCGTCAAAGCAGACATAGGTTTGAAAGCCGGCCGCATCGCCGCGATTGGTAAGGCCGGCAACCCGGATATTCAACCGGCTGTGACGATGGTGATCGGCCCCGGCACAGAGATTATCGCGGGCGAAGGCATGATCGTCACCGCTGGCGGCATTGACACGCACATTCACTTTATCTGCCCGCAGCAGATTGAAGAAGCGCTGATGAGTGGCGTGACCACCATGTTTGGCGGTGGCACCGGCCCGGCCACCGGCACGTTTGCCACTACCTGCACGCCGGGGCCGTGGCATATGGAGCGCATGCTGCAGGCGGCGGAAGCGTTTCCGATGAACCTGGGCTTTATGGGCAAGGGCAACGCCAGCTTGCCCGATGCGCTCACCGAGCAAATCGCCGCCGGTGCGATTGGCCTGAAGCTGCATGAAGACTGGGGCACCACGCCCGCGGCGATTGACTGCTGCCTAAGCGTGGCAGAGAAGACCGACACGCAAGTGGCCATCCACACCGACACGCTGAACGAAAGCGGCTTTGTCGAAGCGACGATTGCTGCATTCAAAGGCCGCACGATCCACAGCTTTCATACCGAAGGCGCAGGCGGCGGCCACGCGCCGGACATCATGACCGTGGTGGGCGAGGCCAATGTGCTGCCATCCTCCACGAACCCGACGCGGCCGTACACCGTCAATACGCTCGATGAACACCTGGACATGCTGATGGTGTGCCACCATCTGGACGCAGGCATCGCAGAAGACATTGCGTTTGCAGAAAGCCGCATCCGCCGCGAGACGATTGCGGCAGAAGACATTCTGCACGACCTGGGCGCCATCAGCATGATGAGCAGTGACAGCCAAGCCATGGGCCGCGTGGGTGAGGTGATCATGCGCACCTGGCAGACGGCGCACAAAATGAAGGCGCAGCGCGGGCCGCTGGCGTTTGACCCGAGCGAGCACGACAACTTTCGCGTCAAGCGCTACATCGCCAAATACACCATCAACCCGGCCATCACGCACGGCATCGCGCATGAAGTGGGCTCGATCGAAGTCGGTAAGTTTGCCGATCTGGTCATCTGGAAGCCGGCGTTCTTCGGTGTGAAACCATCCTTGATTCTGAAAGGTGGCAGCATTGCGGCAGCCGCGATGGGCGACCCGAACGCATCGATTCCCACGCCGCAGCCGGTGCATTACCGGCCGCAGTTTGCAAGTTTTGGAAAGAACTTGACGAAGAGCTCCATCACCTTCATCAGCCAGCTCGCGCATAAGAAAAAAATGCATGAGAAGTTTGGGCTTGAGAAAAACATTGGCGTGGTGCGCGGCATTCGCAACATCAAAAAACACCACATGATCCACAACGACTACGCCCCACGCATGCAGATCGACAGTGAAACCTACGCCGTGCGCGCGGACGGGCAACTGCTTGTGTGTGAACCTGCGAAGGTGCTGCCGATGGCGCAGCGGTATTTTTTATTCTGATGCGCATGCATTTAAAAGGTGTCTACGCAATATCCATGCGCTTTTTCAAGCAAAAATGGCTGAAAACCCTCATGAATATTGCGTACTGCTTCTCAAAAATTGAGCATGCTGCGCGCTGAACAACGCCTTGCCGCGAACGACGCGCAAGCGGTGCGCGATCTTGCGTTGCCCCAGCTCGCGCTGCAATTCAATGAACGCAGCAAGAGCCGGCTGCGCGCCCAGCTTTCCACCGGCGATGAGATTGGCCTGTTCCTGCCGCGGGGTACTGTGCTGCGCGGTGGTGATGTGCTCGCCTGCGACAACGGCCAGCTCGTGCGCGTGGTTGCCGCGCCGGAGGATGTGATGCTGATCGGCGCAGCAAGCGCGCATAAACTCACGCGGCTCGCGTACCACCTGGGCAATCGCCACATGCAAATCGAAATTGGCGCTGACTATCTCAAGCTGGAATACGACAGCGTGCTCGCCGACATGGTCAGGGGCCTGGGCGGCACCGTAATGCGCACGCAAGCGGCGTTTGAGCCAGAGGGTGGCGCGTATCTGCAAGGCCTTGCGCACCGTCACCACCGTGATTGACGCGCAAGAACAATCACACCATCACCATGAGTGATGCAAGGAGAAAGCAATGAAGTCTTGGGTAAAAAGCACCGTACTTTCATTACTGACGGCCGCGTGGCTACCGCATGCCGCAGCGCAGTCTTCATCACTGCCGCCCGAGTTTGCGGATTGGGATGCATTTATTGAAGCGCAGCTCAAGCTATGGAACGTGCCCGGCGTGTCAATGGCGATTGTGAAAGACGGCAAGGTGATTCTGTCGCGCGGCTATGGCTTTCGCGATGCGCAGAAAAAACTGCCGATGACAGAAAACACCGTGCAGCCGATTGCCAGTGTGACCAAAAGTTTTACCATCGCCAGCCTCGCCACGCTGGTGCGCGATGGCAAGGTGGACTGGGACAAACCAGTGCGCGACTATCTGCCAGACTTTCGTTTGCATAGCGACTACGCCAGCAACACCGTCACCGTGCGCGATCTGGTCACGCATAGAAGCGGCCTGCCGCGGCACGACTTTGCATGGTTTGGCTCCAAGCTTTCGCGCGAAGAACTCTACAAAAAGCTGCGCTATTTTGAATTGTCTGCCGAGCCGCGCGCCCGCTTTCAATACAACAACTTCATGTACATGACCGCCGGTTACTTGGGCGGCAAGGTGGCCGGCAGCGATTGGGAAACGCTGGTGAAGAAAAACGTGTTTGAGCCGCTGAACATGCGCTCCTCCAGCTTTACCGTGAAAGACATACTGGCCGCGCCGGATCACGGCGTGGGTTACACGCTGGACAATGACGACAAGCCGCAGCCCAAGCCATATCAAGAGCTGGTGGCTATGGGGCCTACCGGCTCTATCAACAGCAACGCCAAAGACATGGCCAACTATTTGCTCATGTACGCCACGGGCGGCACCTTCAACGGTAAGACCTTGATTCAGCCAGGCGATTTGCGCGCCATGACCACGGGGCAGTTCACGCTGCCAGACTCGCGCCTATGGCCCGAGCGTTTCAGCCCGCAATACGGCATGGGCTTTTTTCTCGTGAACTACCGCGGCATGCCGCTGGTGGATCATGGCGGCAACATGCCAGGCGCATCAACCACTTTTGCGTTTATCCCCGGCAAGAACATGGGTGTGTATGCCACTGTGAATGTGAGCGGCAGCTTTTTGCGCGATGTGATCATGTACGCAGCGATAGACCGCCTGCTGGCCATGCCGCTGGTGGACTGGAGCGCACGCTTTCGCGATATCTACGTCAAGAACAAAGAAGCAGAAAAATCCGCTAAGGCGCAAAAGCTTGTGCCGCGCAAGCTCGGCACCAAACCCAGCTTTGCGCTGGACGAGTACGTAGGCGAGTACGAGCATGAGGGCTACGGCATCGCGACGGTTGGCCGTAAAGGCGAGGAATTGACCTTGACCTACAACGGCTTTACCGCGCCCGTGCCGCACTTGCATTTTGATGTGTTTCAGGCCCCGAAAGATGAGCTGAGTGAACTGGACGAAGCGCGCGTGCAGTTTCTGACCAACTTTGAGGGTGAGCTGTCTGCCCTGCGTACTGAATTTGAACCCGCGGTTAAACCCATTGAGTTCAAACGCTTGCCGGACAAGACGTTTAAAGACCCCAAGTTTCTTGCGCAGTTTGTCGGCCAATACAAAATCAGTGTGAGCGAGTTCAATGTGGTGCTGCGGCCCGACGGTGTGCTCACCATGACGGGCCGCGCCGGGCCGGTGCGCGAACTGATCGGCGTGCGCGGACGCAAGTTCAACGTCAAGGATGTGTCCGGTTTCTCGGTGGAGTTCATCCCCGATGCATCGGGCCGCATCACACAGATGGCGTTTACGCAAAGCGGCACAACCTCGGTTGCGGCGCGCAGTCAGTAGCCCATGCAAAACACCGGCTCGCTTGCCGCGTTGCTTCAGCTGGCCTCACCGCAACTGCCGGTTGGCGGGTTTTCCTATTCGCAAGGGCTGGAGGCTGCGGTCAATGCCGGGCTGGTGCACGAT
>JBOFGW010000290.1:0-33174 GCA_051649325.1 Burkholderiaceae bacterium | reverse complement strand
GTCGATGTTGGGCTCAATGTCCTCGGGCCGCTGCGCCAGGCCCGGCAAGTCATAGCTCCACAAATTGATGCGTGCGAAGAGATCGTCGCGAAAGCGGCCGGCGCTCACCTCATCGCGCAAGTCGCGGTTGGTGCCGGCGATGAGTTGAAAGTCGCTCGCTACTTCGCGGTCTGCGCCTACGGGAAAGAAGCGTTTCTCTTCAATCGCTTTGAGCAGCATGGCTTGCTCGTCTAAGCCCAGCTCACCGATCTCGTCTAGAAACAGCACACCGCCATCCGCGCTTTTTAAAAGGCCCGCCCGGTCTGCCGCCGCGCCGGTAAACGCGCCTTTCTTGTGACCAAACAATGTGGACGCCGCGCCATCGCCATGCAGCGTGGCGCAGTTCACCTCTACAAACGGGCCGCCGATTTGGTGGCGCGCTTTTTTCAGCTCAAACATGCGCCGCGCTAAAAACGATTTGCCCGCGCCGGTAGGGCCGGTGAGCAAAATCGGCGCTTTGCTGCGTACGGCCACGCGTTCAATCTCTTCAATCAGCGCGTTGAATTTTTTGTTGCGTGTGGCAATGCCGCTCTTGAGAAAACTTACCGCATCGCGCTTGTCTGCTGCAAAGCGCTGCGCCAGCGCGTCGTAGCGCGACAGATCAAGATCAATCAGTGTGACCGTGCCCGCATCGCCTTGGCGCTGCTTTTTTGGCGGCGCGGTTTGGCACAACACACCGGGAATAAAGCGCGCCTCCACCAGCAAGAACATGCAAATCTGCGCCACGTGCGTGCCGGTGGTGATGTGCGCCCAGTACTGCTCGCGCTCGGTATCAAACGCGTAGGTGCGCACGTAGTCATATAGCGCGCCGTACACCTCGCCAAAGTCCCACGGGTCTTTGATATCGATGGCGACCAAGTTCACAACGGTCTGCGGTGAGGCAAGCGCAATATCCGCCTTGACGATCTCCGCCAGCGCTTGATGGCGCGGCGTGTAAATCAGCTCCAGCCGGTCAAGCTGCAGGTCTTCATGCTGCGCGAGCGACACCGTTGGCCGCCATTTCTCCCAACGGCCGGTGCCTTGGCCGCTATCGAGTTGGGTGCCCAAAAAGCCGATGACGACGGATTTCTTGCTAGTCATAAAGCTATCTTACTAGCTAAAAATCTATGTTTAAAAGATTTTCAAAGTAGGGTTATCGAATTGGAGGCAAAAATACCCATATAAATCAATAGGTTGCAAGTTTCAAACAGCCCTGGCACACCAATCGCTATATCTCAAGCATCTGATCAAACGACGATGCACGCTCACAGGTCAGGGGTTTAGAAAACATCTACCCCGCCGGTGCGCCAGTTCACCCAGACCGGGTGTGATCTTGGTGTATGCCGCTGCACTGCACGCGATTGGATATGCGAACAGCCAAGGTTGGCGCTCGAAAGAGCTGTGGGTTCGATTCCCCGTGATCGCGCCGTTCTGTAGCTCAGATTGGTTAGAGCCCCGGGGGCAACTCCGGTTGTCGCAGGTTCGACTCCTGCCTGAACACACGTCTAAGAAACGTGTTTTGTCGATGCAGTGCCCTGGGAAACCAGGGAAAGTGCCCGAAGGTTGCGGGTGCGGCGCAAACGTCACGCACGGCTGGCAGTATTGCAGCCGGGTGTGCAAGATGCGCAGTGCCCAACACCCGCAGCAGGCGCAAGAAGTTTGCTTGCGCTGCTGGGCTGATGTGAATAAATGGGTTGTTCACGCTAGCGTGCCACGGCGCGTTGGTAGCGGCAGCAGCAATCATTCAACGTCCGCCCAATAGCCCGCCGCCTGCTGCGCAAAGGGTACACAAAAAAGTAAAGAAAATGAGAGAGGAAAATGAAAATGTTGAAGCGATTCGTCATCAAAAAAACTGAAAAAGCCTTGCTGTTCAAAAGCGGCGACTTCCAGCGCATTTTGGCGCCTGGTGCGTACGCGCTGTTTGACCCACTGAACAAGCTGCGCATCGAACGCTTTGACTTGGCACAGCCCGCGTTTGCAAACCCGGTGGCTGACTATTTGATGGCTTCTGCGCCAGACATCGTGGCGCAAGAGTTTGTGCGGGTTGAGCTGGCAGAAACGCAGGCGGGTTTGCGCTTTGAAGACGGCGTGCTGGTTGAATTGCTGCCGCCCGGAACCCGGCGCTTGTACTGGAAAGGCCTGCGCGATGTACGCGTGCAAGCGGTTGAAATCGCCGAGCAAGTACAGGTGGATGCGGCGCTGGCCAAGCGTTTGACGCAGACCCAGTTGCGTGCGCGTGCGGTGGCTGGCTTGAATGCGGTGCTGCAAACCACCGTGCCTGATTACGCCAGCGGTGTGCTGCGTGTAGACGGCAAGTTGATGCAGTTGCTCAGCCCCGGTGCGTATGCGTTCTGGCGCTTTGGCCGCGAGGTGTCGGTAGAGATTGTGGACATGCGTTTGCAGTCCTTGGAGGTGACTGGTCAAGAAATTTTGACCAAAGACAAAGTGGCCCTGCGCCTGAATTTGTCTGCCACCTTCAAGTACACCGATGTGCTCAAGGCCTTCACGCAATTGAATCAGCCCGCTGAAGCGCTGTACCGCGAGCTGCAATTGGGCTTGCGTGCGGCAGTAGGTACGCGTTTGCTGGACGAGTTGCTGGAAAACCGCAACGTGATCGACCAAGTGGTCGTAGCCGCGGTGACCGACAAATTGGCCGGCTACGGCGTGGCACTGCAAAGCGTGGGAGTGAAAGACATTATCTTGCCTGGTGAGATGAAAGCCATCTTGGCCAAGGTTGTTGAGGCGGAAAAGACGGCGCAAGCCAACAACATCCGCCGCCGTGAAGAGACTGCCGCAACGCGGTCTTTGCTGAACACGGCCAAGGTGATGGAAGACAACCCCACCGCATTGCGGATGAAGGAGTTGGAAACGTTGGAGAAGATCGCCGAACGGATCGACAAGATCTCTGTATTTGGCGGCCTGGATGGCGTACTGAACAGCTTGATCAAAGTGCGCTAAAACTGTTGTTGACCCCGCCATCAATTGAGATGGCGGGTGGGAGGGAGGGCCGTTTGGGCCTTCCCTCATGAAAACAGCTCTTTAGCTTTTGAAGAAGCCACCAGCATTAGTCAGTGAGAAATCACCTTATGAAGTTCTTAAATGGGAATGTCATGACGCTGGAGGAAGCCGCGGCAGCTAAGGGAGACTTGATAACGCTCTTCAAGACCTTTGCGCCCGAAAAAGCAGAGCGTTGGGAGTACTTGCTATCGCGCTCAGAGGAGCGGTGGGACAGAATTTCGCCAATCGATGTTTGGCCTGGCAGTTGCTATGACAACGTGCCGCCAATGACTACTGAAAAGATAACGGAAGTCTTTCTACGGCCGCACCTTGAGCGGGTTTGCACTGCTTTGGCCTGTGGTCACTTTCGAAGTCGGCAACCGCAAATATTCCAATGCACTTTGAACGCCTTTCTAAAACAACATGCACCTCGCTTTCTAGAAGGGTTTGTGTCAATCGTGCCTGGAAAGCTCGGACTCGCGTACAGCCACGAAGGCGGCGTTTGGGTAATGAGTAATGATCTAGCAAATTGACCGAAAGAAAAAAATGAACTACGAATTGAACGAAGTCCCCGGCGGCGTACCCGTGAAGATGTGGACGCGCGGCGTGCCGGTGGAAGACGAAGCGCGCAAGCAATTGGAAAACGCTGCCAAGCTACCGGTGATCTTCAAACACATCGCCGCTATGCCGGATGTTCACTACGGCATTGGCGCTACTGTGGGCAGCGTGATTCCTACCTTCAAGGCGATTATTCCTGCGGCGGTAGGCGTGGATATTGGCTGCGGCATGATTGCCTGCAAGACCACGCTGCGCGCGGAAGATTTGCCGGATAACTTGAGCGCGCTGCGCGCCGAGATTGAAAAGGCCGTGCCGCACGGCATGAGCCCCAAGCAGTTTCGCCGTGAAGGTTCAAACCGTGACAAAGGCTCTTGGGAAACGCCGCCCAACGAGGCAGATGCCGCTTGGGCGCAATTGGCCGAGGAGTTTGAGCAGATTTGTGAAGACTACCCGCGTCTGAAAAACACCAACAACCACCGCCACATGGGTACGCTGGGCGGCGGCAACCACTTTATCGAGGTGTGTTTGGATACCGAAGGCGCGGTGTGGTTCATGCTACATAGCGGTTCACGCGGCGTGGGCAACGCTATGGGCAATCTGTTTATCGAGCTGGCTAAGAAAGACGCCGAGCAGCATCAACGCAATTTGCCAGACCAGGATTTGGCCTACTTTGAAGAAGGCAGCACATACTTTGGTGACTACGTGCGCGGCGTGGGCTGGGCGCAGAAGTTCGCGCGCCTAAACCGTGAGGTGATGATGCAGCGCGTGATCGGTGCCACCCGCAAAGTGATCACCAAGCCGTTTGAAACGCATATCGAAGCCGTGAACTGCCACCACAACTACGTGCAAAAAGAGACGCACTTTGGTGAAGAGGTATTTGTCACGCGCAAAGGCGCGGTAAGCGCCAAAAAAGGCGAGCTGGGGATTATTCCGGGCAGCATGGGCGCGCGCAGCTACATCGTGCGCGGCAAAGGCAACCCGGAAAGCTTCCAGTCATGCAGCCATGGCGCCGGCCGTACCATGAGCCGCACCAAAGCCAAAAAACTGTTCACCATCGAAGACCAAATCAAAGCCACCGCCGGCGTGGAATGCCGTAAAGACGCCGACGTGATCGATGAAATTCCGATGGCGTACAAGGACATTGATGCGGTGATGGAAGCGCAGAAGGATTTGGTGGAGGTGGTTTATACGTTGAAGCAGGTGGTGTGCGTGAAGGGCTAGCAAAAAAACTGGAAAATGAAAAGCAACAAAAAACGCCGAAAAGAAATCATGCAGCGCCGGCAGGAGCGGGCGGCTACATGGTTTCAATCAAAAATAAATGATGTGCGGTTCGCTGCTTCTTCAGGTTCCACGAGCCGAATAAGCGCCGATCCGGCTCAGCTCGCGCACAACAGCACTTACAACCTGCTGCCAAAGTTCTACGAAGACCGCGCGTTTACGTGCAAGGATTGCGGCACAAACGGCGTTTGGACCGCGGCACAGCAAAAGTGGTGGTATGAGATTGCCAAAGGAAACATCGACAGCCAGGCCGTGCGCTGCTTACGGTGTCGGAAAACGCGGCGTGAGTTCGCGCTGAACAATGCGGATTTGCTGCGGGAATGGACGGCACGTCTACGCGCCTTGAGCAACCATGCGCCCGATGAAAGCGCTCAGTTGGAAGTTGAAAACGCGTTGAGCAGCAAATGGTGGGGTATTCGTACGACGGCAGTAGGCGTACTGGGAAGTTGGGGAGGTAGCGCGAACATACAACGCTTGCGGAATTGGATTAAAGAAGCTGAGAACGCAGCCTACAGAAGCTGGGAGTACCACCTGGGCGAAGCCGCGAGTAGGGCAATCGCACATTCTGTTGGCCGCGCGGACGCGTTTTGGCTGATTCCTGCATATCTCAATGACAGCAAACATCTCTCAAACTGGTTGCGCCCAGTGTTAAGACTGCCGGCATCAGAACTCAAAGAACCGATATCGCAAGCCCTGCACAGTACAGACAAAAACATAGCTTGGCGCGCCTTTGTAGTGCTGGCAAATCGAATGGATTTTCCGCAGAGGAGAAGCCTGCTCGCAGCCCTATGTAACAGCCCCCACAGCATGATTGCGAAAAATGCTCGCTGGTACTGCGAAAAGGACTAACCGGAATCTGGGCACTGATGCATACGCAGCGCAAAGCGTCGGACAAGTTTGTATCAAGCAAAGACGCTGATGTGATCGATGAAATTCCGATGGCGTACAAGGGTATTGATGCGATGATGGGAGCGCAGAGGGATTTGGTGGAAGTGGTTTATATGTTGAGGTAGGTTGTGTGTTTGAAGGGATAGCCAAGCGGCCAATAAATGCTAGGAATACAAAAAATCTTTGAATCGCTGATAGCGGATAAGCTGACGGAGATGGGGCTTTCTCCGTCCCATGGCGAAGGTAAAGAAAAACTAGAGCGCCTCGCTCAGGACCTGCCCGCTATAGCGAGTGATTTAGCCAAAGTTCTTGCCAAGGGTTTGCGCCAGCGCTCGCGAGATTCGCTTCGCGAGTGGAAGAGAGATCACGGCCAATTCCTACGAAGCAATGCTCGGAACTGGAATGCAGGCCTTGACCGCTTGCTTGAGCTAATCAATATGTCGATTGAACTTGAAGCGTCAATAAAACTGGCGTTGAGAAGAAGTCGTTCTGAGGCGGAAAGAATTCGAATCGACGTTGTAGCTCAGCTTCATGCGCGCTCTATTCAGATTTCAAGTGAGATATATCACTTGCTACTTAACGGATTCGCAGATGGCGCAATAGCACGCTGGCGCTCATTGCACGAAGTTGCAACAGTGGCCGATGTACTTGCTCATAGCGAAGCTGGCGTTTCGCAGCTCTATCGTTCTCATGTCGCAGTCGAGAACTATCACGCTGCTTTGCAATATCAAACGCACGCTGCCGCACTTGGTGAAAGAAAGCTATCTAGTCAAGCAATGGCTCGGATCACGAAAGAGCGAAACAAAGCCATTGCTGCAAATGGTGAAAGCTTTGCCAAAGACTATGGTTGGGCCGCAAAGCTGCTTGCTAAGAGCGGGAGGATTACTTTCTTTGATCTGGAAGAGTTCACTGGCTACGAATATTTGAGACCGTACTACAAATTTGCTAGCCAAAACGTTCATGCCAGTGCAAAAGGTGTGATGTTTAGGCTTGGTTTGGATGATCAAAGCCAAGGCAAGATTCTTCTTGCTGGACCTAGCAATGCAGGGCTTACTGAGCCGGGAGTCCTAACGGTGTCATCTCTAGTACGGACGGGCAAAGCAGTCCTACATCTTGTTCCGAGTGTCGACTCTTTAGTCCTGGGTAGTCTTTTTGAAACTTGGGCTAGTCGTGCTGACCAAGGTTTTCACAGCGGATGGATGGAGTACCAAAAGAAGCTCGAACGAGGAAAGAAAAAAGTAACTCGGCGAAGAGAAGAAAAAAGTGATTGAAATCGACGGTTCCGCCGGAGAAGGCGGTGGACAAATTTTGCGGACTTCGCTGGCCTTGTCGATGGTGACGGGCAAGCCGTTTCGCATGCACAGCATTCGCGCGAAGCGGCCCAAGCCGGGGCTGATGCGGCAGCATCTCACCTGCGTGCAGGCGGCGCAGGCGGTGTGTGGTGCGCAGGTGGAAGGTGCGGAATTGAATTCGCAGCAACTGGTGTTTGCGTCGGGCAAAGTGAAGGCGGGCGAGTACAGTTTTGCGGTGGGTAGCGCGGGGTCTTGCACGCTGGTGCTGCAAACGGTGTTGCCGCCGCTGCTGCTGGCCGATGCAGCCAGCACGATTCATTTAGCGGGCGGCACGCATAACCCAATGGCGCCGCCGTTTCATTTTCTGCAGCAGGCGTTTGCACCGCTGGTGCGCCGCGCGGGTGCGGATCTGCAGCTCAGCTTGCGCCGCCACGGGTTTTATCCGGCGGGCGGGGGTGAGATGACAGCGGTGATTTATCCGGCCGCGCAGCTCAAACCCATCACACTCACGCAGCGCGGCGCGCCTGTTGACGCGTACGCAGAAGCGCTCGCGCCCGGCCTGCCGCGCAGCGTGCCCGCGCGCGAGCTAGAGGTGCTGGGCGCGGCGATGGGCTGGAGCGGTGACCAACTGCGTCACGGCGGCACGCGCCAGAACGAAGGGCCGGGCAACGCGCTGATCGCCACGCTCGCGTATGAACACGTGACAGAAGTGTTCACGCAGTTTGGCGAGAAAGCGGTGAGTTCAGACGAAGTGGCCAAACGGTTGGTGAGCGAGCTGCGTGATTATCAAAAATCGCACGCGCCGGTGGGGCCGCATTTGGCTGATCAACTCATGCTGCTGCAAGCGCTGGCCGCTAGAGACAATAACGCGGGCGAATTCGTAGCCAATGAAATCACGCAGCACACACGCACCAATGCGCAGACAATTGCGCAGTTCTTGCCGGTGCGATTTGTGATTGAGCAGCGTGATGCCGCTTGGCATGTGAAGACCGAAACTACACACTAGACTACGCAATATCCATGCGGGTTTTGAGGAAGAAACGCCTTAAAACCCGCATGGATATTGCGTAAAGCACTTATTTATCGGTTAATTTCTCTACAAAAGCACTGACTTCGCGCTGTGTGCGCAGCCGCACAAAAGTAAACGGCGGCCGGTCGCGGCGATTCATCTGCGCGGTGTATTCACGCTGCCGCTGCGCATGGGTTTGGATCAGATAGAGCACGACTGAATCGCGGGTGAATAGGCGTACCAAGCTTTCGTAGTTGCCGTTGCAGCAGGGTTCGCGCCGCCACGCGCGCTTGAAGGTGCGGCGTAGGGTGCGCCACACTTTCACGTGCAGCGGCAGGTCAAGCCAGATCAGCAGGTCGAGCCTAGGCCAGAGCATCGGCCACGTCTGCGGGTAGTTGCCGGCGATGATCCAGCGCTCTTGCGCGGCAACCGGCGCCAGGCGCGCGAACATCACGTCGTTAGGCACTTCAATCCACTGCGGATCCCAGTGCAGATCGTCCAGATCGCAATAGACCGCGTTCAGGCGCTGCGCGAGTTGCTGCGCAATCGTGCTCTTGCCCGAGCCGCTGCCGCCGATGAGTTGAATGCGCTGCGGCGTGCTCATAGCTCCAGTGGATCCACATCGATATGCCAGCGCACGTTACTGCTTTTGAGCGCGTTGACTTTGACGAGCCAGTCTTTCAAAAAAGTTTGCATCTGCGCGCGGCTGGGCGCTTCGGCCAGCAGTTGCCAGCGGCTTTGATTGGCGACGCGGGGTACGGCTTGTGGCATGGGGTGGTAGAGCGTTACGCCGCGCTCAAGGCCGAGCGCGCGGGCGTCTTTCAAGAAACTCTGCGCGATCGCATCGCTCTTGGCGCTGGCGCGCATCAAGGCAAAGCTTACGTAGGGCGGCAGGCCGAGGTCTTCGCGCTCTTGCAGCAGGCGCGTGGCTACGGCTTCGTAGTCTTGCTGTTTGAGCGCGTCAAATAGCATGTGGCGCGGGCGTTTGGTTTCAATCAGCACTTCGCCGGGTTTGTCGGCGCGGCCGGCGCGGCCTGCCACTTGCATGAGCAGGGCGAATAGCCGCTCTTCAGAACGAAAATCCGGGCTGCCCAGTGATTGATCTGCGCCCAGCACGCCCACCAGCGTGAGCCGCGCAAAGTCGTGGCCTTTGGCGGTCATTTGCGTGCCGACGAGGATGTCTGTGCTGCCGGCATCCATGTCTTGCAGCATTTGCGCGCCTGCGCCGCGGCGGCGCGTGGTGTCTGCATCCATACGCACAATGCGCGCTTGCGGCAGCGCTTGCGCGAGCGCGTCTTCCAGCTTTTGCGTGCCGCGGCCCTTGGGTAACAGGTCTGCATTGCCGCACTGCGGGCAGCGCAGCGGCACGGCGCGGTGCGCGCTGCAATGATGGCAGATGAGTTGATAGCCAGATTTGCTGCGCGCGCGGTGCAGCGCAAAGTGGGCGGAGCAGTTGTCGCAGTCGGCCATCCAGTCGCAGGCGTCGCAGGCCAGCACCGGCGCGTAACCGCGGCGGTTCAGAAACACTAGGCTTTGTTCGCCTGCGGCAAGGCGTGCTTGCAGCGCTGCAAACAAACGCTCGGATACGCCTGCCAAATTGGCGGCCTTGCTTGGCTCCACCAGTTCAATGCGTGGCAAGCGCGCGGCGGTATTGGCGCGCTGCGCCAGCCGCAGCAAGCTGTAGCGGCCGGCCTGCGCGTTGGCCCAACTTTCCAGGCTGGGCGTGGCGCTGCCCAGCACAATGGGGCAATCTTCCAGCCGCGCGCGCATCACCGCCAGATCGCGGCCGTGCCAGCGCGCGCCTTCGCTTTGCTTGTAGCTCGCGTCGTGCTCCTCATCGACGATGATCAGCCCCACGTTCGCCAGCGGCGCAAACACGGCTGAGCGTGTGCCGATCACAATTGTTGCTTCGCCTTTGAGCGCATCCAGCCAGCCGATGGCGCGTTCTCCGTCGGACAGCGCACTGGTCATGAGTGCGATAGGCACGTCCGGGAAGCGCGCAAACACCTGCGCCCACAGCCCTTCAGTGAGGGCGATTTCCGGCACCAGCAGCAGCACGGTTTTGCCGCGCGCCAGCGTTTGCGCTACCGCGTGCAGATACACCTCGGTCTTGCCGCTGCCAGTTACACCAAACAGCAGATGCGGCGCGTAACTAGTGGTGGCGCTGATGCGCGCGAGCACCTGCGCTTGCTCCGCGTTGAGCGTGAGCGCGTCGCCGGCCGCCGCGCGGGTGCTTTGGCTTTGCGCGCGCTTGACGCGTTTGAGTTTGGCAAAGCGCGCGGTTCCATCGTCAATCGCGTAATCCGCCGCGCGCGTGAGCGGCTCGGGAATGGCAGAGAGCAGCACTTCACCCAGGCCGCGCTGGTAATACTCCGCCGCAAAGCGTGCCAGCGCCAACACGGGTGCGGGCAGGGCAGGCCATTCGGTCACCGCGCCTGTAATTGGCTTGATGCGCGCGGCCTCAATCTGCGGCGCCGCAGGGGCTTGCAGCACCACGCCCATGCGCTTGCCGTTGCCCCAGGGCACGACGGCAAGTTGCCCGGGTGCTAGTGCGGTTTGCGCATGAAAATCAAAACTGTCTGCACCGGGCAGATTGACGGCTATGGCGGTATTGATCGGGCTTTGCATGTTTCACGCCATAGAAACTACTTTAAGTTTGTGGTCTAACGCGCTTTGCCAAAAGCGCTTTTCGAGTAGTCCACAAAAGCTGTGGATATCTTTGTGGGCAACTACGTGACAAATCGGTTAAGTCGTTCTTTCGCAACGGGTTTTTGCGGGTGCGCAGAAACCAGTCAGGGAAATACTCTTTAATAATCAAGCACTTGCTACACAACTTCTCGCTCTAACTGCGCTAGTTTCCCAAAACCCGCATGGATACTGGGGGAGCCAAAAAATGTGCATAAGTCAAGCGCGCTGGGTAAAGAAAGTTTGCTGCTAAGCCGCGCCAAGCACCGCAATTTGGTCGGACTCAGAGACCCGCAAGCCTGGCTGTTCTTGCGCCGCGCCTGCCCGCATCGCGCGCGCAACCACCTCCACATGAATTGGCCGGTACTTGCGCACCGGGCCAAGCAGCAGCGGCGCGATCACGTTGGCCGCAAGGATGCCCGCGCGCTCGCCAGCCCGCAGTTCAGACCGCTCACCCAGCAACAGCGAAGGCTGCAGCAAGTGCACACTCACAAAGCCCAGTTGCGCAACGGCCTGCTCCATCTCACCCTTGACGCGGTTGTAAAACACGCTGGAGCTTGCGCTTGCACCGAGCGCGCTGATCACACTCAAATGCCGCGCGCCGCTGGCTTTGGCTGCGCGTGCAAATGCCAGTACCGCGTCAAAATCCACTTTGCGAAACGCTGCCTGTGAGCCCGCCACTTTGATGGTGGTGCCCAAGCAGCAAAATGCGTGGTCAAGATGGCCGGCAGGCAAAGTGGGCGATGCGGCCAGCGCGTCATAATCCACTACACACTCTTGCACGCGTGCATCTGCGGCCACGCTACCGGCTTTGCGCGTGAGCGCGATGGTCTTGGCGTAGCGCGTGTCTGCGCGCAGCTGCGCCACCAGTGCGCGGCCGGTCAGGCCGGTGGCACCGGCCACTACTGCAACCAAGCCCGCATCAGCCACGTGCGCGCAGCTTCCGGCTGTAGGCGTGCACCGCGTCCACTAGCACCTTCACATTGTCCGGCGGCGTGAACTGGCTGATGCCGTGGCCCAAATTGAAGACATGGCCGGACTGCTTGCCGGGTGGGCCAAAACTTTCCAACACACGCGCGACTTCTGCCTCGATCTGCGGCGGGTCGGCCATCAGCACCATCGGGTCGATATTGCCTTGCAGCGCCACGCGGTCTTGCACGCGCGCGCGGGCTTGGCCTAGATTCACCGTCCAGTCGCAGCCCACGCAGTCTGCGCCGATGGCGGCCACCTCTTCAATCCACGGCCCGCCGCCCTTGGTGAACACAATCTTGGGTGTAGCCATCGTGGCCGGGTCGGTATTGAGCGCGTCGATCACGCGTTTGGAATAGGCGAGACTAAATTTTTGAAACGCGCCGTCGGCCAGCACACCGCCCCAGCTGTCAAACACCATCACCGCCTGCGCGCCGGCCTTGATCTGCTCTTTCAAATACAGTGCCACGGCCTGCGCGTTGATGTCCAGGATCTTGTGCAGCAAGTCCGGCCGCTGATACATCATGGTTTTGATCAGCCGGTAATCGTCGCTACCCTTGCCTTCGATCATGTAGCACGCGAGTGTGAACGGGCTGCCGGAAAAGCCGATCAACGGCACACGGCCCTTGAGTTCTTTGCGGATCAGATTCACCGCGTCAAACACATACTGCAGCTTGGCCATGTCCGGCACGGCGAGTTTGTGTACCGCGGCTTCATCGCGCAGCGGATGCGCAAAGCGCGGCCCTTCGCCTTGTTCGAAGCTCAAACCCAGGCCCATGGCGTCGGGCACGGTGAGAATGTCGCTGAACAAAATTGCGGCATCCAGTGCGTAGCGGTCCAACGGCTGAATCGTCACGTCGCAGCAATACTGCGGGTTCATCGCCAGCCCCATGAAGCTGCCGGCCTTCGCACGCGTATCGCGATACTCCGGCAAGTAGCGGCCCGCTTGGCGCATCAGCCAGACAGGTGTGTATTCGGTGGGCTGGCGCTTGAGCGCTTTGAGGAAGGTGTCGTTTTGCAGGGGAGCGAAGGTCATACGTATCAGTGTAAGGCACGGTGCGCTGTAGCCTGCGTGGGTGCCGTATGCGCTTCAACGCACAAAGGTGTTGATCGATACGCAGTATCTGGGCGCGTTTTAGCTTGGCGCAAACGCGAGGACACGCTTTATCCATGAGCGTTTTCAGGCATTTTTGCTCCAAAACCCGCATGGATATTGCGTAGAGCAGATGTTTTTGCTGACCAACCCCAACAATCGAGTACATGCATGCGAGCGATTGCCATGTAAAGTCGAAACCTTGACGATCGTGCCGCGCATTGCACGCGGCCAATTTGCCTTATACGTACCTCATCACAACCGTGCCCGACTCACGCGATCAAACTGCCGGCAACGCCTCGCACACACTGGTGTACATCAGCCGCTCGCAGGTGCAGGGCGACATCATGCGCGAGCTGGTGCAGATCGAGGCACAGGCGTGCAAGCACAACACGGCGCATCACATCCGCGGCGCGTTGATCTACATGGGCGGGTTTTTCATGCAATGGCTGGAAGGCCCGCTGCCGGCGCTGCAAACGCTCAACGAACGCTTGCAGCGCGATCCGCGCCACAGTGACTACCACGTGCTGCTGTTTGATGCCCACGAGCCAGTGTTGGCTGATGACTGGATGGTCTGTGTGGCCAAGCGCACCGAGACCGCAGAAGACGTGCGCGCCCGCGCCGACGCGGTGGTGCTGCGCTCGCGCAGCGGCGGTTGGAGCGCCGCCGATCTGGTGCGCGGCCTGGTTAAGCCGGCTGATGCGCCCAACAACCAGCGCGAGGCAGGGCCGTTCAGGTATACGCGCGTGTGCGTCGTGGCGACCAACTCCATCTGGCCCTCTGCCTTGGTGCGGCATGTGGCAGATACCGCGCAGATCAAGCGCATCAGCCGCACCTGGTTCAACGCGCCGGCGGTGCCCGACGAGGCGGCCCTGTGCGAGTACGTGGACATTCCCCTGCGCAAGGGCACCCACATGCGGCTTAGTTGTATCAGCGGTTGGATGGTGCAATCGTCTTTGTTTGAGCTGCTGAACCAGCAGACGCAGGTGTTGGCGATGCTGTTTCGCAGCGCCTCGCCGGCCGAAACGCTGGCCTTTGCGCAAAAAATTCTGGCCACCGCCAGCATGCGCAGTATCCAGCCCGTGGTCATCGGCGTTTTTACGCCTAAGTCGACACTCAGCGCTGAGCGTTTTCGCGCGTATGCGCAGGAGCAGGGCTTTACAGCGCAAGTGGTGTTTTCGCATCTGGCCGAGCCCAGCGCGGTGTGGGACGAGATCCGCGCCGCGGCCGAGCGCTTTTTTGTGCAGCATGAATGGGCGGTATCCGCGGCATCGGCCGAGACGGTTTTTTCGCCGCGCGCCGCGCCCGGCAAGGTTGGCGCTGCCCCTGCGATCGCTGCGCAGCCGGTGGTTGCAGTCAAGCCGGTTGCCGTAACTACGCCTGCGCCAGCATCACCGCCCGCGCTTGCGCAAACGCTGCAGCGCATTTTTTCAAGCCAGGGCGCGGTGCAGTCGTGGGCCGCTTGGTCGCAGGACAATCACCATCTGGTGGCGGCCAGCACGCCCGAGCAGGCGCCGGCCGATCTGCTGCAGGCCCTGGCACATATGCGTAGCCAACAGGCGCCCGGTGCGCCGCTGGAGTTCACCTGCAGCCATGGCGGGGGCACGTTTGAATGGCTGGCGCTGCTGAGCGTACCGGGCAGTGGCGGCGATCTCTGGGTGCGGGTGGTGCTGCGCGATGCAGACCTGAATATGGGCATGGTGCAGTACCTGGCCGGGCAATGGAAAGACGCGCTGGCGCAGGCGGATGCAACATAAAAAAGCCCGGCAAGTACCGGGCTTTTTTCATAGCGCTTTGCGCGCACGCGTTACAGCGTCAGTTCTTTTTCCACGTCTTGCACTTTACGGCGGGCCAGTGCCAGATTGGACTTGGCGCGGTCCAGCACAAAGTAGATAAACACACCTTCTTTGCGCGCCATCGGGCGGATGATGTGGTAATGCTTGCCCAGCGTGATCAGCATATCTTCGATCACGTCGTTCAGGCCCAGGCCGCGCATGGTCTTCAGTTTGGCGCGCACCACTTCAGTGTTGCCGGCGGCGGCCACTTCAAGGTCTACACCGCCGCCCGCTGAACCCAGCATCATGCCGCTGCTGGAATCAACGACCGCGGCACAGAGCGCGCCGTCTACAGTGAGCAGTTCTTCCATTACTTGTTTGATTGTTGCCATGACTATCCCCTTGAATATCTATGCGCGAAGTTAAATGTGATTTCCGTACCCCGCGCATCCTAGCCGCGGAAACCAGTTGCCTTGTTCTGTCCGCTAAAAAGCGCGGCTCTCCAAATGCGCTTTGAGTTTGTCGGTGTGCTCGCGCCACGCCGCCCAATCCATCTGCCCTTGATCGACCACCGCTACCAGCAGCACGCCCAGTTTTTGGCTGCATGGCTCAAGCGCCAGCATGCCGCGCGCAAAGGCAAACAGACCCACCGCTGGCGCGCCCAGGCTGGCGAGGTTATGGGCCAGGCGGTCGTGCAGGCGCCAGTATTCGCTGGCGGTCTCGCCCATGCGTTCCAATTCGGGAAAGCTACCCGCGGTATGCCACACCATGCCTGATGCAATTTCTACCAGCGCGCACCCGCGCACACCGCTGATGGCGCCAATGTTGTCGATGTAGGGCTGTGCAGGCATAGGGTTTGTCCAAGACATTGGTGTTTTCACGAATTATTTGTGGTTGCGTGTGGCAGGTCTAGCACCTTGTCTTGGAATGTCGCCCCCTGACCGCACAAAACTGCAACTTTTGAGATTTCGTCAACGCAGACCAAGCGCGGCAGCGCGCAATGCCGCGCCGCCAAGCTGACTACTTGTGGCTTAGCTGTGCTGAATATCGCCGCTGAATATGCCTCTACGCAATATCCATGGGCTTTTTCAGGCAAAAATGGCTGAAAAAGCGCATGGATATTGCGTAGAGCCGCTTTAAGGAGCTGTTTTTTCTGTCAAACCGCTTACACAATGCCGCATTTGTCCAATGCGCTCGCGAGCGCATCCGCTACCGTAGCGCCATGCACATCACCCTGCGCGAAATCACGAGCGACACCGTCCGCGCCGTCACCAAATTGGCGGTGGCGCCGGGTCAGGAAAGCTTTGTGGCCAGCAACGCGGTTTCACTGTCCGAAGCGCTGTTTAGCGACGAAGCCTGGTACCGCGCGATCTATGCAGACGATGAACTGGTGGGCTTTGTCATGCTCTCGGATGAAACGCTCAAGAAAACCCCTCCACCCGAACCCAACATTGGCCTGTGGCGGTTGATGATCGATCAGCGGTATCAGCGCAAAGGCATCGGCAAAGAGGTGATGCACCTCGTGCTCGCGTATGTAAAGAGCCGTCCCGGCATTCACTATTTCTACACCTCGTATGTGCCCGAGCCCGGCGGCCCGGGGCCGTTTTACTTGTCGCTCGGGTTTGTTCCCAATGGCGAGGTGGAAGACGGTGAGGTGGTTGTTCTTTATCCGCTGGAAGGCCGGCCGGTTTAGCGGCGGCGTTTAATCGCTACGCGTCCGCCGCCACAGCGTCCAGTAAGCGATCAATCGTTTTTAGCGCCGCGTTCAAGCGTGTGCGGTCTTCAGCTACCCAGCGCGCCAGTTCATTTAGCGCGCCGTTGAGCGCCACCGCCAGCGCCTCCGTGCGTGCGGTGGTTTTGGCGCCGCTTTCACCTTCCAGCGCGCGCACGCCTTCAAGTAGTTGTGCAAACCCGTGGCGTGCATCCGCGGCGTGCCAGTCCAGCGTGCCCAGCACGGCGCTCGCATCGATCAACAGCACTTGCGCGTAGGTGGGCTGCGCAATCGCGCGCAGCCACGCATGCGAGCCTTTGCGCAGTGCGTCGGCAGCGTCAGTCACGTTAAGGGTGGCGGCATCAATGGCAGCGGCCAGCTCTTGGTGCATCTGCTCCACCACGGCGGCAAACAAGTCTTTTTTGTCGCGAAAGTGGTGATAGAGCGCACCGCGTGTCAGCCCGGTCTGCGCCAGCAGCGCCTCGGTGGAGGTGCCTGCATAACCCGCGGTTTCAAACAGCGTGCGCGCGCTGGCCAGCAGCGCCTGAACGGATTGCGCCGATTGCGCCGCCTTAGAGCGCGGCGCTCCTGCCACCTTGGCAGTTTCTTTCACCGGACTCGGGGTTATTGCGGAGGACGGGTTTCTTGACATACAGACAGTATGTATCCTAATCTGAGGTTACGCATACAGACAGTATGTATTTTCACGACCGCAACGTCAACCGGAGTTTTTGCTATGAAGATCGTTGATCACTATCCGCTCATTACTACGCCCGCCATGACCGCCTGCCGCGATTTTTACGTGCAGCACTTCGGCGCCCAGGTGGGCTTTGAGGCCAACTGGTTTGTGTATTTGCAGCGCCCCGCGCAGGGCGAGCAGCCGGCCTTTAGCATCGCGTTCATGGCGCCCAACCACCCCACGCGCCCGCCTGGACCAGAGCCGTTTGAGGGCAAAGGCATGATCCTCACCGTGCAGGTAGAAGATGCCAGCGCCGCGCATGCCGCGCTTGCGAAAAGCGGCGCCAAAATCATCTACCCGCTGACCAAAGAAGAGTGGGGCCAATTGCGGTTCACCTGCCAAGACCCGGCCGGAACAATGATTGACGTGGTTGAACAGATTGAACCGGTGGATGGCTATTGGGACAAATACATGCAGTGAACCAAGCGGCAAGCAACGCGCAGGTACGATGCTTGCGCGTAATCAATCCACCTATTAATTAAGAGAATTTTCTACACGCGCGCCCTTGAGCGTGCTGCCACCGCCATGGACGCCAGCCGACAGCCTAACCCCGACAGTGCAACGCAAGCCGCGGCTTTACCGCCCGCGCTGCGCCGTCGCGGCCTCGCGGCGGTGTTCGGCTCCACCTTCATCGAGCTGACTGGCTACTTCATGCTGGTGCCGCTCTTGGTGGTCACCCTCACGCAGCGCGGCGTTGAAGCGGGGCTGGTGGGTTTGTTCTCTGCCGCCGGCTGGTTTGGCATTTGTGCGGCCACGCCGTTTACCGCCGCGTGGGTAGAGCGGCTGGGCAAACGCGGCGCGCTGATTGTGTCTGCCGCGATTC
Source organism: Burkholderiaceae bacterium (assembly GCA_051649325.1). GTDB lineage: Bacteria > Pseudomonadota > Gammaproteobacteria > Burkholderiales > Burkholderiaceae_C > JBJOQV01. Next base: position 15,339 of record JBOFGW010000290.1, on the reverse strand, counting down.
CGGCGGTGTGCATGACGGGTATTGTGCTGACGAATTCGCTGCTGCTGTGGAGCGCGCTGTATCTGATCAGCGGCATGGCCAGCGCGCTGCGCTGGATTGTGGCCGAAGCCACGGTGGCGGAGCTTGCACCCGCAGCGCGGCGTGGCCGGATTGTGGGGCTGTTCGAGACCATGATCGGCGCTACGTTCGTGCTCGGCCCGGCGCTGCTCGCGCTCACGGGCACGGCCGGCCGCGCACCGTTTTTGATTGCGCTGGCGCTGGTGATCCTGGGCTTTGCGCTGTCGTTTTTGGTGCCGCATCTGCCCCATGAAAAAAGCGGCGACGCGCGGCATTTGGGTTTTTCCGGCGTGTGGCTGGCGCTGAAGTCTGCGCCGGTAGTGATGATCGCGGGTTTTGTCGGCGGGTTTTTTGAGTCCGGCATTACCGGCCTGCTGCCGGTCTGGGGTTTGGCTTTAGGCTTTGGCGTTGCCGCGGCCACGCTCCTGGTGAGTGCGAGCGGTCTGGGCTCATCGCTGATGATGATTCCGATTGGCGAGGCGGCCGACCGCTTTCCGCGCCGCGCCGTGTTCTTGACGTGCGCATGGGTCACGCTCGCGGGCACGCTGCTGTTGCCGCTGGCGCGCGAAACCACCTGGCTTGCATGGTTGATTGCGTTTGTGTGGGGCGGCGCGGGCGGGGCGCTGTATACGCTGTCGATGATTGAAATCGGCCATCGCCATCAAAACACGCAGCTCATGAACGCCACCGCCGTGCTGGTGATGGCGTATACCGCCGGCGGCATGGTTGCGCCCGTGGTGGGCGGCTTTGCGCTGCAGCTTTCGCCCGTGCTGGGCTTTCCGGTGCTGATGGCGGCGGTGGCGCTGGCTGGGCTGCTGGCCTTGGCGTTTGGGCTGCGCGAAAAATCTTGATCCGCGGGTAGCATGCACACATCAAACACTGGATGACACGATGACTGCACACCTCACCATCATCACCGGCGCATCGCGCGGCATGGGCGAAGCGATTGCGCAGCAACTGCTGCGCGAGAAGCACGTGTTGCTGGCCATTTCGCGCAAGCGCAGCAGCGTGCTGGATGCGCTTGCCCAAGAGCAAGGCGCTACCTGTGAGCAGTGGACGCTTGATCTCACCGAACCACACACTGCCGCGCAGCAGCTGGAGGACTGGCTGCACGCGCAAGACGGCAAGCGCTTTGCCAGCGTGACCCTGATCAACAACGCTGCACTGCTTGCGCCGCCGGGGCCGCTGGCCGCTGCAAACGGTGCAGATGTCAGTGCTGCGCTGCGCGTCGGGCTTGAAGCGCCGATGCTGCTCACCGCCGTGTTTTTGCGCGCAACGGCAGGCTGGCCGGGCGCGCGCAAAGTGCTCAACATTTCATCCGGCCTGGGCCGCTTTGCGCTGGCCGGCAGCTCAAGCTACTGCGCCGCCAAGGCCGGGCTGGACCACTATTCGCGTGCGGTGGCACTGGAGCAGGCGGCGGAGAAGAACGGCGCAAAAATCGTTTCGCTCGCACCCGGCGTGATTGATACCGACATGCAAGTGCAACTGCGCGGCAGCGACCCCGCGCAGTTTCCCAATCGCGAGCGCTTCGTGAAAATGAAGGCAGAAGGCCAGTTGATGACGCCGCCGCAGGCCGCCGAAAAAGTCATTGCCTATCTGAACCGCGCAGACTTTGGCGCAGAGCCGGTGGCGGATGTGCGCGGTTAGGTAAATCTATCCTTTTGCAGCATTCTAAAAGCACAATACGCAATATCCATGCGGGTTTTGAGATATTTTTGGCTCAAAACCCGCATGGATACTGCGTAGAAGCACTTTAAATCAACCCCAACCAGCTCGCGAGCAAAGCAGCAGCAAGCTTGTTTTTCACGCCCAGTTTGGTCATCAGGTTGGCGTAGTGAAAATTGACGGTTCGATCAGAACAGTCAAGGCGGCTTGCTACTTCACCTGCGGTCAGTCCCGCAAAGGCCATGCGCAGACATTCCACTTCGCGCGGCGTGAGCAGCTTGGACTGCGTGCGCATCGCACCGCGAAAAAGCGGCAGCCACTCCAGCACTGCCGCGCCGCAGGCCGCATCGGTAGCCCACTGCGATTTCGCATCGCCAAAATACAAAAGGCACTCCAAGGCCACGTCCAGCGGCAGCGGAATCGCCACGCGCACGCAGCAGGCCAGTTGCAGATGCTGGCACGCGCGCAGAAAGCGGCCGCTACGCGTGGTTGTGTGCCCGGTATCGACCAAAAAACGCGCCGTCAGCGCCGCATCGCCGCCGGGCCACAGCGCAGGAAAGAGCAGTGGCTGGCCAATTGCTGCTGCAGCAACTGCCCGCACATCTTCCGGCCAGTGCGACGCAAGCCAATGGTGGCTGCCGCCGGCTTCCTGCAACGGAATCCGAACGACCGCAACGCGTGCGTGCGCCGCTTGCGCAAGCGCTTGCGTCACCTGCGGCGGCAAACCGCTCCATACGCACCTGTCAGCTATTGCATCGCTTGATTGCATGGAGATATGTGATACTGAGGCCTCTGTATGCAAACACGTTTTGCGCAAATCACATGATCGCGCGCACTGCAACCACGGTGATGCCTCTATCCAATTTCAGCTTCGGCGCCCGAATACGCGCGATCGCGCAAGGTGCAAGAAAAGCAGTGCTACACGCGCCGCTCGAACCGATCATCAGCCCATCCAAGTTGCGAATACAGATCGTAGGCGCCATTACCCTGGTTGGCCATCCGCTGTATTACATCATTTGGACCTTCGTCATTCCAGAGCCCTATGAAAATCTGGGCCTGCGGCTGCTCATGATGTTGTTTGGCGTGCCGCTGCTCTTGCCCGCGGTGTGCAACCGGCCATTCTCCCGCACGGCGGCGCGCGTGTTCTCACTCAACACGTTTGTAAACCTGCCGTTTTTCTTTTGGTGGATGTATTTTGCCAACGGCGGCGATGCGGTGTGGCTTGCCTCTGTCACGGCGATGATTTTCTTTTACTACTACGTGACGGATTGGCGCCTTGCAACCGTCGGCGTTGCAGTGGGCCTGCTCATCAACATGTTTCTATGGTCGCAGTTTGCCTCCGAGGCCGCAGTTTTGCAGGCATTGGCACCAACCTGGCCAGTGCATTTGTTTTCTTGGGCGTCCGGTATCGTGCTTGGCTTGTCTGCTGCAAACACGCGCCGGCAGCGCCTGCTTTCCATGCTGTCGACCATGGCCATCATGGCACATGAACTGCGCACGCCACTGGCTACTTTGTCATTGATCGGGCAAGCCTTGAATCAAAGACTCTCTGGTCTCGCGCAATCAAAGGACGCCGCGGCTGCAGTCTCCGGCTTGGCGGCCATGCAGCCGCAGGTGGAGAAGATTACGCAGCTGGTGCGGCTGATGAACCATCAGATCGATACGCAGATCAGTAATTCCAGCTTGCTTGTCGCCACAGGCGCGCGCGAGTCCGTGCGCATGGGCCAGGTAGTGCAGGAAGCGATTGCAGGATATCCGTTTACCGATGCAGCGCTCGCCCAGTGTGTAGAAGTGTCGGTGGTTACCGACTACACGTTTCGCGGCTCCAAAGTGTTGACGGCGCAAGTCATCACAAATTTGCTCAAGAACGCCCTGCGCGCCGTAGTGGCAACACAGCGCGACCCGGTGCTCGGCGATGTTTCAGTGACGGTCACAACCTCTGGCCAACACGGCAAACTCGTGTTCGCCGACCGCGGGATTGGCATGCCGCTGGCGGTACGTGAGCGGGTGTTTGAGCCGTTTTTTACAACCCATGAGTCCAGCGGCCACGGCCTTGGATTGATGTTTTGCAAACAGGTGATCCAGCGCGCGGGCGGAACCATTGCGCTGGAATCGCAAGAGGGCGCAGGCACTCGATTCACTCTGACGCTGCCCATTGACAGTTCTGAAAGGAGCGAAGTGCGTGAACATCTCCATGCTTGAGTATCCAGGCACCGTCGCGTTCTTGGATGATGAGCGCCATTTTTTGGACGGACTCTCGGTCGCGGTCCCGGATGATTTTGTCTGCCAGTATTTTCAAAAGCCGCAGCGCTGCATTGACTATCTGCTTGCGCAAGTCCCGCGTTGGCAAAGCCAAAAATTGGCGATGGCCAAACTGGTCGCCACGAGCGAGGCGCCGGGGTCGCTGCTGGAGGGATTGGCAAGCCATCTGTACGCCAGCCACGCCAGGTTTGAGCTGGCCACCGTGTTGGTAGTGGATTTTCAAATGCCGGCGATGAATGGCCTTGCGGTGCTTGAGCAGCTCAAACATTGGCCCGGCAAGCGCGTGCTGCTCACCGGCCAGGCTGACGAGCAACTTGCGGTGGACGCGTTTAACCGCGGCTTGATTGACCACTTTATTCCGAAGCATGCGCCCAATAGCCTTGAGCGTTTGACGACCGTGGTGTCCGTGCTGCGCAGCGAAGGCGCGGGCCAGGCCGGCGAGGCGCTGCAGCTCAAGCTTTCGTCTTCGCAGCAGCAGTTGCTGGCCAATCCTGGCTTTGCGGCGGCAGTCAATACGCAGGCAAAGTCTTCCGGTTGGGTGGAGCATGCCATTTTGCCCGAGCCTTTTGGTGTGCTGGGCATCACAGCAAGCGGCCAGATGCAGTGGCTGCAGCTGGAAACTACCGCGTCACTCGCCGAGCTCGCAGAAATGTTGGCCGAAGCCGGCCATCCCGCAGCGCTTGCCGATCAGGTGCGCGCGGGTACGCACCTGTTTGCTGCTGAGCTGCCGGCCGGCATCGTGCAGGACGGCGTGGCCGCGCGCCCAGCGTTCTCGTTATTGCAGGATCCGCTGGTGGTTGCGGCAAAGAGTGTGCTCTTGCCGCAAGCCGTTTCTTTCGCGCAGTTTCGCCAAATGCCTGCGGGTCAATCGCGGTTTTTGTGATTACTCAAGCGCTTGGCAATCGGCCACTGTTGCGGCTGCACTATTGGCGCGATGTCCTGCGCAACCTTGACCACATGATCGACTTCAGCATCGGTCAACGCGGCTGAGACTGTGAGGCGCATCATCGAACGGTTTTTGCTGGTCGCCGGCGCGCAGAACATGGCGCTAAATACCCCTCGCTCTTCAAGGCAATTACGCAACTGCATTGTTTGAAGTTCAGGCCCGGCTTCAAGTGAAATAATCTGTTCGGTACCCTGCCCAATTGGGTAGCCCGCTTGCGCAAGCCCATCGCGCAGCCTACAGGTATGTGCAAACAGGCGCGTGCGCGCCATGTCGGCGGTTTCAATTACATCCAGTGTTGCGGCTAGGCCAATCACCTCGTGCGGCAGCAGACAAGAGCTGAAAACATTGGGAAAGCTCTCTGGCAAAACATAGTGACGCAGGCGATTTGGAACAGTGAAAAAGCCTGCTCGGCCGGCGAACGCTTTAGCCAAACTTGCCGTAATGAAATGCACGCGGTCTTGCAGACCAAGCGCCACCGTAAGCCCGCGTCCGCTCGGGCCATGCGTACCCAATGAATGCGATTCATCCACCACGATCATGCAGCCATGCTGTTCCGTCACTTGCACCATCGCTTCGAGGGGGCAGACAGAGCCGGTTGTGCTGTAGACCGAATCCACCACCACAATGCCGGGTCCATGCCGTTCGATCTGTTTGCTCAGATGCTCGGCGTCGTTGTGGCGGAACATATGCGTAGGCGCGCCTGCAATGAGGGCTCCTTGCCAAAGCGACGCATGCGCCAACGCATCCATATAGATGGGGGTGTTCTGGTCTGCGATGGCCTGCAGCAAGCCGATGTTTGCTGCATAGCCTGACTGGCACAGCACCGCATTGGATTTTCCGACAAATTTAGCGATGCGCTGTTCGAATGCGTGTGCTGGATGTTCCTCTGACAGAAATACGCTGGACTGGATCATTGACACGCCGTTGCGCTGTAACGCGTGGGCTTGCGAGCGAATAATGTGCTCGTGGCCACTAAGACCGAGATAGTCATTTCCGTCCAGCCGCACAGCATTTGGTCCGGGCGTGAGGCCTTGCACAAAAAATTTGTCGGTCCAGAGTTCATTGCGTCGCGAGATGAACTTCTCTTCAACCCGTCGCTCCAGGGCATTAAGTAGCAACGGTTCTACGACAACTGTTGCGGGCGCTGCGCTTGCGTGAGGAGTGGAGAGGGCGTGGGTTTCGATTTCTTGAATAACAGACATAAGTCCTCCGAGGAATGGAGGACTCATTTGAGGTACAGCCGCGTCGATGTTGAACTGTCAGGATTACGAGGTTGTGCTTAAGTTGCAGCTATTACGCGGTCAATCGTTCACAGTAGGCCACAGCACTGACGTGTGTGTTGAGCGAGCGTTGCAGACGCTGCTGTCAATCTCGTGAATTCGGAGGCATTGATTGTGCGTAGATTCCAGCTCCCGCACGCCACAATGCCTCCGTGTTTGTACGACCACGCTAAGCAGCAAACATCCACAAGCAAACGATTGCCTGCACGCTGATGACTGCCAGCGTGGTCAGCATGCCGCTAATCCGTGCCCAAAGAACGCCCGGTGTGAGCAGACCATAGGCATGTACCAAGCGGCCCAGCATGAGTAGCGCGCCAAACGCCCACAGCCACGCGCTGCCAAAGCCGCGCAGTTCAAGCAAGCCCAGCAGTAGCAGCGCAATCGGCATGGTTTCGGTGAAGTTGCCGTGCGCGCGCATGCGGCGCAGCAGTACATCGTCGCCTGCGTCCATGAAAGGAATGTCTTTGTTTGCGCGGCGCGCGATCACCAGCGCGGTCAGTGCCACTTGAAACAGCGCAGCGCAGGCGGCAAACAGCAGTGTGATGTGGGGCATGGTCAGGGTCGTCATGTTCAGAAGGCTCTTTAAGGTATTTAATCGGTTGAGAAGAAGGGATTGCGCACGCCGCAGCAGGCGCAATCAGCAGCGCAGGCTTACAGCGGCGAAAACACCACCTGCCGCACTTCAAGCGCACCAAACTGCGCCAGCGGGCATTTGGCGGCCCAGGCGATTGCGTCCTCTTCTGAAGCAACGTCCACGATGTAGTAGCCGCCAACTTGCGTATCCCCGGTAAACGCGGGGCCGCGCGTTTGGGTGAGCGCGCCGCTGGCAGCGCTGACGAGTATGGCCTCGTGCGGCATATTCAGTTGCCCGGCGGCGGCCAGTGCGCCGGCGCCGATGAGCTGCTGGTTGTAGCCCATCATCGCTTCCATCATGTGCTGCTCAGCCTCAGGGGTAATGTCAGCCATTTGCGCGGGTTGGATCTGGCACAGTAACAAGTATTTCATTGCTTTCCTCTCGTTTTGTTGCTTATCGATAACCGATCAATGCGGTATCAGCACTGTACGCAGCCTATTAACGCTAGACAATCGACGTAATGATTCTTAGACTCCAAAGATAAACTTTGGAATAGCGCCTAAACATGGAAAGTCTGCGCGGCATCTTGAACTTTGTGCGCACCGCGGAGCTGGGCAGTTTTGCCAAGGCCGGGCGCGCGCTGGGCATATCCGCAGTGGCGGTCAGCCAAAACATCAGCCGGCTTGAGCAGCAACTGGGTGTGCGCTTGCTGGCGCGCAGCACGCGGCAACTGAGCCTGACCGCAGAGGGTGAAGTATTTCTGGCGCAGTGCCGCCAGCCGCTCACCGAGCTTGATCTGGCCTGCCGCCAAGCCACAGAAGATGCCGGCGCGCCCACCGGCCGCGTGCGCGTGACGGCGGTATCTCCAGTGGCGTATCTGTACCTGGTCCCTGCGCTGTCGCAGTTTTTTGCGCGCTACCCGGCGATTGATCTTGATCTGGAACTCTCTGAAGACGCCAACCCGCTGATCGGCCGGCGCTTTGATGTCGGCATTCGCGTTGGCGCGCTGCAGGACGAAGCGTTTGTGGCGCGCCCGCTTGGGCCGCTGCGCCTCTTGATGTGCGCATCATCCGGCTATCTTGCGCAGCATGGCGCACCGGCGTCGCTGGACGCGCTGGCGCAACACCGTTTGCTGGCCGCGCACTTTACCGACCGGCCGCAGCCCACGCCGTTCATGGTGCAGGCGCGCGCCGAGAACGGTGCGGGCGCCGGGCCGATGCTGCCGCGCATGTTGCCCATCGCCGGGCCGCTGGCGGGCCGCCTGGTATGCAGCGACTACCGCAGCCTGCTTGCGGCGTGTGAGGCGGGGCTGGGCATCGCGCAGCTTCCGCAGCCCGTGGCGCTGGATGCGCTCAAAGCCGGTCGGCTCAAGCTGCTCTTAGCCGAACATACGCTGCAAGGCTTGCAGCTGTTCATCCACTACCCGAGCCGCCGGCAGCTGCCCGCGCGCGTGCGGGCGTTTGTGGATTTTGCGGTGGAGCTGCTGGGCGGGCACCCGGATTTAAGCGTCGATCCGGTGCAGTGGGCCGCTTAAGTACTCAAAAAAGCTCGTCGAATACATAGACTACGCAATATCCATGCGCCTTTTCAAGCAAAAATGGCTGAAAAGCCTTATGAATACTGTGTATAGCTATTGGTAGCCAGGTTCATCATGATGACGTAATCGGCGCTTAACCTTGCCCGTCCATTGACCAACTATTCCGGGGGCATCTTGAAGAGATCTCTACTCAGCTTGGCATTTGCAGTGGCCATATTCACCGCGCCCGCGTTGGCGCAGCAAGCCACCCCGGCCGCCAAACCGACGGTGCGCGAATTCACCGAACTCAAACGCTTCCCCGCGCCCGAGGCGCACCAGGGCGTTGCGGTGGACAAGCAGCACTTTTATCCGGTCACCAACTTTGCGATTGGCAAGTACGACAAAAACACCGGCCAGCTCGTCGGCAAGTTCGAGATGCCCAAAGACGGGCCGATCATTCACTTTGACAGCGGCGTGGTGATCGACGGCAAGATCTACGCGAGCCATTCCAACTATCCGCAAGAGCCGATGACCAGCTCGGTGGAGATCATCGACGCGGCGACGATGAAGCACATCGGCACGCACAGCTTTGGCATCATGCTGGGTTCATGCACGTGGATTGACCGGCACGACGGCGCGTGGTGGGCGGTGTTTGGCAACTACAGCCGCGTGTTTGGCACCAACCAGCGGCCCTACGGCAACAGTTACTGGACGACGCTTGTGAAAATGGATGACAAGTGGAAGATCGAGCAAGCCTGGATATTTCCTACCGAAGTCATCAAGCGCGCTGAACCGATGAGTATCTCTGGCGGCTCGTGGGGGCCGGACGGATTGCTCTACGTGACAGGCCACGACCACACAGAAACCTATGTGCTGCGCTTGCCCAAGATGGGTTCGATTCTTGAGCTGGTTGAAACCGTGCCGCTGAACGTGAACGGCCAAGGCATCGCGTGGGACCGCAGCGACCCTGGCACGATCTGGGGCATCAGCCGCGCCAAGAAAGAGGTGATCGTTTCGCGGATGCGGACCAAGTAAGGCTGGGCGGGGCACGCTCTAGCGCTAAAAAACACCAAAATTGCAGGTTTAAAAGAGCAATACGCATTATCCATGCGCCTTTTCAAGCATAAAGGGCTGAAAAACCGCATGGATACTGCGTAGAGCCCTTTAAAAGCGGCTCAACTTGCTCTCAAAGCGTGCCAGAGCTGCTTAGCGCATCACTGCACCGTCTGCTGGCGCAAAAAGTCCCGCCGGTCCATGGTGGTGATGGTCACGTCGCGCGGGCCGCTGTCGATCAGCATGCGCACTTTGACCTGCACGCCGGGCGCGCCGGTGGCCCATACGCTGTCAAAGAACTCGGCCAGGCTTTTGGTGTTCACATCGCCCACACCCACCACCACATCGCCGCGCCGCACGCCGGCCGCATGCGCCGGGCCGCCGCGCGTCACGCGCGAGACCACGAGTGCGCCGGCCATTTCGTCCACCGTCATGCCTAGCCACGGTTTCACAGCGCCGCCGGCGCGGCCACGCTCAGCCAAGTCGTTCAAAATCGGCTTGAGCAGATTCACCGGCACCCACATATTGCCGGGCATATCGGTGCCTGCCGCGTTGCGCAGGATGAGTGAGCCCACACCCACTAGTTTGCCGTCTTCATTCACCAGCGCCGAACCGCTCCAGTTTTCTACCGGCGGAAAGGTGTAGATCGCGCGGTCGATCGCGTATTCCCAGCTGCCGACAAAACGTTCACGCGCGAGCACGGCGATTTCCACCGCCTCATCTTCGCCGGCACCGATGGTGAGCACCTTGCTTTGCGCGGGCAACGCGTCCGAGTCGCCCAAATCCAGCGCCTTGCCGCGCACCGGCAGCAGCGTGCGCAGCAGGCCAAAGCCGGTCGTGTGGTCATAGCCGATGCGGGTCACCGGCGTGGTCTTGCCGTCTGGCCCGACCACTTCGACCTTGTCGGCCTCCATGACCAGATAGCCGATCGTCAGCACCAAATTAGGGCCAATCAAAATGCCCGACCCTGCGCGCGCGCGGCCCAGCGTTTCTGCCGTGGCGGCGCCATCCACAATCTGCGCGCGGATGGTCACGATTGAGTCGGCCAACTGCTGCGCCAGCGCCGTATTGCGCGCGGCATAGGTGTCGTTACGGGTGGTCTGAGCCTGAGTGACGGGAGCAGAGACGAAAGCCGCGATTGCGGCAGCGATGAGCAAAGCACGCATGGCACACCTCCTAGGGCGGATGCGGGGCCGCGGGGATACGCGGCTCTCCAAAACACTCTAGCGCAGGAGCAATCCGCATTCCACCTTTTGCCGTCATTTGCATGGCGCTCTACACATTTTGGTAGGTATTGCACTCACATGTCTTAGGCAGTGCGCAACGTAAAGCAAATGAAACGAATATGCGCACAACGCACAGCGTTCTACCGGGTTCTAGTCAAACATGGGGCGCACAAGCCGTTGACGATTGCACAACACTGCCGCGCTCCCTAGGATGACTTGCGGTGCCAAAAGCTTATCCAAGAGCGGCGCCGCTGGATGTGCAGCATTAGGGAGCTGGAAAAATGAAAAATCTCACAGGGGCCGCGCGCGCCACAAGCACGCGCTATCGTTCTGTTCTTCAATTGTGAGCCGCGCTCGCGCTGGGCGCCAGCGTTGTCGCCTGCGGCGGCGGCGAAGATACGCTGGTGGACAGCGGGCCCGACGTCAGCGGCGTGAGCACCCAGCCAGATATGCCGCCGGAATTCAGTGTTGGCTACGCGATGGCGCCGCAAGACGCGCCGGACCGCAGCAACGCCACGGGCGGCAAGAGCAAAACCTTTGACACCACGCCGCAGGTCGGTGGACAGTGGGGGCCGGTGGTGCCCTGGCCGGTGATTCCAATCCACGCGCTGGTGCTACCCGATGGCAGGGTGATGAGCTTTGGCACGCGCCCGAGCGGCCAGCAGACCGCGTTCTTTGACTACGCTGTGTGGGATCCGGCGCTGGGCACCGGCATTGAAGCGCACACGAGTTACCCCAACGGCACTGCGACCGATATTTTCTGCAGCTCGCAAACCCTGCTGCCCCTGACCGGCGAGGCATTCATCGCCGGCGGCGACAACTGGACCGGCACGCGCACCACCAACACCGGCAACAACAACGCCAACTTGTTCGACTACCGCGACAATTCGCTCACACGCGGCATCAACATGAATCGCCCGCGCTGGTATTCATCCACCACCACGCTGATGAACGGCGAAATTTATGTGCAGGGTGGCGCGGGTGGGCAGGACCGGCCTGAAGTTCGGCAACTGGATGGCACATTCCGGCTGCTGTCTTCAGTGGACACGAATTCAATGAGCTGGATGTACCCGCGCAACTGGATCGCACCGGATGGCCGCATCTTTGGCTTTGACGGAGGCAGCCGCCAGTACTACATCGACCCGACGGGCACCGGTACCATCACCGCGGCGGGCACGATTCCCGGCGCGCAGACTGGCAATAGCAATGGCTCCGCGATGTACCGGCCGGGCATGATCTTGCAACTCGCTTCCAACTCCAACGCTGCAACCGTGATCAATTTGAACAGCGGCGCACCGGTGCGCGTGCCGACCGAGGCCGCGAACACCCAGCGCGTGCTGGGCAGCACTTCTGTTATGGCCGATGGCCGCGTGCTGGCCACCGGCGGCAGCTTGGAATGGAACGTGATGAACGGCGTGAGCTACAGCGCCGACGTGTGGGATCCGGTGACAGGGCAGTGGATCATCGGCCCGCTGGCCGTCAAAGCGCGGCTGTATCACTCGGTATCGCTGTTGATGCCCGATGCCACCGTACTGGTGGCCGGCGGCGGCGCGCCAGGTCCGCAAAACAACACCAATGCAGAAATCTATTACCCCGCGTATCTGTTTGATGCAGCTGGCAACCGTGCACCGCGGCCCGTGATCAATACGGCGCCCACGGTGGTGGAGCCGGGTAACACCTTTGGCATCCAGACCGGCGCAGGTCCGGTATCGCGCGTGACACTGGTGCGCTCAGGCTCTGCATCACATACTTGGAACAGCGACCAGCGCTTTGTTGACCTGCCGTTTCATGTAGACGCGCCGGTGGACGGCGCGCAGGCGGTGCAGGTGCACATGCCCTCACGCGTGACCGATACGCCGCCGGGCTTTTACATGCTGTTTGTCTTTGATGCGAGTGGCGTTCCGTCAGTCGCCAAGATCGTGCGCGTCAACGTGCCACCTGCGCGCGATGCTGCACAAGTGCCGGTGATGACCGCGATTGCCGATCAGAGTGGTCTGGCCGGCAATGCCGTGTCGGTGCGCGCGCAAGCGACCGACCCCAATGGCGACGTGCTGCGCTACACCGCCAGCGGTCTGCCCCCCGGCGTCACCCTTGACCCGACCACGGGCTGGATGACCGGCACGCCGCAAAAACTCGGCAGCTATTTTGTCACCGTGGCGGCCAGTGACGGCACGTCGGTGGCATCTACGTCGTTCTTGTGGACGCTGGGCAGCTTTGCCCCGCTCACGCTGCAGCAACCGGGCACGCCGGCAGTGGCCATATCCGGCAACGCAGTGACCTACTCCGCATCGGCCAACGGCGCCGGCACGCAGTACAGCTGGAACTTTGGCGATGGCACGGCCGATACGCCCTGGTCAATGTCGCCGACCGTGTCCTACAACTTCCCTGGCCCCGGCGTGTATTTTGTGACTGTGACCGCGCGCGATGTGAGCGGGCAGGTGCAGTCACGCACCTTTATGCAAAGAATCGGCCTGGCACTCACCACGCGCAAGCCCACGCAGTCGTCATTGCTGGCATGGGATGCACCTGCCGCTGGCAATCCGCGGCTGTGGGTTGTGAATCAAGACAACGACACTGTGAGCGCGTTTGATACGGTGACCAACACCAAGCTGTTTGAAGTGCCGGTAGGCGCAGCACCACGCTCGATTGCCCGTGCATCTACCGGCATGCTGTGGGTGACCAACAAGCAAAGCGCCAGCATCTCGGTGATTGATCCGAATCTGGGCCAGGTGGTGCGCACGATTGAGTTGCCGCGCGCCTCGCAGCCGCACGGCATTGCCATGACGCCAGACGGCACCATTGCCATGGTGATCTTGGAAGCGCTGGGGCAAATCCGCAAGTACCGCACCGTGGAGTACAGCTACCACAACGCGGTGAATGTGGGTGCCAATCCGCGCCATTTGTCGATCGCGTCGGATCAGTTTGCGATTTACGTCTCGCGCTTTGTCACGCCCTTCATGCCGGGCGAGGCAACCGCCGCGGTGGATCCCAACGCGGGCGGTGTAGTGCGCGGCGGCGAGGTGGTGCAGGTCAACCGCAACAACCCTTATGCCGTCGTACGCACCATTGTTCTGCGCAATAGCGACAAGGCAGATTTTGAAAACCAGGGCCGCGGCATCCCCAACTACCTGCATGCGCCAGCCATCTCGCCAGACGGCACGCAGGCCTTTGTGCCCTCCAAACAAGACAACATCCAGCGCGGCTCGCTGCGTGATGGCAATGCGCTGAACTTCCAGAACACAGTGCGCGCCATCAGTTCGCGCATTGTGCTGCCCGCCGGCACCGAAGACTATGCCGGCCGCATCGACCACGACAACGCCAGCGTTGCCAGTGCCGCGGCATACGACAACAGCGGCATGTTCCTGTTTGTGGCGCTGGAGACCAGCCGCGAAATCGCCGTGCTGGATGCCCACCGCCGCCGTGAGCTGATGCGCATCGACACCGGTTTTGCACCGCAATCGCTATTGGTCTCGCCGGACAACACGAAGCTGTACGTCAACAACTTCATGGACCGCACCGTGGGTGTGTACGACCTGCAGCCGCTGCTGACGCAAGGCCAGTTGAGCGCGCCCAGCGTGGCGTTGCTTGGCGCAGTAACTACAGAGAAGCTCACGCCGCAAGTGTTGCAAGGCAAGAAGCTGTTCTATGACGCACGCGATGTCCGCTTGTCGCGCGACCGTTACATGAGCTGCGCCACCTGCCACAACGACGGCGGGCACGACGGCCGCACCTGGGACCTGACCGGTTTTGGCGAAGGCCTGCGCAACACCATCAGCCTGCGCGGCCGCGGTGTGGGCCATGGCCGCAAACACTGGACCAGCAACTTTGATGAAACGCAGGACTTTGAAGGCCAGATCCGCGTGCTCGCCGGCGGCGCCGGCCTGATGAGCGACGCAGACTTGGCCACCGGCACCCGCAGCCAAACACTGGGTGATCCCAAGGCCGGCGTGAGCGCGGATCTGGATGCGCTGGCGGCCTATGTTGCGTCGCTCACCACCTTTGATCAAAGCCCCACGCGGCAAGCAAACGGCGCGCTGACCAGTACTGCATCGCTAGGCCGCACGGTCTTCATCAACCGCAACTGCGCCTCGTGCCATAGCGGCGCTACGTTTACCAACAGCGCAACCAACGCTCTGCCCAACATCGGCACGATCAAAGCCACCAGCGGTAACCGGCTGGGTGCAGCGTTGACCGGGCTGGATGTGCCCACGCTGCGCGATGTGTGGGCCACCGGGCCTTATCTGCATGACGGCTCCGCCGCTACGCTCGAAGCAGCCGTGCGCGCGCATAGCGGTGTGACGATCAACAACACTGATTTGTCGCGGCTGGTGACATACTTGCGGCAGATTGGGAGTGAGGAGGCGAGTGCGCCGTAAGGGCCGGTCGAAAGGCCTCATCTGCTGATAGTGAGGCGATGCCGCGCGAGGCAGCAAGCTGATTGATCCCCTCTCCCGCTTGCGGGAGAGGGTTAGGGTGAGGGGCTCTTAGCGTGTGGATGCTGCGCATTAAAGCGCATCGCGTCTTGCGAAAGTCTTGCCGGGGGTTGCCCGGCGGCAAGTTACTTTTCTTGTCTTGCCAAGAAAAGTAACCAAAAGAAGGCGCGCCCGCTTAAACGGGGCACGCACTGGCAGGCGCGTGCTCTTCGCGCGGCGCCACGCATGCGTGGCGAAACCCCACGCTCAGCCCTTCGGGTTCCCAAGTCAGGTAAGCGCCAAGCGGCGGGCAAAAAAACTCGCTGCGCTCAAACAGTTTTTGCCCGA
>JBOFGW010000289.1:0-5307 GCA_051649325.1 Burkholderiaceae bacterium | reverse complement strand
CGATGCGCGGGCGTAGCACCGCTAAACTTGCATATCTCTTATATGAAAATTACTCCATGAGCGCCGTTGCTACCGATGCACCTGCATCCACAGTTCCTTCAATTCCAGGCCCAGATTACATCCGCGCGCTGGCGCCGTATGTGGGCGGCAAACCCATCGAAGAAACCGCGCGCGAATATGGACTTGATCCAGCCAAGATCGTCAAGCTCGCCAGCAACGAAAATCCACTCGGCATGCCGCAAAGCGCGCAGGATGCGATGGCACGCGCCGCGCAGGATTTGGGCCGCTACCCGGATGACAATGCGTTTGATCTGAAAGCGGCACTGTCTGCCAAACTGGCCGTGCCAACAAGCTGGATCACGCTAGGCAGCGGCTCTAGCGATATTTTGATGATGGCTGCGATGGCCGTTGCCGGCGCGGGTGCCACGGTGGTCTATTCGCAATACGGGTTTGTGGTGTATGCGCTGGCCACACAAAAGATCGGTGCCAAGGCCAAGGTTGTGCCTGCCACACCGGGGCTCGGCCACGATCTTGATGGAATGCTGGCCGCAATCGACGGCAATACCAAGCTGATCTACGTGGCCAATCCCGGCAACCCCACCGGCACATTTATCCACGCGCCGCAGATTGAGGCGTTTTTGAGCAAGGTGCCGGCGAGCGTTGTGGTGGTGCTGGACGAAGCCTATGGCGAATATCTGGAGCCTTCCATCCGACCGGATTCGATTGGCTGGGTGCGGCGTTTTCCCAATCTGATTGTGTCGCGCTCTTTTTCAAAAGCGTTTGGCCTGGCGGGGCTGCGTGTGGGCTATGGCGTGGCTCAGCCAGCACTGACTGACCTGCTCAATCGCGTGCGCAACGCGTTTAACGTCAACTCGATGGCGCAAGCCGCTGCCGTGGCAGCGCTGAATGACACCGCGTTTCTAAAAAAAGGGTATGAGATCAACAAGGCCGGTTACGCGCAGCTCACTGCGGCGTTTGAGCGGCTGAAGCTCATGTACATCCCGAGCTACGGCAATTTTGTGTTGGTGCACATCGGCGACGCCGCCGCCGTGAACGAGGCGCTGCTCAAGCGCGGCGTGATCGTGCGGCCGGTGGCCAACTACGGCCTGCCGCAATATCTGCGCGTGTCGATCGGCCTGCCGGAGGAGAACGCTGCCTTTATCGCCGCGCTTGAGCAAGCGCTTGCGCGATGAAGGTGCTGTTTGAGCGCGTCGCGATTGTTGGGGTAGGGCTGATCGGCGGATCGCTGGCGGCTGCGATCAAGCGGCATCGGCTCGCAAACGCCGTGATTGGCGTTGGCCGCAACGCGCAGACGATTGCGCAGGCGAAATCGCTCGGTCTGGTGGATGTTGCAAGCATTGACATGGCCGCCTGCGCAGAAGCAGATTTAGTGGTGCTATGCGTGCCCGTGGCGCAAACGCAGGCCACGCTGCAAGCGCTGTTGCCACACTTGTCCGCCAAGGCTCTGGTCACAGATGCGGGCTCCACCAAGCAGGATGTAGTTGCCGCAGCACGCGCAGCGCTGGGCGAACGGATCGGCCAATTTGTGCCTGGCCATCCCATCGCCGGCAAAGAAGTCAACGGGCCGGATGCGGCGGAGGCTTCGCTGTATCAGGGCAAGCGCGTGGTGCTCACGCCGCTTGCAGAAAATGCGCAGGCTGATGTCGCACGCATCGAAGCGCTCTGGCAGGCCGTGGGCGCGCGCGTCTCGCGCATGAGTGCGCAGCAGCACGATGCTGTGTTTGGCGCGGTCAGCCATTTGCCGCATTTGCTGGCCTACGCGCTGGTGGCGCAAATTGCGGGCGCGGTCGACGGCGAAACCAAGTTGTCCTACGCGGGTGGTGGGTTTCGCGACTTCACCCGTATCGCCGCGAGCAGCCCGGAAATGTGGCGCGACATTTTCCTGGCCAATAAAACGGCATTGCTTTCTGAACTTGCAGCCTACGAGAAGGTGCTCGGGCAGGCGCGTGCGATGCTGGAAGCGCATGATGGCGCCATGATCGAGCGCTGGCTCTCCGGCAGCGCCGTCGTGCGGCAGAACTGGAAGCAGCAATGACTGATAAGCTCGATATTGCGCCGATTGCCTCCGCGCAAGGTGTAGTGACGCTACCGGGTTCCAAAAGCCTGTCGATCCGTGCGCTGCTGCTGGCCGCGCTGGCCAGTGGCGAGACTGTGCTCACAAACCTGCTGGATTCTGACGATACGCGGATGATGCGCGGCGCGCTGCAAGCGCTGGGCGTGCAGCTCGTGGACTTGGGCGGCGGGGCGTGGCGCGTCACGGGCGGCGCGCCGTTCAGTGTGCGCGAAGCAGACATTTTTGTGGGTAACTCTGGTCTGTCAATCCGTACGTTGGCGGCGGCGCTCGCGCGCATGCCGGGGCGCTTTCGCCTGCACGGCGTTGCGCGCATGCACGAGCGGCCAATTGGCGATCTGATCGACTCCATCGCCGCGTTTGGTGCCCGCGTGACCTACGAAGGCGCACGCGGCTACCCGCCGCTTGTTATCGAAGGCAATGCGCAACGCGCAGTGCCAGTAATCCGGGTCAAGGGCAACGCCTCCAGCCAGTATCTGACTGGCCTGCTGCAGATTGCCCCGCTTGCCAGCACCCAGCAGGATGTGATGATTGCGGTGGATGGCGAGCTGATTTCCAAACCGTATGTGGACATGACGCTCGCGCTGATGCAGCGCTTTGGTGTGACAGTAGCGCGCGAAGGCTATGCAAGTTTCACTGTAAAGCGGGGTAGTCGGTACACCTCTCCCGGAACCTACGCCGTGGAAGGCGACGCTTCCAGCGCTTCGTATTTCTTGGCCGCGGGCGCGCTGGGCAAAGGCCCCGTGCGGGTGCTGGGCGCGGGCCAGGCGAGCGTGCAGGGTGACGTGAAATTTGCGGATTTTTTGCAGTCTGTGGGCGCACAGGTGACGCGCGGGCCGGACTGGATCGAGGTGCGCGGGGCCGGCACCGTCCGCGCGTTTGACCAGGATTTCAACCAAATTCCAGACGCCGCGATGACTGCTGCGGTGATGGCGCTATTTGCCGATGGCCAATGCGTGCTGCGCAACATTGGCAGTTGGCGCGTCAAAGAGACTGACCGGCTGGCTGCGATGGCGGCAGAGTTGCGCAAATGCGGCGCGCAGGTAGAAGAGGGCGCCGATTGGCTGCAGGTAATGCCGCCGGTACTGCTGAAAAGCGCCCAAATCGCTACCTATGATGATCACCGCATGGCCATGAGCTTTGCGCTGGCGGCGTTTGGTGGCGCCCCGCTAGCGATTGAAGACCCGCAGTGCGTAAACAAGACTTTTCCGGAGTTCTTTAACGTGTTCAAGCAAATCACGGTGCCGGCATGAGCACTGCACCCATCGTTGCGCTGGTCGGCCTATGCGGCACCGGCAAGTCTGAGGCCGGCCGCGTGCTGGAAAACCTGGGATACGAGCTGGTCTACTTCGGCGGCGTGGTGGTGGACGAGGTGAAAAAACGCGGTTTGCCGGTGAATGAGGCCAACGAGAAAGCCGTGCGCGAAGAGCTGCGTGCCACCCACGGCATGGCGGCGATGGCCATCATTAAGCTGCCGCAGATCCAGCAGATGCTGGCGGCCGGCAAAAAGGTCGCGGTGGACGGCCTGTACAGCTTTGCCGAGTACGAGCTGCTGAAGAAGACCTTTGGCGACCGGCTTAAGCTAATTGCCCTGCATACGGCCAAGCCGCTGCGCTACGCGCGCATGGCGGCGCGGCCGGTGCGGCCGCTGACGCAGGCGGACGTGGACGCACGCGACTTCTTTGAGATCAAAAATCTAGACAAAGGCGGGCCGATTGCCATTGCCGATGCGCACGTGGTCAACGACGATTCCACCGAGCAATTTGCGCACGCGCTGCGCGAAGCGATGGCGAGTTTTCAAGCGTCTTAGCGCGTCCTTCGGTGCGCCCTAAGCGCTCCTTAGGGCGCCCCTAGGGAAACCTTGATGGAGAAAAGCGACAGAAATTTCGCATTCTCCCTATGAAAAACACCACTTTTCCCTATGAAACGGCTAGTATTCGCCCCAGCGGGGATATTCCGCAGCCTCGGGAAGCAGTATTCGCGAGTTGCGGTGTGGCCCTGCCAATTGAGCTCAACTTGAAAAGATGGAGAGTACTCATGGCAACCGCCAAGAAAGCAGCAAAGAAAGCGCCGGCCAAAAAAGCCGCCGCTAAAAAGCCAGCAGCAAAGAAAGCTGCTCCGGCCAAGAAAGCCGTAGCCAAGAAGGCCGCCCCGGCCAAAAAGGCTGCAAAGAAAGCTGCTCCGGCCAAAAAAGCCGCAGCACCCAAGAAAAAGCGCACCCCGAACGCAGCGTTCATGAAGGCTCTTACGCCTTCAGCAGCGCTGGCCGCCGTGGTGGGTTCCAAGCCTTTGGCCCGCACAGAAGTCATCAAGAAAATGTGGGACTACATCAAGGCCAACAAGCTACAAGACCAAGTGAACAAGCGCATGGTCAATGCCGACGCTAAGCTGAAAGAAGTATTCGGCAAAGCCAAGGTCTCGATGTTTGAGATGGCCGGCCTGATCGGCAAGCACTTGAAGTAATTCTTGTCTTGCATCAAAGAAAACCCGCAGCAATGCGGGTTTTTTTATGGCCCGGCATGGAACTTGACGCATGATCAGCGTCGTAAAGTACGTAGGCGCTAGGCCTATCAGTGCACAATTGCCACCAGCCAGCACAGGAGAGCCAGATCATCGGAGTGATTGCCAAGCGCAGGCTTGAATGCCTTTTCTGCGGGTTCTTATGCTGCGTTAGCCGTGTCGCCGTTGCCGAGCCTGCTTCCCCGTCGCCCCCGCCTGAAAAGCCGGCGGAGTTTGCCGACAGTCTGACCGATGCTGCTCTCACCAGAGATCCCGATGCAATTTACCGCCGGGACGGCCAGCGCCGCACCGTCGACCTGGGCCGCGGCTTTCGCGCCTGGCTTGGCCGCACGCAGGCTTCGCAACTGAACAACGTCACCGACCAGGTGATTGAGGCTGGCGGCCGTGAAACGCGCGTTGGGTTTGACTTCAATGGCAGCACCGGGCTCACTGCGCGCATTGCAAGCAGTGATCTGGAAACCGCGCGCGCCAACGCGTTAAAGCTCGCGGGCGCGCCCGCGCGGGTGGGCGGCTTGTCATGGGCGTTGGGATTGGAACAATTGCGTGCACGCAGCACTGAGATCGAGCGGGCCGACGCTTCTGCGCTCGCAAGCTATCGCTTTTCCCCGCAATGGCTGGTGGAGTACGGGGTGCACCGCGCATCGCTGAAAGACGATGCCGCCGGCACCGACGAAAAAGCCAATTTCGCGCAGGCG
>JBOFGW010000288.1:0-7527 GCA_051649325.1 Burkholderiaceae bacterium | reverse complement strand
CCATGGGCGCGCGCATCCCCGACGTGTTCACGCCCGAGTTTGTGCGCGACGAGGTGGCGCGCGGCCGCGCCATCATCCCGGCCAACATCAACCACCCGGAAAGTGAGCCGATGATCATCGGCCGTAAATTCTTGGTGCAGATAAACGCCAACATCGGCAACAGCGCAGTGACTTCATCGATTGGCGAAGAAGTTGAAAAGATGACGTGGGCCACGCGCTGGGGCGGCGATACGGTGATGGATTTGTCTACCGGCAAGCACATTCACGAAACGCGTGAATGGATTTTGCGCAACTCGCCAGTGCCTATCGGCACGGTGCCGATTTATCAGGCGCTGGAAAAAGTTGATGGCAAGGCCGAAGAACTCACGTGGGAAATTTTCAAAGACACGCTGATCGAGCAGGCCGAGCAAGGCGTGGATTACTTCACCATCCACGCCGGCGTGCGACTGCCCTACATCCCCATGACGGCCAAGCGCATGACGGGCATTGTGTCGCGCGGCGGCTCGATCATGGCCAAGTGGTGCCTGGCGCATCACAAAGAGAGTTTTCTCTACACGCATTTTGAAGACATCTGCGAGATCATGAAAGCCTACGACGTGAGTTTTTCGCTCGGCGACGGCCTGCGCCCCGGCTCGATTTACGACGCGAATGATGAAGCGCAACTCTCTGAGCTACGCACGCTGGGCGAACTCACGCAGGTGGCGTGGAAGCATGACGTGCAAGTGATGATCGAAGGCCCTGGCCACGTGCCGATGCAGCTGATCAAAGAGAACATGGACATTCAGCTAAAAGAGTGCCATGAAGCGCCCTTCTACACCCTCGGCCCGCTCACCACCGACATCGCACCCGGCTATGACCACATCACCAGTGGCATCGGCGCGGCGCAGATTGGCTGGTACGGCTGCGCGATGCTGTGCTATGTCACGCCCAAGGAACACTTGGGTCTGCCGAACAAGAAAGACGTGAAAGACGGCATCATCACCTACAAGATCGCTGCGCACGCAGCAGACTTGGCCAAAGGCCACCCCGGCGCGCAGATTCGCGATAACGCGCTGTCAAAAGCGCGCTTTGAATTCCGCTGGGAAGACCAGTTCAACCTCGGCCTGGACCCCGACACCGCCAAAGACTTTCACGACGAAACACTGCCCAAAGAGAGCATGAAACACGCGCACTTCTGCAGCATGTGCGGCCCGCACTTTTGCAGCATGAAGATCACGCAGGACGTGCGCGACTACGCAGAGAAACAAGGCGTCGATGCGCAGGCCGCGCTGCAAAAAGGCATGCAGGAAAAAGCGATTGAGTTTGTGAAGAAGGGGTCGGAGATTTATCAGAAGGCGTAGTAACTACGCGGGCTCCGCAGGGAACCCTCTCCCGCCTGCGGGAGAGGGAAGGGTGAGGGCTCTACGAATAGCCTCAGAACCCGTTCGGGCTGAGCCTGTCGAAGCCCATTTGCGATCAAATGCGTTGCGCGGCTGCTTTCAAATGCGTTTCGACAGGCGGGGCGCGAACGGAGGTTGGTAGGCCTCGCAGAAGCCACTACGCAATATCCATGCGCTTTTTCAAGCATTTTTGCCTGAAAACCCGCATGGATATTGCGTAACGCTACTCCAAATTGCTGTCATTCCGAGCGCAGCGAGGAATCTCGTCTTGCACAGCGCAGAGATTCCTCGCTGCGCTCGGAATGACAATCATGGAGGGGTTCCGCCGCCCTCACCCGTCACTGCTTCTAAACAACCGCCTCAAACGCCTTCACCATCCGCGCGCGCATCGCCGCATCGGGCAGCGCGCCAAAATTCGCGCGCATGTTTTGCAGCATGTGGGCAGGTTGCGATGTGGCAGGAATCGCGCAGGTCACGGCGGGGTGTGACACCACAAATTTCAAGAAAAATTCAGCCCAGGTAGTGCAGCCAATTTCTGCAGCAAGCGCCGGCAGCGGCTTTTTGCCGACGCGGTCAAACAAATCGCCGCCGTCAAACGGCCGGTTGATCAGCACTGCGGCGCCGCGCTCCGCGGCCAGCGGCAACAGGCGCTGCTCCACTGAACGATCCGCAAAGTTGTAGGTGAACTGCACAAAATCAAAGCGCTCGCGCTTCATCGCGGCTTCCAGCTCATCGTGCCGCCGCCCGTGCGAGGTGGTGATGCCGATGTAGCGGATGCGGCCCTCGCTCTTGTGCGCTTTGAGCGTTTCAAGATGCGTTTTCCAGTCCAGCATATTGTGGATTTGCATCAGATCGAATTTGGCCACGCCCCACAGCTTGCGCGATTTTTCCATCTGCGCGATGCCGGCGTCGCGCCCGAGCGTCCACACCTTGGTGGCGGAAAACATCGGCGGCTTTGCGGCCGCAGTTGATGCAGAACCGGGCATCAGCACGCCGAGCGTTTCCTCTGCCGCGCCGTACATGGGCGATGAATCGATCAAGAAGCCGCTTTGCGCAAAAAAGTGCTGCAGCACGGTCTTGAGCGGTGCGCGCAGCCGGTCATTGGAAACATCAAAGGTCAGCCACGTGCCCACGCCAATCACCGGCAGCTGCTCGCCGGTGGCGGGCACAGCGCGGCGCAGCAGCGGCGCGCTCGCGGCCTGCGCCAGTGCGCGCAGCGGCAGCGCGGTGGCAAGCGCGGCGCTTGCACCGGTTTGTAAAAGCATGCGGCGTTTCATGGCTCTCGTTCTACATCCAATCGAGTCGGTTTGAAGCTAGGGATGTCGATAGGGCGAGATTGCGTGCTCTGAAGACAGAAAAACTGTGCTTTTGAGTATGGCTACGCAATATCCATGCGCCTTTCGAAGCAAAACTGCTCGACAAAGCGCATGGATATTGCGTAGAGCACTTCAAAACGCACACGCGCTGATACGCAAGTGCCGCCGCAATGAGTCCTGTTGCGGTTAGTGGTGCCTTGCCGTAGGCGTGTGATGCCGCACCATCGGCGGCCGAGCAGGCGCGTCCGCGCGCTGGCGGCGCGCTTCTACACGTGCCAAATGCCGCTCGCGCAGGGTTTTGCGGGCAGCTTTGGAAGCCGCCGTCGCTTCTGCGCTTTGCTGCGGGCCGAATAGATCTTGCAGCTGCGCGCCAAACTGCTCACGCATCCCATCCCAACTGCGAATCAGCCAGAACATGGCCGCGAGCGCCAATGCAAGAAAGAGCAAACCAAGCAGCGCGTTCATCAGCAAACTCCGTGAAAAATTGCACACCCCGTTACCGCAAACCTTAGTCCTTCACGCGGCAAAGTAAAGGGGTGAAAGCGTTAGTGTTTTAGCATTACGCAATATCCATAAGCTTTTTGAGCCATTTTTGCTTGGAAACCCTTATGGATATTGCGTACTTGCCTGTTGAGCACGCCGCAAAACCTGTTGAACCATTCTCAAACCGCGCCGACCAAATTGCATTCTGTTCCTGCGAGTGTGCATTTCGTCGCAGATGCGCCGCAATGCACGCAGCGCCGCCGCACACTGGCTACATTGCTCGATGGAGAACACCATGCTCTCAACCAAAAAACTATTTTTCGCCACGCTGTTTGGCAGCGTGATTGCGGCGCTGGCGGTGCCCGCGCTGGCGCAAGACAAAGCAAAGACCGAAACGTCCACCATCACAACCTTTTTCTCAGAAACGATATCGAGCGGCAGCGGGCCGCGCGTGCAAGGCTCTGGCAACTTGATCGAGCAGCCGCGGCAACTGGGCAGCTTTCGCGCGGTGCGGCTGGACGGCCCGATTGACGTGAAATTGCGCGCCGGGCAATCAGAATCGGTCGTTGTGCGGGCAGATGACAATCTCGCACAAATGATCGAAACAAGCGTGGAAAACGGGGTTTTGATCGTGAATTTGAAGAAAAATGCGAGTTTTCGTACCAAGAGCCCTTTTCAAGTGGTGGCCACATTCAAGAGTTTGGACAGCGTGGCCATCAAAGGCTCGGGTGACATTCATATCGATCGTGTGACCGGCGACAAATTTGAAGCAAACATCTCCGGCTCGGGCGATATCAATGTGGAGCAGCTGCAAACCGCCAGTTTTGCCGGCAGCGTGGCGGGCAGTGGGGATCTCAAAGTGAGCGGAGCGGCCACGCGGCAAGTGATTTCGGTCGCGGGCTCAGGCAATGTGCACGCCAAGCGCCTGGCCGGTAAAGACGTCAAAGTGACCGTGGCGGGCAGCGGCGATGTGATTGTGAACGCAGCCGACACGCTGAATGTGACGATTGCCGGTAGCGGCGATGTAGCTTACCTGGGCAACCCGAGCGTCACGCGTTCGATTGCAGGGTCGGGGGCGGTGAGTCAGGCGAAGTGATTTCAGCAGGTGCTAAACGGACCCGTTCGGGCTGAGCCTGTCGAAGCCCATTTGCAACCCTTTGCTTTGATCGACTTTTAGCAAATGCGTTTCGACAGGCTCAACGCGAACGGAGTTTATTGGCGCTCGGGGCCGTCAATGGCTCTGATGAAAGTAATGCCACAGCGCATGCACTGACAACACCGCATCACCCACCAGCTCATCCGGGTTGAATACAAAGTCTTTGGCGCCGTAGTCGCGGCCGGTGGCCAGCATCATGATCGGTACCAGCAGCATGCCATGGTCTTCGTCTTCCCACAGCGGCTGCCACACGTCGGCCCAGGCTTCTACGGCCTGGGCAAAGCCGTCGGCCCAGTCGCGGCCCAGCCACTCGCCTTCGCGGTTGCCTTCGGCATCGTAGGTTTCTTCGGGGAATTCATCGGTTTCAAACAGAAACGGCTGCGCCAGCGCGCCCGCTTCCGCCTTGGCCAGGGGAACGCTCAATTCCTGCGATAAACCAGCCAGGCGCTGCGCGATCAGCGAAAGCACGGCGTTTTGCTGCGCATCGTCTTCCCAGGCGATATCCGGCGTGCCGGCCACATCAAACACCAGCGGCAAATACTCCTTGGGCGCAGGCGGCGGCTGCATGCAGGCGAGCGCGGCCAGGTAGCCGTCGAGCATTTCCAGGTTCATGGTGCTCTCTGGCAAGTTGGGCGCTGCGAGCAAATCACCCAGGCGCTCAAAGTCCAGATCGGTGAAGGCTTGGTTCATATCCCGCCTATTTTCATGTGGGCTTGCAGCGCGCAGTTTATGATGAATCAATCTTTGCGACCGGCACGGCTGCATCTGCAGCCTTTGCAATGCCGTATCTCCCTACAAGAAAGTCGATCGCCATGCTCGCGTTTACCGCCGTTTTCACTGTTTTGCACCGCAGATGCAACTAGTCCGCCGCCTTGTCATCGGCACAGCCCTCGCCTACGCGGCCTTGCTGATTTTTTTGTACTTTGGGCAAGAAAAACTGATCTTTTTACCCACCAAACTGCCTAGCAGCCACGTGTTCAACAAGCCGGATGTGGTGGAAGTGCAAGTACCCGTGCAGGGCGCAACGCTCAGTGCGCTGCATTACAAGCAGCCCAAGGCACGCGGCTTGGTGTTTTATCTGCACGGCAACGCTGGCAATCTGGAAACCTGGCTGACCAGCACCGAGTTTTATCAGCGCAATGGCTTTGATCTGTTCATGATCGACTATCG
This sequence comes from Burkholderiaceae bacterium, assembly GCA_051649325.1. Lineage (GTDB taxonomy): Bacteria > Pseudomonadota > Gammaproteobacteria > Burkholderiales > Burkholderiaceae_C > JBJOQV01. The sequence continues at coordinate 2,023 of JBOFGW010000288.1, read as the reverse complement.
CGGCTACGGCAGAAGCACAGGCCATATTGAAAGTGAGTCGCAGCTGCATGCCGATGTGCGCGCCGCCTATGACCTGATTGCGCCGCAGTACCAAGGCCGGCCCATTGCGGTACTGGGTCGCTCGCTGGGCACGGCGCTGGCCGCCAAGCTCGCTGTGGATGTGCAGCCCGCGTTGACGGTTCTGGTGTCGCCCTACAGCAGCATGCGCGACATGGCGCGCCAGCAATACCCGTTTGTACCGCTGGCGCTGCTGCGCTATCCCCTTGATACCGGTGAATACTTAAGCCGCATGCGCACGCGCGCGCTGCTGCTGCACGGTGAGGCTGACAGCCTGATTCCCATCAGGCATAGCGAACGCCTGCTCGCGCGCGCCAACAGCGGGCTTGCGCAGCTTGTGCGCGTACCGCAGGCGGGGCACAATGATATTCATCAGTTTGAGGCTTACATAGAAGCCTTAAGCGCCGCGCTTAAGCGACTTTGAAGCTCTTTTTGAGCCAGTCGCAAAACGCTTTGACGTGCGGCAGATCCGCCGTCTCTGGGTTCACCACCAGGTAGTAGCCGTAGGGCGAAAGCAGACGCTTGGCAAACGGCGTAACCAAATCGCCGCGCGCGACAAACTCGTCCAGATAAGGCTGGCGCGCCAGCACCACGCCTTGGCCGCGCGCAGCAGCTTGCATGGTTTGGTCAATAAAGTTCAGCACAATGCGGGTGCGGCCGATGGCATTGGCTGCAGCGCCCTTGATGCCGGCCGCGGCCAGCCAGTTTTCCCACGACAGCACGCGTGAGCTGGGCAGACGGTCTTCCATCGCCAGCAAGGTGCAGCCGGCCAGGTCTTGCGGCGACTTCATAGGATTGCCTTGCGCAACGCAGCGCGCAAGCAAGTCGGGCGAGAGCGCGGGCGTGGCCCAATCGTCCATCAGTTTGACGGCCGAGCGCGGCGCTTTGGCCTCATGCATTTGGCGGATAGCGACATCCATGCGCTCGGCCACGAGATCCACCGTGTGTTCAGACGCATCAATGCGCAAATCAACGTCCGGCACGATGCGCGCCAGCTCCGGCAAGCGCGGGATCAGCCACAGCGAAGAGAACGAAGGAAATGTGGTCACCGTGACGCGCTTGCGCGTCTGCCCGCCGCGCAGCTCTTCCACGCATGCATCCAGAGCATCCAGCGTATGCCGCACCTGCCGCGCCAGGGAGCGTCCAGCCGGCGTGAGCTCCAGCGCCCGCGTCTTGCGGATGAAGAGCGGCTGGCCGACTTCGTATTCAAGCGATGCGATCTGCCGCGACACGGACGATTGCGTCAAATGCAGTTCCTGCGCTGCCTCGGTAAAGCTCAGGTGGCGTGCCGCAGCATCAAAGCCGCGCAGATTGTCCAGTTCGATCGGCCGTTTGCGTATTGATTTCATGAGGCTGGCCCTGTCAAAAGAGCAGTGTTTTTATGCATGCGTTTCACGTATGCATTGTGCACGCAATTCCCGTTTGTTGACAAGGGCAGCGAGGTATTTAATGGCATCACGCCGCTGAAGATGCTCTACCGGATACATGAGTGCGGTGCATGCATGTGATTCATGCGCAAGACGCATCTATGAAATCCGGTAAGGCGTAGCTGACGTAGCTCAAGGCAATAAAAAGCAAAGGAACACGATCATGGAAACACTGACGCAATGCTTTTCACTGGATTTGGCTCCAGGCTCGGTTTATCAAGTGGCCCACGCGCGGGGTGCACGCGTGCGGGTTAAGCACGGACAAGTCTGGTTGACCGAAGAAGGCGTGCTGGCCGACAACATTCTGACCAAAGACATGGTGCACACCGTGCAAGGCCAAGGCGCGGCGGTGATTGAGGCGCTGACTGTTACGCGCATCATCGTGGAATCGGACGCCGGGTTCTCGGTGGCCACGCAGCGACTCGCTAAAACGGCGTGGTCGCGCCTGACGCACGCGCTGCGCGAGCGGGTACGGCACATTCATTTAGGCAGGCCGACGCAGGCGTGCACCTTGAAGTCGTCGTGATCCGGCAGCAGGC
>JBOFGW010000287.1:0-2116 GCA_051649325.1 Burkholderiaceae bacterium | reverse complement strand
GCAACGACCAAGTGCTGCTGGTGCGCGAGCGCAGAGATGGCCTGTGGACGCTGCCCGGTGGCTGGGCCGATGTGGGTGAAAGCCCCAAGCAGTGCGTTGAAAAAGAAATTCTTGAAGAGTCAGGCTACGTGGCCAAGGCGGTTCGATTGGCCGCCGTGAAAGACCGCGCGCTGCACCCCTACACACCACGCTTTGTGCAGCACGTCTACAAAATGTTCTTTCTGTGCGAGTTGATCGGCGGCGCATCCAGGACCAGCATTGAAACATCAGAAGTCGCGTTCTTCTCACGCGATGATCTGCCGCCACTATCAGAAGACCGCGTTCTTGCGGCAGACATCAACATGCTCTATGCGTTCAGGAACGAACCCGACCGGCAGGCGTACTTTGACTAGGATGCTGGGCTGCGCCTGTGAAAGCAGCATTCACAGGTTTCGATAAAGAGTTGCGCTTTTAAAAGCACACTACGCAATATCCATGCGGGTTTTGGAGCAATTCTGCCTGAAAAAGCGCATGGATATTGCGTGCAATGCTCCTCATAGATTTGCTCCGGGCTAGTGCGTGTTGTCAACCTGGTGCAGCAAACTCATAATTCGCGCCACGCATCCTTGGAGAAAAACATGCCCGCACTCTTCTGGCGCAGCGCTGCTGCTGCCGTGCTGACACTCAGTATCTCTAGTACCGCGGTAGCAGCAGATTCAACGGCGAAGCTCACGCTCGATAACCGCGATATGAGCCCCAAGTTTCTGGCCTTTTACGAACAAGCCAGCAAGCCCAGCATCAATGCAGACGCACGCTGGAAGCTGTGGAAAGAGCTCTACGACTACGCTGCTGTGCCACCCGGAGAGCGCGGTGACAAAATGGCGCGTGAGCTGCTCGATAAAGCCTGGCCGCAATACCCCAAGGTGCTGCCACGCGTGCGCAAAGGTGTGGCCGGGCTGCAGCCCAGCAATCAAGATATTCTCAAACGCATTGACGCACTGCTCAAGCGCGATAAGCTGCTGGATCTCACCGTGGTCAATTTTGTCGGCGGGCTAGAAGGCAATGCCTACACCTACGCGCAAGAAGGCAAGGTCACGGTGGTGATGCCGATCGAAATCGACCCCGTACAGCGCGAAGCCTTGGCCACGCACGAGTTCACGCACGCCGTGCATATCGCCCAAGGCACCATCACCGGCGCTTGGGAGCGCACCATTGCCGAGACGATTATTTCCGAAGGCCTGGCCATGCACGTGTCGCACACACTCATGCCCAAGCTGCCGGTGGAAAAACACGTAGAACATGTGCCCGGCTGGATGAAGCAAGCGCAGGCCAAGCAGCGCGAAATTCTCAAAGCCATAAAGCCCGCGCTGGCCAAGAACGATGAAGAAAACGTGCTGCGCTTCACCATCGGCCCCGGCCCCAACGGCCTTGAGCGCGAAGCCTACTTTGCCGGTTGGCTGGTGGTGCAGCACTGGCTGAAGCAAGGCAAAACCCACGCGCAAATCGCGCGGATTCCAATTGCAGAGCACGTGAAAGAAGTGAGTGCGGCGATTGATGCTGTGCTGGCGCAAAAGCGCTAGCCGGTTTGCCAGAAAAACACGCTACGCAGTATTCATGCGGGTTTTGATGGCATTTTGGCCTGAAAAACGCATGGATAGTGCGTCTATGCGATTTTCTTCGCCCTGGTAATCCTCGTTGCTGATACATCTTCCAGCACTTTTGCCAAGTATCTCCCGGTATAGCTATCAGGATTCGCAGCCACTTCCTCCGGCGTTCCCGCCGCAATAATCTGCCCGCCGCCTGCGCCGCCTTCCGGCCCCAGGTCGATCACCCAGTCCGCGGTTTTGATCACGTCCAAATTGTGTTCAATCACGACTACGGTGTTGCCAGCATCGCGCAGGGTGTGGATGACTTTGAGTAGCTGCGCGATGTCGTGAAAGTGCAGGCCGGTGGTGGGTTCATCCAGCACGTACAAGGTTCTGCCGGTGTCGCGTTTGCTTAGCTCAAGCGAAAGTTTGACGCGCTGCGCTTCGCCGCCAGACAGTGTTGTGGCGCTTTGGCCGAGGGTGATGTAGCCCAGGCCTACGTCGAGCAGGGTTTGCAGTTTGCGGTTGACGGCGGGCACGGCTTCGAAATA
>JBOFGW010000286.1:0-5809 GCA_051649325.1 Burkholderiaceae bacterium | reverse complement strand
GGCTGAGCCTGTCGAAGCCCTCTAGCGACCAGCCAACTCAACCACTGACCTCGAATGCGTTTCGACAAGCTCAACGCGAACGGAGGTCAGCAGAAGAGCCGATTTAGAAATCAGTGCAAATGCTGCGGTGTGCCGTGGTCTTCATCTTCCAGCGGCAGCTCGGCGTGCAGCAACTCAGCTTCGGCGTTGGGGTAGTGCGGTGCGCCGCAGTCAGGGCAGAACTCTGCGGGCAGTTGCTGCGCGAGTTGCACGATGGTGGTCACGCCGGCTTCGCGCAGCGCGGCTTCGATCACGTCTGCAATATCCGGGTTTTCAATCTCCGCGCCCAGCAGCGGCCATAAGCAGCCGTGCAGCACTTCATCTTCATCCAGCTTGGTAAAGCCGATGCGGTATTCCTCAAACTCGCGGTCTACGCAGCGGGCGATCACCGCGCGCTGTGCGGCCGGCGCGAGATCAAGCACCATGTGCAAAAAGCTGACGGATGCCTTGATCGAGAACGGCCTAATTTCTTGCTCGGCACTGCGCACCGCATGAAAGAATGCAGCCGGCGCGGCCATCTCAAACGCGCAGTTAGCGAGCATGCCCGCCAGTGCGCCAGCACCTTGTTTTTTCCACGCATCAATGGATTCTGCACGCTTCACGCCGGCTTCTTGCCATGCAAACAACGGCGTGCCTACCGGCGCAGCCACGACGGCGAGTACAAAGCGTGAATCAGCCATAAAGTCCACCGCCTGCGGAAAGTCCTCGGGCTTGGGCGCGGTGGTCTGTCCGGTAGCCAGCAGTTTTGCCGCGCGCAGCAGCAACTTGCGCGTGGCGGCGTAACCGTTCGGCAGTTGATCGGGCGAGAACAGCGCGTCAACCACGGCCACGCGCGCATCTTTGGCCAGCACGTGGCCGTGCAATTGCGCACGCACGGCATCTTGCGTGGCGGCGGGCAGCTTGCCGGCGGCAATGCTGGCGCGCGTCCAGGCAAACAGCGGGCAGGCGATCAGCAAGACATCATGCGGCTTGCCTTCGATTTCAATCTGCATGGATTCGACCACGCCTTCAACATGATCGGCCAGCAGTTCGTAAGCGAGAATGTCGTCGGCAAACAAAAAATCAAGCGCAGCGCTGATCGAAGCGTCTGAACCTTGCGCAAGCTGGCGTTCAATCTCGTGCGTGAGTTGCGGCGCCCAAAACTCATCTTCCACGCGGCTGCCGGATTCGCCCATCGAGCGGACAAGGCGAATCAGCGATTCGGCATTTTGCGAGCGCGGGGCGCGGACGGAGGAACGATGGGTGCGCATGGGCAAACCTGTAGACTTTGGGCTTTGGTACTTCACTATCCCGCAGGATAGCAAATTCGCTGATCGGTCCCGATGGTTGAAACACTGAACTACGTTGTGTTGAATTTTGTTTTTTCGGGGCTGCCGCTGCTGATGCTGGCGCTTGCCTGGCTGCTGCGTAAACGCTTTGCCAAAACCGCGCTGGTCTTTTTTTGGGGCACGCTGGCGGTGCTCTGGGTAGCCGCCACGCCCGCCGTAGCGCGCGCATGGGCGCACTGGGTTGAATCGCGCTATCCGCCACTGCAACTTGAGGCGCTGCCCAAGGCTGATGCGATTGTGGTGCTCTCTGGCGGGCGGCGCGCGCATGCGCCGGAGTTTGGTGTGCAGCAAACGCTGCTGTCCAACACGCTAGAGCGCACACGCTACGGCGCGCTGTTAGCCAAGCGCACTGGGTTGCCGGTGATCGTGTCCGGCGGACGCCCCAATGGCCGTGGCACGCCGCTGGCCACGATGATGAAAGACGCGCTGCAAAGCGAGTTTGGTGTGGCCAACGTGCAAGCTGAACCGCAATCCAACACCACGCTTGAAAACGCCCGCTACACCGCCAAGCTGCTGGGGCCGGGAAAAACCATTTTGCTCGTGACCGAGGCCAGCCATATGCCGCGCGCCGTGCTGGATTTTCAGGCGCAGGGCGTCACAGTCATTGCCGCGCCTACTGCGTTTACCAGCGACGGTGACGGTGATGCTGCTACCTGGGTGCCTTCAGTCTACGCGCTACGCTTGACCAACGAGGCGCTGCGTGAAACCATCGGCTGGCTGCGCAGCTATGTCAGAAGCCTGTAATCTTTGCTTGTTCAACTCTTGATAAACCGACCTTCGACCATGTACACCAAACAAGCCCTTTCGCAACAAGACGTTCAAAAAATCATTGCCGCCGCCGATGCAGAAGCCGCCAAGAACAATTGGGCGGTGGTCATTGCCGTGGTGGATGACGGCGGGCACTTGATGGGCCTGACGCGCCGCGACGGCGTGGCGCCGATCTCCAGCTACATCGCGCCGCAAAAAGCCCGCACCGCGGCGCTGGGCAAGCGTGAGAGCAAGATTTACGAAGACATCATCAATCAAGGCCGCACCAGTTTTTTATCTGCGCCTGAGCTGCAAGGCATGCTGGAAGGCGGCGTACCGATCATCGTCGATGGCCAGTGTGTGGGCGCGGTAGGCGTATCAGGCGTGAAAAGCGCAGAAGACGCGCAAATTGCCAAAGCCGGTATCGCCGCGCTGGGCTAACTCAAAGGAGCACCTGCATGGCTCTGTTTTCACAAGAAGCGCTGAATCCGGGAGTTAAAAAGCGCGAAGTGTTCGGCTGGGCCATGTATGACTTTGCCAATTCCGGCTACACCACCGTCGTGCTCACGGCGGTGTTTGCCGCGTATTTTGTGGGCGGTATTGCGCAAAAGGCTGATTGGGCAACCTTTGCCTGGACGCTGGCGCTGTCGATTTCGTATGCGATTGTCATGCTCACCATGCCCAGCATCGGCGCGCTGGCAGATCTGCGCGCCAGCAAGAAGCCGTTCTTGCTGCTGTTTACCGTGGGCTGCGTGCTGTGCACCGCCGCGCTCGCACTGGTAGGGCCGGGGCAGGTGGCGCTGGCCATGGTGCTGATTATTCTTTCCAACACGTTTTTCTCTTACGGCGAATCGCTCACGGCGGCGTTTTTGCCGGAGCTTGCCAAGCGCAGTGCGCTGGGCAAGGTATCGGGCTGGGGCTGGAGTTTTGGATACTTTGGCGGCATGCTCGCACTCGGTTTGAGCTTGGCGTACGTGCTGTGGGCGCAGAGCAAAAAAATTCCGGCCAGCGAGTTTGTACCGGTGACCATGCTGATTACCGCAGCAATCTACGGCACCGCAGCAGTGGTTACGTTTCTACTGCTCAAGGAGCGCGCGCAACCCAACCCCAATGCGCTTGCCACCAGCGGGTTCAAAGCCTCGCTGCAGCAACTGCAGCGCACGTATCACGATGCGCGGCGCTACAAGGATTTCATGTGGCTGCTGCTGTGCGCGGTGTTTTACCAGGGCGGCGTGGCCGTGGCCATTACCTTGGCCGCGGTGTATGCGGAGCAAGTGATTGGCTTTCAGCCGCAAGAGACGATGGTGCTGATCTTTGTGCTGAACGTTGCCGCGGCGGTGGGCGCGTTTGGGTTTGGTTACTTTCAAGACCGCATCGGCCACAAAATCGCGCTTGGCATCACGCTGATCGGCTGGATTGCCACTTGCCTGATTGCCGCAGCCACCACAACCAAAGGCGGTTTTTGGTACGCCGCAGCCATTGCCGGCGCGTGCATGGGCTCCAGCCAATCGGCCGGCCGCGCGCTGGCGGGTTTGTTTTCTCCGCAGGCGCAACTCGCGGAGTTTTACGGGCTGTGGGCGTTTGCCACGCGCCTGTCCGCCATCATCGGGCCGCTCACTTACGGCGCCATCACTTGGATGACGGGCGGCAATCAGCGCATTGCGATCTTGAGTACGGCGGTGCTGTTTGTTGCGGGACTGATTGTGCTGCTGAAGATTGATGTGGAGCGGGGCAGGGCTGCTGCAGGCAGCGGTTAGAAGCGTCTACGCAATATCCATGCGATTTTTCGAGCAAAAATGGCTGAAAAGGCGCATGGATATTGCGTAGAGCGCTAAAAAACTTGCTATTCCTCTGACCCGAGCAGCGGAATATCGTTATCTGCGTTTTTACCCAGCAACCCCGCGCGCGGATACACCCCCAGCTTGTCGCGCGTATCCGCAATATCCAGATCACGCATCGTGAGCTGGCCGATGCGGTCTAGCGGCGTAAACGCGCCGGCGCCTTTTTCCATCGTCAGCCGCTCTGGGTGGTAGGTGAGGTTGGGGCTTTCGGTGTTCAGAATCGAATAGTCGTTGCCGCGCCGCAGCTCAAGCGTGACTTCACCGCTGATGGCGCGTGCCACCCAGCGCTGCGCAGTTTCACGCAGCATCAGGCACTGCGGGTCGAACCAGCGGCCTTGATACAGCAACTTGCCCAGGCGGCGGCCATTGCTGCGGTATTGTTCGATGGTGTCTTCGTTGTGAATGCCGGTGATCAGGCGCTCGTACGCTATGTGCAGCAGCGCCATACCGGGCGCTTCGTAAATGCCGCGGCTCTTGGCTTCGATAATGCGGTTTTCAATCTGGTCACTCATGCCCAGGCCGTGGCGGCCGCCGATTTTGTTGGCCTCCATCATCAAGGCCACGGCGTCGCTGAAGGTTTGGCCGTTGAGCGCTACGGGCACGCCTTCTTCAAACCGCACCGATACTTTTTCTGCTTTGACTGCGACATCTTCGCGCCAGAACGCCGCGCCCATGATGGGGTTGACGATATTGATGCCAGCATTCAAAAACTCCAGATCTTTCGCCTCATGCGTCGCGCCGAGCATGTTGCTGTCGGTGCTGTAGGCTTTTTCCACGCTCATCTTGTAATCGAAACCGGCGGCGATGAGGTATTCACTCATCTCTTTGCGGCCACCGAGTTCGTCGATGAACTGCTGGTCCAGCCAAGGCTTGTAAATGCGCAGCTTGGGATTGGCCAGCAAACCGTAACGGTAAAAACGTTCGATGTCGTTGCCTTTGTACGTGCTGCCATCGCCCCAAATGTGCACGCCGTCTTCGCGCATCGCAATTACCAGCGCCGTGCCCGTGACCGCGCGGCCCAGCGGTGTGGTGTTGAAGTAGGTGGTGCCGCCCGTAGAAATATGAAATGCGCCGCATTGAATCGCGGCGATGCCTTCAGCCACGAGCTGCGCGCGGCAGTCCACCAGCCGCGCAATGTCTGCGCCATACGCTTTGGCTTTGCGCGGAATGTCTTCGTAATCGGTTTCGTCCGGCTGGCCGAGGTTGGCGGTGTAGGCGCAGGGAATCGCGCCTTTGGCGCGCATCCAGTGCACGGCGGCGCTGGTGTCCAGCCCGCCGGAGAAGGCGATGCCGACGCGTTCGTTTTTTGGGAGGGATTGGAGGATGTGGGCGGTCATGTGTGCTGTGTATTAGTTTTTGCGAGCGTATTTACATTATCCGTTCGGGCTGAGCCTGTCGAAGCTCATTTGAATTTAATTGCGCTATACGAAGGTTTTCAAATGCGTTTCGACAGGCTCAACGCGAACGGGTGCTGCCGCAATGCGTTATGCCACGGCCACTGGAATCTTGCCAATCTTCGTCTGCCATTCTTTCGGCCCGGTTTGATGCACGCTGGTGCCGGTGGAATCCACCGCCACGGTCACGGGCATATCTTTCACATCAAACTCGTAAATCGCTTCCATGCCAAAATCGGCAAAGCCCACGACCTTGGCGCCTTTGATGGCTTTGGCGACCAGGTACGCGGCGCCGCCCACGGCCATGAGGTAGGCGCTTTTGTGTTTCTTGATGGCGTCGATGCCGGTGGGGCCGCGCTCGGCTTTGCCGATCATGCCGATCAAGCCGGTTTGGGCGAGCATCATTTCGGTGAATTTATCCATGCGCGTGGCGGTGGTGGGGCCAGCGGGGCCAACGACT
>JBOFGW010000285.1:0-3305 GCA_051649325.1 Burkholderiaceae bacterium | reverse complement strand
GGCTACTCTTGTCGCGATGAACCCATCCACACAACTCATTGCGTGCATGGCTGCCGCGCTGCTTCTCGCGGGCTGCCAATCGGTCAGCCTTGAAGAGCCTGCGCGGCTGGATGCGCCTTCTGGCGCATGCCTAACGCAGCTCACCACGTTCGCAAGCAACGCGATGAGCCGCCCGGTCACGCTCAATCAGCAAGTGCTTTCGGATTCAGACACAATGCGTTTTGAGCTGCCCGCCACAGGCAGCACCGCTGCACGCACTGAAGTGTTCAAGCTCAAGCGCGAGCCCGGCATTTGCCGCGTGGTGCATCAAAATACTGGCCGGCAGACGGAGCTGCCAGGATGCAGCTGTAGAGGGATTTAAGCGAGCCGCAAGAAGGCTCTACGCAATATCCATGGGCATTTTAAGGCATTTTTGCTCCAAAACCCGCATGGATACTGCGTACTGCCTACCTACAGCTTCGCTGCCCGGAGTTTCATGCGCACCATATCAATATGACTGCGCAGCGCATACAGCTCATCCGCATACGCCAGCGGCACGGTGATGCGCTCAGCTTTGGCTTCCATCGCATCCAGCTCGGCCAGCAACTCGTGCGGCTTGCCTTCACCATCGGCGAGCTGGTCTTCGACCGCGCGCAGCTGGCCGTACCAGCGGAAGATGCGTGAGCGCACGCGAAACTCATAGATCGGCGGAATGATGCGTGACAGCGGCAGCAGCACGGCGATGATGGACAGCAGCGCCGGCCACATGCGCTCAATCAAGTTGGCCAGCCAAAACGGCAGGTAGCGCTGCAAGAGCGGCGCGCCATCGCGGTAGAACTTGCTGGCTTCTTTGGCCACCGGCATCTCGTTGTTCTTGCCGTTGGGAAACTCACCCGCGCGGCGAAACCAGCCGGCGCCGCCGTGAATATCCGCCGCGGCCTGCACAAAGAGTTGAATCAGCGCGGGATGCGTGCCTTCACGCGCCACCAGCGTAGCGGTGGGCGCGATCATGGGAATATCCTGCGGCGGCAGGTTGCCGCCAAGATCGACAATGCCGCGCGGCAGCGTGACATTAGAGATAAACGGAAAGCGCCGTGCATACGCCTCGGCCTGGCCGAAGGCAAACAGGCTGATGCCCGGCGTTTGCAGCAGCATTTGCACGAGCGGTGACTCCGGCGCAGAGACAAAAAACACCGCGTCTGAACTGCCGGCCAGCAGCTCCATCACGCTTTCGGTGGGCGGCAGTGATGTCATCGTGAGCGCGCTGGGTTCGATGCGGTTGGCTTGCAGCAAGCGCAGCACTAAGTTGCGCACGCCGCCTCCTTCCAAACCCGCATTCACGCGCCAGCCCTGCATGTCCGCCAGTTGCGTGAGCGTGCCCGCAGGGCTTTTCTTCTTGGCGGATTCAGTGCGATAAAACAGCCACACCGGTTCGTAAAACAAACTGCCCAGCGAGATTAGCGCGGCCTGCTCGCTTTCTTCCAGCGACGTGCTGCCGCCTTGTACAAACGCCAGCTGCACCTTGCCATCAGGTTCTTTGAGGCGATTGAGGTTGTCCAACGAGCCGGCCGAAGGCACAAGCTCGACCTTGATGCCGTAGCGCGCCAGCGCCTGCGCATAGCGTTTGCCAAATTCCTCGTACGCGCTTTGCTCCGGCCCGGTGGCCAACACCACGCGCTTGGGCGGCGCAGGGTCAAGCAGCCAATACGCAATCGCCAGCAGCACCACCGCCAGTAATACAAACGGGCCGGCGACGAGCGACGCGTCGCGCAGCGAAAGAAAAGCGTTCTTCAAGACTTTAGGCATGGTAAGACCATACCGCAGTTTAGAGCACACTCAAAAACATGACTACGCAATATCCATGCGGTTTTTGGAGCAAAAAAGCTTCAAAAAGCGCATGGATATTGCGTAGAGCCCAATGATATGTGCTGCGCGTCACAACAGCCCAAGACTCCGCGCACGCTCCACATCCTCAGGCGTATCAATGTCCCACAGCCGCGGTTCTTCAACCCACGCGATATTCGCCTGCGCAAGTGCCGCGCGGGTTTGCGCCATCACTTGCGCAGTGCCCCAATCAATCTGCGCAAACGCTTGCGGATGCACCACGCGCGCGCCCACCAGCACGTAGCCGCCATCTTCCGCTGGGGTGAACACCATGTCATGCTGCATCAGCTGCGCCGCAGCAGATTGCAGAGACTGCGCGCTATGCAGCAGGCAATCACTGCCGATCACCAGTGCGCGCGGCTGCGTGTGCAGCATCTGCGCGAGCGCGTGCTGCATGCGTGCGCCAAGGTCTGCGCCCTGCTGCACGGCGATGGCGCAGCCAAATTCGCGTGCGAACTGCGTAAACACTGCGTGCTGCGGCGAGTCGGTGACCCACAGCGTGAGCGCGGCGCTTGTCTCGCTGCACGCGGCGAGTGTTTGTTGCAGCATGCGCAGGTGTAAATCTGCCGCGCCTTGCGCGCCGAGCGCGGGAATCAAACGCGTTTTGGTGCGGCCTGGTTCTGGTGGCCGCGTAAAAATGCCGATGGCAAACTCAGCCACGTTGGGCGGCGTGTTAATCATGCGCCACCGCGCGCGTGCGGGCGAGCAAGGCACTGCGCGCGCTGGCACTGGCTCGATCGAGTAACACCACCAGTAGCACGATCACGATCAGCAAGGTGGCCAGTCGGCCCCATTGAAACAGCGACACCGCTTCAGACACCAAGAGACCAATGCCGCCCGCGCCAATCAAGCCGAGCACAGTGGAATCGCGCACGTTGAACTCCCACAAATACAGATGCGCAGAGACGAACTGCGGATAGAACCCGCGCCGCATGCCATGCACCAAGACCTGCCAAGGTTTAAGCCCGAGCGCGAGGCCGCTTTCAAACAAGTTGCCATCTGCACCTTCAATCGCTTCTGCATACAGCTTGCCATAGCTGCCCAGCGAATGGCAGATGATGGCGAGAATGCCCGCCATCGGCCCCAGGCCGACAATACCCACAAACACCAAGCCAAACACCAGCGTATGCACCGCGCGGCACACATCCAGCAGGCCGCGCACCGGCCACGCCAGCCAGGCCGGCGCTTTAACGTTACGCGCCGCCACAAAGCCAAGCGGCAGTGCAAGCACGCCTGCAAAGAACGAACCCAGTGTGCCGATAGCCAGTGTGATCCACACCGCTTCTACCAATGCCACGAGAAAGTTGCGCTCCACCGCGCGGCGGTTTTCCACGCGCAGCACGCGGCCATCATCAGCCTTGTATTCGAGCCGCTCGGGGCCGACAAACACATCCACAAAACTGGGCCGCGAAAGTTCGTTGAGCGTAGCAGCCAAATTGGCG
>JBOFGW010000284.1:0-2918 GCA_051649325.1 Burkholderiaceae bacterium | reverse complement strand
AGGGCAAGCCGGTGGCCAACCGCGTGCAGCCGGGCAAGCGCCCGCGCTCATCCATGGCGCCCACGCTAGTGCTGGACGCGAGCGGCAAGCGCGTGGAAGCCGTGGTGGGCTCGCCGGGCGGATCGCTCATCATCAACTACGTCATGAAAACGCTGGTGGCCATGCTCGATTGGAATTTGCCGCCGCAAGAAGCGATTGACCTGCCCAACTTCGGCAGCCGCAACGGCCCGACTGAAATCGAGCAAGGCCGCATGCCCGCTGCGGTGGGCGAGGCGTTGACGGCCCGACAACACGAAGTACGCGCGATCGAAATGCCCAGTGGCCTGCAAGCCATTAAACGTGTACCCGGCGGCTGGCTGGGCGGCGCCGACCCGCGGCGCGAAGGAACCGTGCTGGGGGATTGACGTTGCCGCAATTGAGTCGTTAGCCTGCGACACGTTTCACATTCTTTTGCTATCCGCCCTCATTGTCAGGTGGCACAATGAGGCTTGATCTATTGCTTAGTTTGAAACTATTTTGCGGCTGACCAGTCGAACCTACTGGTTATGCGCGCTCCAAGCCCTATGACAGTTGATTCGCCCGTCCAAACACCGCCACAGTCGCCGCGCAAGCGGCTGGCTGAGTGCTTGGCGCGCGGCGAAGAGCAGCGCCTGCCCAATCCGAAACAAGCATTTGATGCCGCGCAAGAAGCGCTGGCCTTGGCTAGACAAATCAATGACCCAGCCCTGCTCGGCGCAGCGGAGCGTTTGTATGGCCGTATTGTGGGCGATCTGGGACAGCCGCAGGACGGCCTGCGCTACACGCTTTCTGCAGTGCGCCGGTTTGAAGAGCTGGGCGATAACCACAACATCGTCCGCTCCCTGGCCGCGGCCGGCATGGCTTATGTAGATATGTGCTCGTTCGATGATGCGCTGGCGGTATTTGAGCGCGCCGAGCGCATGGTCAAGCAACTGAATGATCAAGACCTGGAGCTACGCGTCATTGGCAACATGAGCTTGGCTTATTCCAACATGAAAGACTTTGCCAGCGCGCGCCGGTTGATGCAGCGCGTGGTTGGCATTGCCCAGGCGCTGGGCAAGCCGGATCTGATGCTGCGGTCCAACGCCAACTTGGGCCACATTGAACTTGAGCACGGCCTGCAGGAGCGCGAATCTGGCAACGAAGCTGCAGCGCGCGAACATTTTGAGCGCGCGCGCGACGTGATGGCGCAGATGCTCAGCGAAGGCGATGTTCACCACAGCCTGTTTGATCTGGGTATCACCAAGCTCAACCTGGGCATTGCTTACCGCGAACTGGGCGACGTTGAGTCAGCGCTGACGCTGCTGCAAGAAGCGCGCGAGATCATGCAGCGCGCCGGCAACATCGGCGGTGTGCGCGAAGCAGATATGCACCTGAGCCTGATTTCTCTGCAGCGTGGCCAGCTACAGCAAGGCATTGCAGCCTTGCGGGCCTTTGCGCGCAGCGAAGAGCCGGGCATCACGCCGCTGCTGCGCGCACGTGCCTGGCGCCAACTGAGCGCGGCGTGCGAACAAGCGGGTGACCTACGCAACGCGCTGGACGCATTCAAGGCCTTTCACACGCTGGATCAAGCCATGCTCAACGAGCGCGTCAGCGCGCGCGCCGCGGCGCTGGCGATGAAAATGGATATTGAACGCGCGCAGATCGAAGCGGACGTGCTGCGTATCCATGCCGAGCAGCTGATGGATACCAACACGCAGCTCTCGGAAGAAGCTTCCGTGCTCAGCCGGCAGGCCAATGAAGACGGGCTCACCTCGCTGTCCAACCGCCGCCACTTTGATGAGCAGTTCCCCAAGCTGCTGGAACAGATGCGCGCGATTGGCGGCGAGATGTATGTGGCGCTGGCAGATTTGGATCATTTCAAACAGGTGAATGATCAGTTCTCGCATTCGGTGGGCGATGAAGTGCTGCGCCAGGTTTCCGCCATCTTGCGCGCACACAGCCGCGCGGACGATCTGGTGGCGCGCTATGGCGGTGAAGAATTTATTCTGGTGCTGCAGCATGCCAATGCTGATCAAGCGCTGGCAGCTTGTCAGCGCCTGCGCTCTGCAGTCGAGCATCGCAACTGGCCCGCGCTTGCCAATGGTCTTGCCGTGACCATGAGTATCGGCCTTGCCAAATGCGACCCGGACAAAACACCGCTCGCCAATATAGAAGCTGCCGATGCGCTGCTGTACCACGCTAAAGATCAGGGCCGTAACCAAGTCTGCGTGTAGTCTTTTGGCGCACAGCTAAAAGGCATTTCCACCAGCCACCGTTCGCGTTGAGCCCTTCGACAAGCTCAGGACAGGCCTGTCGAAACGCATTCGAGATAAGTCATTGTTTGATTCTTGGCTAGAAGGCTTCGACAGGCTCAGCCCGAACGGGTCAGGAGTTGCGATATACCCTAGGTACTCTACGCAATATCCATGCGGGTTTTGAGCACAAAATGGCTCAAAACCCGCATGGATATTGCGTACTCACTTTTAAAATCTTGATTTCCTGCTGCCCCGCTATCCTGCAGGCATGACACCTCCGCATTGGCCTGGGGCGCGCTGGACCCTGGCCGTACTGCTGGCAGCGCTGGGCACACTTGGCCCATTCTCAATCGACACCTACCTGCCCGCTTTTGATGCCATTGCGCGCGGCATCAATGCCAGCCCGCTGCAAATGCAGCAAACGCTGTCGGTCTATTTGATCGGTTTTGGCTTTATGCAGCTGTTTCACGGCGCGCTGGCCGACAGCTTTGGGCGGCGCCCGGTGGTGCTGGTGGGCGTGATCGTCTTTACCATCGCCTCGGCCGGCTGCGCCTTATCGCAGAACGTCACTACCATGCTGGCCTTTCGCCTGCTGCAAGGCATGAGCGCGGGCGCCGGCCTGGTGGTGAGCCGCGCACTGATCCGCGATATGTTCGAGCCCGC
>JBOFGW010000283.1:0-5089 GCA_051649325.1 Burkholderiaceae bacterium | reverse complement strand
CAGGCCCCACTTGGAGCGCGGCAGCGCGTGACGCGGCGGCGCCTCAAACGCATGCGCTTGGCCGCCGTCAGAAAAACGCTGGGCGATCACACGGTCGCCCCCCTGCTTTTGCCGCACGTCGTAAATCACTGCGCAACTGCCATCGGCCAGCGTGGCGCGTGACCAATCCCACTCAATGAACGGCGCATCAATCGGTTCATCGCCTTCATTGCTGTCTAGGTACGCGTGCCCGCGCCAAGAAATACCGGGCGACTGCATGTCCACCTGCACGCTGGCGCACGGCGCAATCGGCCCCCAGCGATGGCGGCCCACATCATCTAGCGCCGTCACAAAGTTGCACAAGCCGTGCGGCATGACGCGCACGCGGCCACGCACACGGCGCGGCAATGGCACAGCGACTTCATCGATATCGATCACCAGCGCCTGGCTGTCCCAACGCACGCTGCTGGGGCCAATCACGTACTCATGCTTGCCGCGGCTGATCTGCGCTTGCCCGCGCTCTGTCATGGTCCAGCGCCGCACGCCGGGGCCGTACAGCGCAACGTTGAGTGCGCAGTGATTTTCTGCGCGCATGTCTCCGCGTGCGCGCGCCCACGCGTAGTACGGAGAAAACACACTGCCTACAAACGCGATAATGCTCATCCCGTACTGGCCATCATCACTGAGCGCGTCGACGTACCACCAGAGATAACCACCCGGCGCGACCGGTTGGTTGAATGCAGGCGCGCCAGCAGCGTCTCGGCCGCCAAACGGCCGGACATCGCCGCCATCGGCACGCCCGGCCCCGGATGCGCTCCGCCGCCCGCCAAGTACAGGCCCGGTATCCGGCTCTCTGAGCAAGGGCGGCGGAAGGTATCCATCCAGCCCCGCATCGCGCGGCCGTACAAGGCGCCCCCCGTGCCCGGAAAGAGCTGGTGAAAGTCCTGCGGTGTGGTCAGTACCGTGCTGCCCGCCTGCCGGTTGATCGTCAAGCCGTAGCGCTGCAACATCGCAAAGCTGTTCTGCTCGCATTGTGCAATCTCCTTGTTCGAGAACTGACGTTGATCGCCCGTGGCCGGGGCGTTCACCAAGCACAGCAAACGCTCCGCGCCATGCACAGCAGAGGCGTCGCCACGGTCTTGCGCACACACATAGACCGTAGGCATTTGCGGCAGGCGCTGCAGGCGGAAGATGTCATCAAATTCACCGGCATAGTTGGGCTGAAAAAATACGTTGTGGCGCGCCAAATCAAAACCGTGCGTGACCGCGTTGATCGACCACGTCAACGCAGAAAGCGATCGCGCTTTCACCGGCAACGCGTCTGTAGCGGAGCGCACCGCGTCACCCAGCAGCGCTTGCGCAAGCGCGCCCGCATCACCGTTGTACACCACAGAATCGGCTGCGATGGTCTCGCCATTGGCAAGTGTGACACCCCCTGCGCGGCCGTTCGTTACGTCGATGCGCTCTACATGCGCGCCGTAGCTGTAGCGCACACCTTTCGATCTGCCTAGCTGCTCCAGCGCGCGTGCAAGCGCGTGCATACCGCCGCGCACGCTCCACACGCCATCCATCTCTACCTGCGCGATCAACATCAAGGTCGCGGGGGCGAGCCAAGGGGAAGATCCGGTGTACGTCGCGTAGCGGCCAAAGAGCTGCTGCAAGCGCGGATCAGAAAACTGCCGCGCCAGATTCTGCCAGAGGGTTGCAAACGGCCCGAGTCCAGTGAGCGTCATCAGGCCACGCGGGCCAAGATCACGCACCATGCGCGCCGGATTGGGCTTTTCACTGCGGATGTACGGTGTTTCAAGCGCTTGATAGACCTGCTTTGCCTGATAGCAAAATCGCAGGAATCGCCGCGCCTCTGCAGCACCAGAAAAAACGCCGATCGCCTCGGCGGATGCTTGCTTGTCTGCAAATAGATCCAGTTTTTCTGAGGCGCTCCATGCATGCCGCGCGAGAACGGAAAGCGGCTGCAGGTTAACGTATTCATCAAGCCGTGCGCCTGCATTTGCAAACAGCTCGTCAAACACCCAGCGCATCGTGAACACGGTCGGGCCGGAATCAATGGCTGCGCCGTTCACCATGACTTGACGCATTTTGCCGCCCGGTGCTTGCGCGCGCTCGAGCACCGTGACCTGAACGCCGCGACACGCGAGCTGCACCGCTGCGGTGAGGCCGGCCACACCCGCCCCGATCACCACCACATGATGATCGCCGCTGCTAGCCATAGCGCACGCCCTTGTATGTGCCGCGCATGTCGTAGGGCACAAAGCGCACAAACATGGATTCTGAAAAATACTTGCCGTCGTACGCAGCGCGGATCGCGGCCAAGTGCGCACCGGTGCGTGCATACGCGTCCATCGCCGCCGTGCTTTCCCATAGACTGAAAGTGGCTTGGCGAAACACGGGTGCCTCACCGACCCCTGCGGTGAGGATGCAGCCGCGCGCATCGGCAAGCGCCGCTTCTGCAGCGGGCTGCATGCGCCAGAAACTGGCCACCGCCGCTGGTTGGATGGACGCACGCGTTAACGCCGCAATTGGCCCTGTGTTGGGTACAGCGGCTGACACCGCAATCGATTGACCCGCCCACGTGCCTTTGCACGCATAAGCGCGCAGCCGCACGCTGAGCAGCTCGCGCGTGTAGTTTCGGTATGCATCCATCAAGCCGCTGGCAAAAAAAGTGTCTGCATCTGCGTTCGACTCAAACACGCAGAACAGCGCTTGCCGCGAAAGGCTAGGCTTGAGTCCAAAACCACCCTCAAAGCCGCTGCCCAGCATTTTGTGAAAGCGCAGGCCAGGCACGCTGCGCATGTCAAAGCGCGTACGCACAAAGCGGCTATAGCCCCACAATTTGCTGCGCGCATCCACGTCCGCAAGTAGCAACACGCACACTGGCCCGGCATGCGCAGCACTCAGCGCCTCATCTTGAAGTTGCAAATGGAAAGTCGCGCTTGCAGAAGGCGCGGCATTTCCGTGCGTGCCTGCACGCTGCGCATGACTCAGCTGCATGGAAAAGTCTTGAATCGACATTTTCACCGGGTTTCAAAACAAATCACGCAGTATTTATACGGGTCTTCAGGCATTTTGCTCCTGAAAAGCGCATCAATACTGCGTGCAGCACTTCTAAAGACGCAGAAATATCAACCTTATGTGCCGGGCTGGGCCACGTTGATCTCCACGCGCCGCGATTCAGCTGTCACTGCGTCACCGATCACAAACTCCGGCTTTTTGAGGATGATGCGGTCTTCGGCAATGCCACCTTCTTTGAGCGCATCACGCACTGCGAACGCGCGCTGTTTAGATAGTTCCATGTTCTTGTCGACCGCGCCGCGCTTGTCGGCAAAGCCGGACAGCGTCACTTTCAAGTCCGGTGTGGTCTTGAGTGTTTCCAGTGCGCTGGCAATCACGCCTTTGGCCTCAGCCGTGAGCGTGTTCGACCCCGTCTCAAAAAACACTTTGGCCGGCAAGGCGATCGGCGCAGGTGCAGCAGCAGGTGGCGGTGCCGGCGGCGCAGCGATCTTACGCATGGCGGGATAGTCTTTGGCCATTGCCGCACCATAGAGCGGCTTATAAGCACCCTGATGGCAAGTCGCGCAGTTGAGCTTGGGTACATCGCCGGTGGGCCCTTTGCTCGCCGCCGGGAACACAGTGGTCAACGGTTCCATATAGGTGTTATTTAAATCCCGCGCCATACGAATACCATGGTACGCAGTCACGCGCTGCGGCGGCGCCTGATCCCAGCCTGCAAAATTACGCGAGTTGTGGCAATACGTGCAGTTGACGCCGAGCGAACTAGACATGTGCATCATCAAGCCATAGGTATGTTCAGCTTGCTTGATACTGTCGCGGTTGCCGGTGGGCAACGCTGTTTCACCATTGACCCGAATATCCGACGCTTTGAGCAAAAACGGCGTGTTGGGATCATAAGGTAGCGACGATAGACCGACCGACTTTGCCGGCGTGTTCTGTCCGGCTTTGTCACCAATCAAACTCGCCGTCTTACTGGGCACCGGCGAGGTAAACCAAATGTTGGCTGGAACCGGTTGGCCGCGATGGCAGGTGTAGCAGGTCACACCTGTACCGCCTACATGGTTCTTCCATTCGCCGTTGATATGGTGAGTCATCGTCAGCATCTTGCGTGCGACCACTTTTTGGTACTTGGTGTCGGCGGAAAAATCCTCACCGGGAACATGGCAGTAAGCGCATCCCTCCTTGGGCGACACCCATGCGGTAATCGCCACCATCGTGCGCGTGAACTCTCCCACTCCTAGATTTCCAAGCACCGGTACGTTTTTGTAAACGCTACTAGCTGCCGGCCCGCCCTCTGGAACCGGAGGGGTCACTTCAGGAGGTTGATTTTTAGGGATTTCTTTGGCCAATATCCGCGGGTTGTATACCTGCACCATACCAGTACCACGGTAACCGCTTTGCACGCTATCGATCGGAGGCCTCTCGCACGCGCTAAGCAAGGACACCGCGCAAATCACGAGCAAGCTATGCCTTGGAAGTTGATTCATGGCTTGACTCCTTGAAGCACAGATGGATCCGTCACTGGAGGAAATACCGCCGGATAAGGTGGCGCAACACCATGCTTCACCGCCCAGAGGTACCAATTGTCCACAACTGTTCCAGTGAGCAGTATGCCGATTCCTCCAGTCAACGGACAAAGCACAGCAAACCACCATGCCCAGCGATGGATCGACTCCATACTTGCGTTAAAACCCATGGTCCAGCGCCAGAACAAAGCTGCACGCTCAGAGGCCGTGCCACGGTCAACAATCTGCTCAATCTCACGCTCCCCCCCATAACGGCCAACAGCCAGGATGGTGGCGCCATGCATCGCAAACAGCAACGCAGAACCATACAAAAACGCGATCGACAGCGCGTGAAATGGGTTATAGAAAAGATTTCCATAACGCAGCGAGAATGCCGCAGTCCAATCTAAGTGTGGAAAGATCCCAAACGGCACGGCTTCGCCCCAGCTGCCCATCAGCAAAGGCCGAAAAAAGCCCAGTACTAAGAAAAGCCAGATGGCCGCTGCAAATGCCCAAGCAATATGCGTTCCCATACCAAGTTCACGCGCGCGCCGGTAGCACCGCGCCCACCATAG
>JBOFGW010000282.1:0-7624 GCA_051649325.1 Burkholderiaceae bacterium | reverse complement strand
CGCGCCTACCCGCATACTTGCAGCAGCTGGAAATGGAGTCCAACGGCAAAGCCATCGCGCTGGACGGCACCGCGCTACCGCAGCTTGCTGCGCCGCTGGTGTGGGGCGAGCCCGGCACCGATGCGCAGCATTCGTTTTTTCAATGGCTGCATCAAGACGCGCAAGTCTGCCCGGTGGACTTCATCGGTGTGATTGCCCCGTCGCATCCCTACGCAGAGCAGCATCGCTTGCTCAACGCCAACATGCTGGCGCAATCGGCCGCACTGATGCGCGGTAAGACCCAGGCAGAAGTGGTGAGTGAACTGCGCGCCTCCGGCATGCCGGAGGCTGCAGCGCAAGCAGCCGCGCCGCACCGTGTGTTTTCCGGCAACCGGCCCAGCACCACCATTCTGCTGCCAAAGCTGGATGCGTATCACTTTGGTGCGCTGCTTGCGCTGTATGAACACAAAACATTTTGCGCCAGTGTTTTGTGGGGCAACAATGCGTTTGATCAGTGGGGTGTAGAGTTAGGTAAAGTACTGGCCAAAGAAGTGCGGGCGGCGATGGATACTGACGCGCCGCAGCGCTTTGACCCGTCTACCCTCCAATTGCTCAAACTCGTCAAATCATGAACACACTGGATCAGCTCAAACAATTCACCGCCGTGGTTGCCGATACCGGTGACTTTGAGTCGATGCGCGCATACAAGCCGCAAGATGCCACAACCAATCCTTCACTGATTCTCAAAGCGGTGCAAAAGCCCGAGTACCGCGTGCTGCTTGATCAAGTGCTGCGCGACCACAAAGGTGCGTCGCTTGAGATCATCATCGATCATCTGCTGATTCGCTTTGGGGTGGAGATTCTCAAGATCGTGCCTGGCCGCGTGTCTACTGAAGTGGATGCGCGCTTGTCGTTCGATACAGCGGCCACCATTGCCAAGGCGCGCCAACTGATCGGGCTTTATCAAGCCGCCGGCATTGACCGCAAACGCATTCTCATCAAAATTGCGTCAACCTGGGAAGGTATCCGCGCCGCTGAAGTGCTGCAAAAAGAGGGCATCGCCTGCAATATGACGCTGCTATTCAGTTTGCCGCAGGCCGTGGCATGCGCGCACGCGCACGCGCAATTGATCTCGCCCTTCGTGGGCCGCATTCTGGACTGGTACAAGAAAAGCACCGGCCAGGAGTACACCGCGCAGACCGATCCCGGCGTGCAATCGGTCAAGATGATTTACACCTACTACAAGAAGTGCGGCCACGCGACTGAGGTGATGGGGGCGAGCTTTCGCAATACCGGTGAAATTCTTGAACTTGCGGGCTGCGATCTGCTCACCATCAGCCCGGAGCTGCTTGCCCAGCTTGCCGACATGCAAACGCCGGTGGCAAGAAAGCTGGATTCCGCGCAAGCAGGCGCAGCGGCCATCACGCCAGTGTCATACACAGAAGCCAGTTTTCGCTACGCGCTGAATCAAGATGCTATGGCCACCGAAAAACTCGCCGAGGGCATTCGCGCCTTTGCGGCTGATACACAAAAACTTGAAGGCATCATCAGCGCAGCAAGCTAGATTTCCCGACGCTGCTTCTGCTGTAACGCGGCTCTGGTATGGTCAGCTTTTTGCTTGCACCATAAGTTATGACGACCAACGGCAATTCTGAACCCGATCAAACGAGGCGCATCAATCTCGCCCTGCAAGGCGGCGGCTCGCATGGCGCATTTACGTGGGGCTGCCTGGACGCGCTGCTGGCTGACGGCCGCGTAACGCCAGACGGCATCTCGGGCACCAGCGCCGGCGCCATGAACGCGGTGGCGTTTGCGCATGGCTGGACGGCCGCGCGCAAAGACCGCTATGAAAGCGCGCGCGAATCTCTGGCCGCGTTTTGGAACGGTGTGGTGCAAATGACTGCCCTCACCAACATGCAGCGCATGCCGTTTGATCTTTTGTTCGGTGCATGGCGCGCCAGCAGCTCGGCCAGCAAAATCTGGGGGGAGACAATCGCCAAGTTTTTCTCGCCCTACCAAACCAATCCACTGGACATCAATCCGCTGCGCGATTTTTTGGAATCGCACATCGACTTTGCGCGGATCAGCCAAGCACGTGACATCAAACTCTTCATCGCCGCAACCCATGTGGGTAGCGGCAAGGCAGAGATATTTTCAGGCAACCGCGTCACCGTGCAAGCGGTGATGGCCTCGGCTTGCTTGCCAATGATTTTCCAAGCAGTGGAAATTGATGGCGCGCAGTACTGGGACGGCGGCTACTCTGCCAATCCGCCGATTCACCCGCTGTTTAAGCGCTGCGATAGCCATGATGTACTGCTGATCCAGATCAACCCGGTGGTGCGCGATAACCTACCGCGCAGTTCACGCGAGATCATGGACCGCATGACGGAAATGAGTTTTAACGCCAGCCTGCTGGCAGAGATGCGCGCCATTGACTTTGTGAACCGCTTGATGGCACAACGCCGGCTTGACCCGACCAAATACAAAGAAGTGTTCATGCACCGCATGGATGGTGGCGAAGAACTGGAGGCGCTCGGCGCATCCACCAAAACCAACACGCATGATGCGTTTATCCGCAGCCTGTACGAACTTGGTTTTGAACGCGGCACGCAGTGGCTCAAAAAACACTACGACGAGCTGGGCAAGAAAAGCTCCATTAACATCGCACGCGACTACTTGGACGATGTGCGGCTGGCGGATCGTTCAAATTCAAAAAGTTAGTACGCAATATTTACGCGGCTTCTGAGGCATTTTTGCCCCAAAAGCCGCATGAATAGTGCGTAGACACCTTTAAATCGCCACTTAATCCGCCTTGATACCCTGCTTGGCAATCACTTCCCCCCAGCGCGCAAACTCGCTGCGCGCATAGTTGGCCATTTGCTCCGGCCCCATAAAGATCGCTTGTGCGCCCTGCTCGGCTGCTTTCTTTTGAAACTCGGGCGTCGCCATGATTTTCTGCACCTCATCGGCCACACGCTGCACATTCGCCTTGGGCGCTTGGCCGTGGGTGTAGAGCGCAAACCAGCTTTGCACTTCAAAACCCTTGATGCCCGCCTCGGCAGCAGTAGGTACATTGGGTAGCGCGGCCAAGCGTGTGGTGCTTGCCACGAGCAGCGGGCGCAGCTTGCCCGCTTGAATATGGCCCACCAGCGGCGGCGCGGTGGTGAGTGTGAAGTCCACCTGATTGGCCAGCAGGTCGGTCACCATCGGCCCGGTGCCGCGATAGGGGATATGCACGATGCGGGTATTAGTCAGATTTTTAAACAGTTCAGCAGCAATGTGCTGCACCGAGCCATTGCCCGCCGACGAGTAGTTCAGCTTGCCCGGGTTCTTGCGTGCGTAGTCCACCAGCTCTTGCGCTGTTTGAAACGGCAAGGTGGAGCGCAGCGCCAGCACTTGCGGTGCAGACAGCACATTGGCCACCGGCTGAATGTCTTTGAGCGTGTCGTACGGCAGCTTGACCAAATGCGGCGTCATCGCATGAAAGCCGGAGAACTGCATCATGAGCACATGGCCGTCGCTTGCCCCGGCCAACAGTGCGTTGGTAGCGACTGCGCCGTTGCCGCCGCCCTTGTTGTCGATCACCACTGAGGTGCCCAGCGCTTTACCCAGCGGTTCTTGCAACATGCGCGCGGCAATATCGGCCGTGCCGCCGGGCGGCGCAACGACGATGATGGTGATGGGCTTGCTGGGAAATCCCTGCGCAACAACTGGGTTGACCCAGGCGCACAGCGCCATGAGGGCAGCTACAAAAAGCGGCTTCATTGAATCGTCTCCGTGATTTATTTAATTTCTGTTATTTGAATAGCGGCAACAAAAAGATAGCGATATTCACCGCAAACGCCAACGTCCACACCAGTGAACGCGGCCCTTGCTTGGCAGTGATATACAACCAAATGTAGAGCACGCGCAAGGCGATAAACGCGAGGGCTAGCGCATTGAGCAGCGCCCCCGCACTGCCCAGCATATGCGCAACGATCACCGCGGCGGCAAAAAACGGTAGCGCCTCGAAACTGTTGGCCTGCGCATTGTTGGCCCACTTGCGCCGCCCTTCTTGCTTTTCAAGCCAGCCGCGCGGGTCGATGTTGTCGTAGCCACCCTCTTTGCGCGGGGTGTTGAACGTACCTTGTTTGGCGATACCGGCGCAGACAATCGGCAGAATGGCGGCGATCAAGATGCAGAAGATGGCGATGGTCATGGTTTGGGTGGTGCGTGAAAGGTAACAGCGAACGGCCTAGGCATTTGTCATTCCGAGCGCAGCGAGGAATCTCGTCCGTGCGTTGCGAGAGATTCCTCACTGCGTTCGGAATGACAGCATTTTCAAACTAGTGCACGCAATATCCATGAGCCTTTTCAGCCACTTTTGCCTCAAAACCCGCATAGATATTTCGTAATCACTTCTCAACTCCACGCCGCTCACGCAAACTCTGCGCCAGCGTGGGCAAATCCACGTACTCCAGCTCGCCGCCCACCGGAATGCCGCGCGCCAGCCGCGTGACTTGCAGGCCGCGGCGCTTGAGCAGATCAGCCAGCATGTGCGCTGTGGCCTCGCCGCTGGCGGTGAAGTTGGTGGCGATGATGACTTCTTTCACCACGCCATCGGTAGCGCGCTCGATCAGTTTTTCAAAGCCGAGCACTTTGGGCGTCATGCCATCCAGTGGCGACAGGCTGCCCATCAGCACCCAGTACAGCCCTTTGTACGAGAGCGTTTGCTCAAGCGCCGCTTGGTCTGCGGGGGTTTCGATGACGCACAGCAGCCGCGGGTCACGGCTTTCATCGCGGCAGGTCTCGCAAATGTCGTGTTCGGTAAAGGTATTGCAGCGCGCGCAGTTGCCAATCTTTTTTTCCGCCGTGGCGAGTGCGGCAGACAATGCCTGCGCGGCCGGCCGGTCGTGCTGCAGCAGATGCAGCGCAAAACGCTGCGCGCTCTTTGGCCCCACGCCGGGCAGCGCTTCAAAGGCTTTGATCAATGCATCCAGTGCGTTGACGGGTTTCATGCCTGCGATTGTGGCAGATCAGTAGAAAGTTGCGTATCGGTCTAGTTCCCAAGCACTGACGTGGCGACGGTACGCTTGCCACTCCTCACCCTTGAGCGCCAGAAAGTTTGCCACCACCTGCCCGCCCAGCGCCTCTCCAAACGCTGCATCTGCAGCCAATGCCTGCAGCGCTGCGCCTAAGTCTTGCGGTAGCGATGGCGCAATGGCTTTTGACGCATCCGCCTCCAGATCATCCGTACTCGGCGCGCCGGGGTGCAGCTTGCGCTCCACGCCGTCCAGCCCCGCCGCAATCACCGCAGCAAGCGCCAGATAGGGGTTGCACGATGGGTCTGGCACGCGCAGCTCAATGCGGCCATGCGTGCTGCGCACCATCGACGTGCGATTGTCCGGCCCGTAGTTGATCGTGGTCGGCGCCCAGGTGGCGCCGCTGATGCTGTTGCCGGTGACAAGGCGCTTGTAGGAGTTGACCGTGGGCGCAGCCACTGCACACAGCGCGCCCGCGTGCGCGAGCAGGCCGCCGACGAAGTGATACGCGAGTTCAGATAGCTCTAATGCATCCGCACTATTTTCAAACAGGTTTTTGCCGGCGCTATCTGCAATCGACAGATGAAAATGCAAGCCGCTGCCGGCCATGTGCTCAAACGGCTTGGGCATGAACGATGCGGTCAACCCATGCGCATCGGCAATGCTTGACGCAATCATCTTAAAGAGCACATAGTTGTCCGCCGCCTTGAGTGCATCGGCGTAGACGTAGTTGATCTCAAACTGGCCGAGCGCATCTTCGTGATCGGTCTGGTACACGTGCAAGCCGCTCGCTTGGCAGTGCCGCACAATCTCTTCCAGCACGGCGCGGCTGCGCGTGACGCTTTTGTAGTCGTAGGACGGTTTGTCCAGCACGTCGCGCGCATCGTTTTGCTGCCAGCCTGATTCTGTCTTGCGCAGCAGAAAAAACTCCGGCTCAAGCCCGGCGTTGAGCACCCAGCCGCGCTTAGCCAGCCGCGCCACTTGGCGCTTGAGCACCTGGCGCGGGCAGTCTTCAAACGGCTCGCTAGCGACAAATCCGTCGCACACCACGCGCGCGTAGCCCGGCATCCAGCTCATCGGCTGCAAAGTCTGCAGATCAGCCCGCGCATAGTATTCGGCCCGCTTGCCGGAACGCGGCAAGCCCATGCCCCAGATGGAAAAGCCCGCAAAACCCGCGCCGGTGCTCGCAAGCGTACCCAGCTCATCCACCGGCACGATTTTGCCTTTGGCCACACCGTGCAGGTCAACGTACTGCGGAAAAATAGAGTGAATGTTTTGCGATTTGAGCTGCGCAATCAGCGTGGAAATGTCGTGTTTCATGAGCGCCTCAACCAGTGGGGATAAACATGCGAAACCGTTTAGCTACAAGCGCGGCTAAATGGTTTGCAGGATTGCGTCCCAGCTGGTGAGGATTTTCATGGTGTGCGTTTGAAGTGATATTTACTCCGGGCGGAGTTTTCGCCCTCACCCTGCCCTCTCCCTTCGAGGGAGACGGTTCCATTCAGAACGGAAACTTCATTCCCGGCGGTAGTGGCATGCCGGCAGTCAGGCTGCTCATCTTCTCGCTGCTGGTGGCTTCTGCCTTACGCACAGCGTCATTCACGGCGGCGGCAATCAAGTCTTCCAGCATGTCTTTGTCATCAGCGAGCAGGCTTGGGTCAACACTCACGCGCTTAACCACATTGCGACAAGTCATGACTACTTTGACCATGCCGGCACCAGCGCTGCCTTCGACCTCGATGTCGGCAAGCTGCTCTTGCATGCGCTTCATGTTTTCCTGCATTTGCTGGGCCTGCTTCATCAAGCCCGCAATTTGACCCTTCATCATGGCGAATTTTCCTTACAGTTTCACGCTAGTCTAACGGCTTGATCGAACCCGGCACAATCGTGGCGCCAAAGGTTGCAATCAGCTCTTGAACGTGGGGATCGTTGCGCACAGCTTCTTCTGCGGCGCGCTGGCGGGCGGCCTTGGCCTCTTCCTGCCGCTGATGCGCGGTAGCGGGCGCGGCAGCCGGGCCGGCGGCCAGCTCGCCAATCTCAACGGTTACGCTGCAGCGCATGCCGGTGGTTTGCGCAATCGCCGCCTCAAGCTTGGTGACGTTATTTTTGTCGGCCAATTGCTTGGTGGCCACACGCAATATCAGCTTGCCTTCTTCCTGTGCGATCAGCGCGCTTTGCGTGGCGAGTTGCGCAGCAAAGCCGGAAAGCGGCAATTGCGCAGCAAAGGCGGGCCAGTCATCGATTATTGTTGTGGATTGCGGTGGCGGCTCGCTGCGGGGCGCCGCAGGTGATATCGCAGGCGGCGGCGCAACCCTGGCAGGCACAGCAACGACCGGTGCTTCAATCCGAGGCGCGCTTTTTGGCACCGGCACAGCAATGCGGTCTGCCGCTGGCTTAAGCAGCGGCTTGCTGCTTACTGCCGCCTCCGCAGGCGCAAACGCATGCATGCGCAGCAAGGTCATGGAAAAACCCGTGGCCGGGTCGGGCGACCACGGCAGCTCTTGCACGCCCTTCACCGCAATGCCGTAGAACAGCTGCACATCCTCTGCCGGCAGGGCGGTGGCAAAGCGGCTGATGGCGGCAGCGTCTGCCACGTCCGCATGCACGGAATCTGGCACGGCTTG
>JBOFGW010000281.1:0-24670 GCA_051649325.1 Burkholderiaceae bacterium | reverse complement strand
CGCCGATCACCGGCAAAGCCACTGTCAAGGGCAAGCAAAATCTGGATGCGGACTTTCGCGTTGACGGCTTGGCGGCAGCGGGCGATCCATGGAGCGCGCAAAGCACCGCGATCAATTACAACGCCAGCCTGGAAGGCCGCTCTTCCACCGGCAAGCTCACCACCGGTTTTAGCTTTAATCCCAAGCAGGACGTGCTGAACCTATCGAACTTGGCGCTGGATGCGCAGGTCAAAGACCCGTCGCTGCCCGGCGGCGCGGCCACCACTGCGCTCAAGGGCAACGTGAGCCTTGCGCCGCGCGCCGGCAAAGTCACTGTGAAGCTTGGCGGCCTGTTTGAGCAAAGCAAGGTGGATCTGGATGCGACGGTAAGTAACTTTGCCAAGCCCAATGCAGTGTTTACCGCGTCGATCGACAAACTGGATGCAGACCGCTTCATTACCAAACCTGCCGCCAAACCGGCCGGCGGCGCAGCGCCCGCCCCCGCGCCCAAAGACGCGCCAGTGGATTTAAGTGCGCTGAAGAACATGAGTGGCAACGGCACGCTGCGTATCGGTGAGCTGAAAGTTGCCAATGTGCGTACGAGCAATGTGAATCTCGCCGTGAAACTTGCGGATGGCCGCGCCACCATTGGCAACGCCAATCTGGGTCTGTACGGCGGCACCGCGCAGGCCAGCGGCTTTGTAGATGCCAACACCAATGCCATGGCGCTCAAGGCGAACTTGGCCGGCGTGTCTGTGCTGCCGCTGCTCAAAGACGCGATCGACAAAGACATTCTGGAAGGCAAGGGCACCGTGGCGGTTGACCTCAACACCAAAGGCGCCACGGTAGATGCGCTCAAGCGCGGCCTGGCCGGCACCATCAATCTCAATCTCAAAGACGGCTCGGTCAAAGGCATCAATCTGGCGCAGCAGTTGCGCGACTTTCGCGGCAAGCTGCAGCTGGGCAAGAACGATGGCGGCAGCGCCAAGAAAAGCGAGAAGACGGATTTTTCAGAGATGAGCGGTATGTTCACCGCGAACAATGGCGTGTTGACCGCGAGCGATGTGAAACTTGCCTCGCCCTTTCTGCGTGCGACGCAGGGCAACCCCGCCAACATCGATCTGGTGGGCGAGAAGCTGGACTTTGTTGTACGCGCCACGCTGGTGAACACCAGCACCGGGCAAGACGGCAAAACCAGCGGGCTGAAAGATTTGACAATCCCCGTGCGCCTGTCCGGCCCTTTCACCGCGCCGGGCTATGACATTCAGTGGTCTGCCGTGTCCAGCGAAGCGGTCAAGGCAGCGCTCGCACCCAAGATTGAAGAGAAGAAGGAAGAGCTCAAAGACAAGCTCAGAAATCAGCTCGGCGCCCGGCTGGGCATTGCGCCCAAAGACAGCAAACCCGCTGAAGCGGCGCCCGGGGCAACACCCTCGCCCACACCGACGAAGAAGCCGGAGGACGCGTTGAAAGACAAGCTCAAGGGGTTGCTGGGGCGCTGAGGATGTTCGTGAAAAGGCAAAGTATTTGAACAAGAATATGCAATATCCATGCGCTTTTTCAGGCAAAAATGGCTGAAAAAGCGCATGTATATTGCGTAGAGCCTTCTAGCACTGCTGCTTGAGACTGCATAGCAGCTTGTGAGCGTGCGTGTACGCGCGCTAGTATTGATCTATGCCATATCCGAAAAAATCTTCTGCGCCGATGTAACTTCTGTGACGCAGAAAGCCTCTCACACGCTCATTGAACGCGACCGCCACCTGTCTGAATTACAGTCAGCGGCGCGTACTGTCGCGCAAGGCGCAGGGTGTGTAGCGCTCGTCTGGGGTGAGGCGGGCGTTGGCAAGACCTCGCTGGTCAAGCAGTTCACCGCCGACATGGTTGACACCCACCGCGTGTTGTGGGGTTCGTGCGATGCGCTGTTCACGCCGCGCCCGCTTGGCCCCTTACAAGACGTTGCCGCAGACCTTTCCGGCGCGCTGCTGCGCATGCTGTACGGCGGTGCCGAACCCGCCGCTATTTTTGAGGCGCTACGCGAGGAGCTGGCCACGCACACGCGGCCCACCGTGCTGGTATTTGAAGACATGCACTGGGCCGATCATGCCACGCTTGACTTGATCAAGTTTCTCTCGCGCCGCACCGCCAGCTTACGCACACTACTGGTGCTCACTTACCGTGAAGACGAGTTGTCGCGAGATCATCCATTTCGCCAAGTACTGGGCGATATGGCGACGCAACAGGTACTGCGCATGGAGCTTGCGCCGCTGTCGCGCCAAGGCGTACTGCAACTAGCCGGCATTGCACAGCACCACGCCGACGATCTGTTCTCCATCACCCGCGGCAACCCGTTTTTTGTCACCGAAGTGCTGGCTGAATCGGCCGCGACGCACCGCGAAGGCGTGCCCTCCACCATCCGCGATGCGGTGCTCGCACGCATGTCGCGCCTGCAAACGCCCACGCGTGAGCTGCTCGATCTGGCCAGCGTGATCCCGGGCCGCATGGAGTTCTGGCTGGCCAATGCGCTGATGGGACCGCAGGCGCAAAGCGCGCTGGATGATGCGCTGACGCGCCGCATCCTGATTCCCGCCGAAGGCGGCGCCGGTGTGATGTTCCGCCACGAGCTGGCGCGCCGCGCAACCGAGGACACGCTCGGGCCAGCGCATGGCTTGCACCTGCATCAGCAAGTGCTGCAGGCGCTGCAAAAGGCGCCGCGCCCCGAGCTTGCACGGCTGGTCTACCACGCCGCGCAGTGCAACGACGGCGAGCAGGTCTTGCAGCTTGCCCCGCGCGCCGCTGCGCAAGCCGCGGCCCTGGGCGGCCACCGCGAGGCGGCAGCGCACTACGCCACCGCGCTCAAGTTTGTGCAGCTTGCACCGACGCAGCTACGTGCCGAGTTATATGAAAACTGGTCTTATGAAGCGGGGCTGGCGCTGCATATCGACGATGCCGTCATCGCGGCGCGGCACGAAGCCATCAAGCTGTGGCGCGCGCTAGGCAATATCGAACGCGTGGGCCTGAACCTGCGCTGGCTGGCGCGTCTGCACTGGTACCAAGGCAACCGCGAGCTGGCCGATCGGTATGCCGAACAAGCCGTGCAGGAGCTAGAGGCCATCGCGCCCTGTGCCGAGCTGGCGATGTGCTACAGCGTGCGCTCGCAGCGCTACATGCTGGTGGACGACACCGACAACACGCTTGTATGGGGGCAGCGCGCGCTGGCACTGGCCGATCAGCTCGCGCAGCCCGAGATCCGCGTTCACGCGCTGAACAACATGGGTACTGCGCTGCTGTTTGCGCACCGCGCGCAAGGCAAGCCGATGCTGGAAGAGAGCCTGCGCCTGTCACTTGCGCATGGCTATCACGAGCACGCGGCGCGCGTGTACACCAACATGAGTGAGTACGCGGTGGTGTTCAAAGACTTTGCGACCGCAGAGCATTACCTATCCGAAGGCATCGCGTTTGACACGCAACACGATCTGGATTCTTGGACGCACTATCTGGTGGGCTGGCTGGCGCAGTTGCGGCTGGAGCAAGGTTTGTTTGGCGAAGCCGAAGAAATCGCGCAAGGCGTGCTGGCGATTCCGCGTCTGACTGCCGTCATGCGGCTGCCCGCGCTGACGGTGCTGGCGCGTCTGCACGTGCGGCGCGGCGACGCTGATGGGCGCGCGCTGCTGACCGAGGCGCTCGATCTCGCATGGCCCACCGGTGAGGGGCAGCGGATTGTGCCGCTCTCCTGCGCGCTGGCAGAGGCCGAGTGGCTGGAGCAAGACAACGCCGCAGCGCTGGAAGCCGTTCGCAAAGCCAAGGCCTTGCCGGGTGTGGGCCGCAATCCGTGGGAAGTGGGCGAGCTGGATGCCTGGGCGCTGCGCTGTGGGCAAAGCACCGACGCGAACGATCTGCAAGCGCCGCCCTACCGCGCAGAAATCATGGGCCACGCGCAAGACGCCGCCGCGCAGTGGGCGGCGATTGGCGCGCCGTACGAGCAAGCGCTGGCGCTGATGCAGGGCGGGCCGGCCGAGCTGGCCAGCGCGATCAACCTGTTTGAGCAACTGGGTGCAAAACCGGCGGCCAACCTGGCGCGCAGCATGGCGCGCGCGCGCGCGGCGTCAAAGGCATCCCGCGCGGGCCGTATGCGCAGGCGCGCGGCAACGCGTTTGGCCTGACCAGCCGCGAGCTTGAAGTGCTGCGCTGGCTCGCACAAGGCCTGGGCAACGCGGAAATCGCCGCCAAGCTGGTGCGCTCTGAACGCACGGTGGAGCATCATGTCTCTGCTGTGCTCAGCAAGCTGGGCGCGCGCAGCCGCACCGAGGCGGCAATGCTGGCAAAGCAAGTGCTGCCCGGGTTGGCGGCGAGTACGGCGAAATTTAGGTAGCAAAGCCGCCAAATCTGTCGGGAAGCACCGATCTCCATTGCCCGCCAAATTCTTAGCATGGCCTTACTTACTGAAGAGGCGGCCATGCAATTCTCACCCTTTGCGGTTCAATGCATCGTTTACGCATTCATGGTCAGCAACACCATCCGCGTGCTGACCTACCTGCCCACCATCGCCAAGCTGCGCCAGCCGGGGGCCAGCGCACGCAACTACAGCCTGCTCACATGGGTCTGCTGGATGCTGGCCAACGCGACAACCGCGCTGTATGTCTACGTGGTCACAGGCTATCGGGTGGATATGGCGGTCATCGGTAATGCCGTGAACACAGTGATGTGCGCGTGGGTGTGCAGCT
Source organism: Burkholderiaceae bacterium (assembly GCA_051649325.1). Classification (GTDB taxonomy): domain Bacteria; phylum Pseudomonadota; class Gammaproteobacteria; order Burkholderiales; family Burkholderiaceae_C; genus JBJOQV01. Next base: position 19,973 of record JBOFGW010000281.1, on the reverse strand, counting down.
ACATTGTCCGGCTGCGCCGCCGCGAGGTGCAGCGCTCCGCCAACGCGCCATCACTACCTGAAAACGTCGTACGTATGCAGGCACACGGCAGTGCAGCGCCACAGCCGGCACGCGAAAACCGCTTGACTGAACGCGTTGCGTTAGCGGTTGTGCTTGCGGTGATATGCGGCGCTGCACTCACGGCGCTGCTGGACTACGTGCCTGCGCAGGCGCGCCAAGCCTATGCGCCGCAGCGTGCGGTTCATGCGGCGGCGGAATCGGCCACGGCACATTGACGGCATGCTGCTGTGAGGCACTACGCAGTATCCATGAGCCTTTTCAGGCAAAAATGGCTGAAAAGGCTCATGGATATTGCGTAGACAGCATTTGATCTGTTTTTCATTGCGGTGCAAGGCCGTCAGGGGGCTTGCAAAGAAATGAGTATGCTCGCGCAATGTTCACTTACGGGCTGCGCCGCATCTGAAAGCGACGCTGCCGCGCCATGCTCAATATCTCTCTGACAGAACTGAACGTTTATCCGGTCAAATCCTGCGGCGGCATTGCCCAGCAGTCTGCCACGCTGTTTCAAACCGGTTTGGAGCATGATCGCACCTTCATGGTTGTGCATGCCGATAGCCGCAAGTTCATCAGCCAGCGCACGCACCCCAAGCTGGCGCTGGTAAAGGCCGAATTCAAGATGGGCAGCGTGGCGCTGCGCGCGCCGGGCATGGTGCGCATGGATTTGCCACTGGATACGGCGGGCGACGATCTTGAGGTAACGGTCTGGCGCGACACGTTCATGGCCTGCGACATGGGCGATGTGGCCGCGCAGTGGTTTACCAACGTACTGGGCAGCCCGGCGCGGCTGGCGCGCTTTAACCCCGAGGTTCCGCGCGCGGTGAGCCAGCACTACAACCCAGGGATTGAATCGTTCACTGAGTTTGCGGATGGCTATCCGCTGCTGGTGGTTTCGCAGGCGTCATTGAACGACATCAATGAGCGGCTGGCAGAAAAAGGCATCGGCCCAATTCCAATGAACCGCTTTCGGCCCAATATCGTGATCGACGGGGTCGGTGCGTTTGAAGAAGACTTTATCGATACCATCACCGTGGGCGATGCCGTCATCAAGCTGGTCAAACCCTGCAAGCGCTGCGAGATTCCCAACACCGATCAAGACAGCGCCGAGCGCTACGCCGAGCCCGGCCGCACGCTTGCCAGCTACCGCGCCCGCCCCGACATGATGGGCGAGGTCTGCGTGGGCATGAACGCGATTGTGATGGGCGGCGCGGGAACGGAATTGCAGGTTGGTCAGGCCGGAGTTGCGGCGCTGAAGTTCTGAGCGCGTTTACGTGATCCAAAACCGCGTCAGGTGATAGAACACCGGCGCGGCAAAGCACAGCGAGTCCAACCGGTCTAGCGTGCTGGAGCGGTCCAGCCCTTCATTCCAATCCTTGAAGCCGGCGCTGCGTTTCACTGCGGTAAGCACCAGCGAGCCCATGAAGCCCATCACTGCCGTGGCGGCGGCGATGCCGATGGTAGTGATGAGATTGAACGGCAAAAACCAGTACATGACGAGCGCCATGCCGATACCCGCGGCCGTGCCGGCGGCAATGCCTTCCCACGTGAAGTTGCGGGTGATGTTGCGCGCCACGCGGCGGCGCCCAAAGTTGCGCGACACCGCGTACTGCGCAATGTCCGCCACCTGAACAATCAGCACGCACACCAGCATCAGGTAGGCGGGCAGATCATCATGATCGGCCTCTTCAACCGTCAGCAGCGCCGGGACGTGGCTGATGCAATACACGCCCAGCATCAAGCCCCACTGCAGTTTGGCGGCGCGCGCCAAAAACTCGCGCGTGTCACCGGCGAGCGCAGTCACGCTGGGCAACAGCAAGAAGCAATAGACCGGAATGAACACCGCAAAGAGCCAATACCAGCCCAGGCCCACCAGCACGTATTGCAGCGGAATGATGATGAAGAAAGAAACAAACAGCGCCCGGTAATCGCCCGCATTGGCCGGCGTGCGCGTGAGAAATTCACGCAGCGCAAAAAAACTGACGAATGCGAATACGATGATGGTGACCGCTTCGTGCAGCACCACAGCAGCCCAGAATGCAAACAGCAGCATCCAGCCGGTGCGCACGCGGTCGCGCACAAAATCCAGCACCGCGCGCGAAAGCGGCCGCTTGATGAAACTGTCTGTCAAAGGCCGCGCTGCTGTCGCTACAAGCAGCGCGAGCAGCATGACCACAATCACGGACCAAAAGCGAATATCCATCAGGCAGTGCCGTCTGCCGCGCGCTCGGTGCGCACTTCCTGCGACTCACCCGGCTTGAAGGGTACAACTGCGCGGCCCGGATTATCTTGCGCCAGCGAAACGACTGCCTGGCGCGCGCGCTCGACAAAATCTTCTTCAGACTCTTCTTTGCCGCGGTGTAGCGGTTTACCAAAGCGCACGTTGCATGCGAGCGGCACCGGAAAAAACGTGCCCTTGGGCATGATGCGATGCAGGTTTTCGCAGTACACAGGCACTAGCTCAACATCAGGAAACTCTTCGGCCAGCTTGGCAATACCGCGCTTAAACGGCTCGGGCAGCGGCTGCGCGTTGCGCTTGCCTTCCGGAAAGATGATGAGCGAGTCACCATGCGCAAGCGCGTCACGCAGCGGATCCAGCGGATCGCCCTCCTGCTCGCGCTTGCGGTCGATCAGCACCGCGTTCAAACCTTGCAGCACGATGTGCCGCCGGATCGCGCTCTTGTTCCAGTAATCTGCCGCGGCGACTGGGCGGGTGCGCGAGCGGGTGTCTTCCGGCATGGCAGACCAGACCACCAGCGTGTCCAAATGACTCGTGTGATTCGCAAAGTAAATGCGCTGCGTGGCCGAAGGCGCGGTGCCGATCCAGCGCGGATAAGCGCCCACCAGCACGCGCACCAGCCAGACAAAAAAGCGGGTCAACCACATACAGTGATGGCCAGGCGCTTACAGTGCACTTTTGTCTTCGCCAAGGCGGATCATGCCGCGCAGCGTACGGAACACGGCCCACAGCCACACGGCAAGCAGCATCAGGCCGCCCAGCACCGCAACCACCGGAATCCACGCATGCTCAAGGCTCAGGCCGCGAATTTGTACTGCGGTGTCAGTGGCGATAGTGCTGACGTCAAGACCAAAGCGAAACAACAACAACAGCAGCCCCACCACCATCGTCGCGATGACGAGCACCGCGATCCAGAAGCTGATCCAAAACGTCTTGCGCATGTAGGGATGGTGGGTGTCTACGTTGCCATCCGGCCCGTCGCCGGCCTTGATGTAGTTGATCGCCAGCCCCAGCAGCGCCGGCCAGAACAAGAACAGGCCAAACGCATGCAGGCCATAGGCCGCCCAGGCCCAGCGTTCTTGCGCGGCCAGCGCACTGACTTTTAGTGAAGCGGTTTCTTCCATGGACTCCTCGATCCGCGGGCGGCTTTAGCCGAACTGCTACTGCCGGCTTCAAGCAATTTTCTGCATTGTGCCTCGTGCGCGGCAATTTCCGCCAGCGTCACTTCTAGATCTTCGCGTTGTTGCTCCAACGTGGCGCGATGCTCTGCTAAAACACGCAAAAACTCCTGTAACTGCGCGGTAGTGTCTCGCGGGCTTTCGTACATATCAATCAAGTCTTTAACCTCAGACAGCGATAGGCCAAGCCGTTTGCCGCGCAGCGTGAGCTTTAAGCGCGTGCGATCGCGATGCGAGTACACGCGGTTGCGGCCGCCCGGGCCTTCGCGCGCAGGCGCAATCAAGCCCTGGTCTTCGTAAAACCGGATCGCGCGCGGCGTGATGTCAAACTCGCGCGCGAGGTCAGAGATGGTATAGGTCTGCGGCTTTTCCGTCATACCCTACACTTTACGTAAACGTAAAGCGATCGACAAATCACCTTGTTTCCGGCGGAGCCGCATGAACGCGCTTGAGCATGAACTGACCTACCCCTGGGCGGATGCCCTGCCCGCGCCCGGCACGGCCATGCCGCTGGTTACTGGCGTGAAGTGGCTGCGCATGCCGCTGCCCTTTGCGCTGGACCACATCAATTTGTGGCTGGTGGCAGATAACGCCGAAGGCATGGCGGGCTGGGCGATTGTGGATTGCGGCATTGCCACCGACGAGACCAAGGCGCTTTGGCAGCAGGTGCTAGCCAGCGCGCTGGAAGGCAAGCCGGTCACGCGGGTGATTGCCACGCATATGCACCCGGATCACATCGGCCTGTCGCATTGGCTCACTGAAACGCTGCAGGTGCCGTTGCATGTAAGTATGACGGACTACTTTGTTGCGCGCACCAATATCAGCGGCACAAGCGGCAGCGGCGGGCAAGCTGCATCTGCGCACTTTGCGCGCCACGGCCTCACCGCGCCGGAAGATTTAGACAAGATCAGAAAACGCACCAACTACTACGGCAGCATGGTGCCGGCGCTGCCGGCCACTTACCGCCGCCTGATGGATGGCCACACCGTGCAACTCGGTGCAGACACTTGGCGCTGCATTGCCGGCTATGGTCATGCACCGGAACATATCGCACTCTATTGCGAACGCCTGGGTGTGCTAATCAGCGGCGACATGGTGCTGCCGCGTATTTCGACCAATGTGAGCGTGTGGGACAGCGAGCCCGAGGCCAATCCGCTGCCGCTGTTTCTTGATTCACTGGCGCGCTATGAATCCTTGCCGGCCGATACGCTGGTGCTGCCCAGCCACGGCAAACCGTTTCGCGGCCTGCATCAGCGCATTCGGCAGCTGCGCGATCATCACGCAGAGCGTTTGAAAGAGGTTGTGGCGGCCTGCCAAGAAGCGCCCAAAACCGCGGCGCAGATTGTGCCTGTGTTGTTCAAACGCACATTGGATTTGCATCAAACCACGTTTGCGATGGGCGAGGCGCTCGCGCACTTGCACATGCTCTGGTATGAAGGCGTGCTGCGCCGCACGCAAGAAGGTGGCGTGCTGCGCTTCGCGGCCGCCTGAGTAGGGCGCGCCGCGGCTGCGACAGCTCAATCGTCGCGCTTGTTGCCTTTACCCTTGCCTTTGCCGCTGTACTCCGCGGTCTGCACAAAGTACACCGGCTGATTGCAGGCGCTGTACTTGTGGCAGTGCTTGCTCCACTTCTTGGCGTGGCCGGGCGGCACTTTCATGTAAATCGGCTGCTGCTGCACCACGATCGGCCGCGGCGTAATGATGACTGGCTGCGGATAAACCACGGGTGGCGGCACATTGCCGATGGTCACGCGGCCGTAGACACCGGGCTGATTGATGTCCACCGTCACGCCCACACCAATATTGGTCTGTGCGGCGGCTGTGCCGGCGAGCACACTGAATCCAGCAGCCAGTAGCAAGAGTTTGCGAATCATTGGATGACTTCCTTTTTGCATGTTGAACGCAGCTTGTCGCCAAGCCGCACACGCTCCCTGCGTTTTCAACGGCAATGCATCGTAGTCGTTGACCACCACAGTTGTTCAATAAGCATCTTTAGAAATGCTCTACGCAATATCCATGCGGGTTTTGAGGCAAAAATGCTCCAAAACCCTCATGGATATTGCGTATTAATAGATCGGACGGTCGCCTTCGGGCCGGGTTTTATAGCGGCGGTGGCTCCACAGGTATTCCGGGCCGGCATCCATCGCCCAGCCTTCCACCGCGGCGTTCATGCGCCGGCAGCCTTCTTCCACACTCATCGTATCCATGCCGCTCCACGGCATTTCCACGGTGACGCGGTAGCCGCTAGCGGTCATGCGCGCCACCAGCGGCACCACCACCGCGCCGGCAAGCTTGGCCATCTTGGGCAGCACCGTGAGCGTGGCCGCGGGCTCGCCAAACAGCGGCACGAAGATGGAATCTTTGGGGCCAAAGTCCATGTCAGGCAGGCAGTAGAACAGGCGCTTTTCACGCATGTCCAGAATGACTTTGCGCACACCGTCTTCACGCGCGTAGGCGCGCAAATCGCCAAAGCGCATGCGGCCTTCAAACACAATCTTGTCGTACTTTGGATTGCGCTGGCGCTGGTAAAAGCCGGTGATTTTCAAGCCAGCCAGAAGCACCGCGCACAGCGCTGCATCCAGCCCCACCAGATGCGGCACCAGCAGAATCACCGGCTTGTCTTTTGGAATCTGCGCGAGTCCTTCCAGCTTGATGCGCTCGCGCACAGTCTTTTCACGGCTCTTCCACAGCCACGCACGGTCCAGTACCGACTGCGTCATACGCACGCAGTGCAGCCAGGTCAGCGCTTCGACTTTGAACCGATCCGCCTTTTGCCGGCTTGCCAGCGCAAGCTTGAGATTGGTGCGCGTGATGCGGCGGCGGCGGCCTGAAACAACATACAGCAGCGTGCCAAACACGCCGCCCAGCGCGCGCAGCACCGGCAAGGGCAGCCAGGAAAGTAGCCTGAGCAATGCACTCATGCAGTGTGCTCCGCCGCGCTGGCAGGTGCAGTACCGCGCGGCGCTTTATAGCGGTTGTAGCTCCACCAATACTGCACCGGTGCGCGCGCCACCAGCGCTTCAATCGCCGCGTTGATGCTGCGCGCGTCGTGCGCCTCATCACCGCTCAGCACATCGGTGAACGGCACAAACTGAATCTCGTAGCCCGCGCCTTTCGGTAGCCGCAGCGCCAGCGCGAGCACGATCGGCGCGCCGGTGGCATGCGCGAGCTTGGCCGGCAAGGTCATGGTGTACGCGGGGCGGCCAAACCAATCGACCCACACGCCTTCGCCGCCTTTTTCTGAAACGCCGGGTACCTGGTCCGGCAAAAGTCCGATGGCTTCATTGCGTTTGAGCGCCTTGAGCATCATGCGCACGCCTTTGCCGTCGGCCGGGGCCAAATACAGATTGTGGCGGCCACGCGTATCTTCCACCAGCGGCTTGAGCCACACTTTGCGCGGCGGGCGGTACAGCGCCGTCAAGGGCGCCTTGGACGCGAGATACTGCGCGATCACTTCAAAACAACCCATGTGGGGGGTGAGAATGATTAGGCCTTTGCCGTGCGCAAGCGCTGCTTCAAGATGCTCCTTTCCTGTCACTCGGACGCGGCCAAGCACCTCATCCGCCTGACGAAACCAGACCCACGCCAGCTCCAGCACCGCACGGCCGTTTTCACGCAGCGCCGCGGCGGGTGTGATGTCAAAGCCTGCGAGTTGCAGGTTCTCGCGCGTCAACTCGCGGTTACGCGGCGAAATCCAGGCAACAACAGCGCCCAAACCGGCGCCCAGGCCATGCAACAACCGCAGCGGCAGGAAGGACAACAGTCGAAACAAGCGCAGCAGAAACATTGGGTAAACTATGACCTTGCGCCGAGTTAAATGAACAACTTGCGGGGCGCGGCCGGAAGCTTTGGAGACCAGAGTTTATCGGTGAAACAATTCCGCTAAAGCGTTCGCCGCTTTCAGGGTCTGGCGACGCCTCACCAAAAACTGGAGCTTGATAGTGGCGAACGATTTTCTCTTTACCTCCGAATCCGTATCTGAAGGCCATCCCGACAAGGTGGCAGACCAGATTTCAGACGCGATTCTCGACGCAATTTTCACCCAAGATCCGCGCAGCCGTGTTGCTGCAGAAACATTGTGCAATACCGGCCTGGTGGTGCTCGCGGGCGAAATTACGACCAACGCGCATGTGGACTACATCCAGGTTGCGCGCGATACGATCAAGCGCATCGGCTACGACAACACCGATTACGGCATTGATTACAAAGGCTGCGCCGTCATGGTCTGCTACGACAAGCAGAGTAATGACATCGCGCAAGGTGTCGATCACGCCAGCGACGACCATCTGAATACCGGCGCCGGCGACCAAGGCCTGATGTTCGGCTACGCCTGCGATGAAACGCCCGACCTGATGCCCGCGCCGATTTACTACGCACACCGTCTGGTGGAGCGCCAAGCCATGTTGCGCAAAGACGGCCGCCTGCCGTTTCTGCGGCCTGATGCCAAATCACAAGTGACGATGCGTTATGTCGATGGCAAACCGCATTCCATCGATACGGTGGTGCTCTCCACCCAGCACGCGCCCGAGATGAGCCTGGGCAACAAGATGAAGCCCGAGTTTTATGAAGCGGTGCGTGAAGAGATCATCAAACCGGTACTGCCCAAAGAATGGCTCACCGCAGACACCAAGTACCTGATCAACCCGACCGGCCGTTTTGTGATCGGTGGCCCGCAAGGTGATTGCGGTCTGACCGGCCGCAAAATCATTGTCGATACCTACGGCGGCGCCTGCCCGCATGGCGGCGGCGCGTTCTCCGGCAAAGACCCGACAAAAGTGGATCGCTCGGCCGCGTACGCCGCGCGCTATGTCGCCAAAAACATCGTCGCTGCCGGTCTGGCGCGGCAGTGCCAGATTCAAGTGGCGTATGCAATTGGCGTTGCCAAGCCAATGAATGTGACTGTGTACACCGAAGGCACGGGCGTGATTCCGGACGATCAGATCGCCAAACTCGTGAATGAGCATTTCGATCTGCGTCCCAAAGGCATCATCAACATGCTCGATCTGCTGCGCCCGATCTATACCAAGACCGCCGCCTACGGTCACTTTGGCCGCAACGAGCCGGAGTTTTCTTGGGAAGCGACCGATAAAGCGCAGCTGCTGCGCGCGGCGGCCGGACTCAAGAGCTGAAAGTAGCAACGCGCTGTGCACGCATGCACAGCGCGTGAACTAGTGGCTGACACCGGCAGCAGCTAGCTGCTGCGCAAGCTTGATCAACGATCGATCATGGCCGGCCAGCGGCAAGCTCGATTGAGGCAGCCATTTGCTGCCGGTATTCGCCGAGATAACTGGTGAGCGCGCTGGCAGTCATTGGGCGCGCAAACAGCCAGCCCTGCATGTAGCGCACTCCGGCGCGCTGCAAGTAGTCACGCTGAGCCTGCGTTTCCACACCTTCGGCCACCACAATCAAATCCAGCCGCTTGGCCAGTGCGATGATGTGATCAACAAAGCCGGCGGATTCTGCATCGTCCGCGGCAATACCGTCTACAAAAGCCTTGTCGATCTTGAGAAAATCAAACGGCAGCGTGCGCAAACTGTTCAGGTTGGAAAAGCCCACGCCAAAATCGTCCATGGCAAAAGAAGCGCCCTGCGCCCTGAGCGCTTGCATCGGCGCTTTGACAGAGGCTGCGTCGAAGTGCGCGTTGGCGCGCTCGGTCACTTCAAACACGAGCCGATCAGCATTGAGTCCGGCGGCAGACCAGCGGCGCAGAAACTCGCTCAGCAGCGGACTGGACAAAGTGCTGACATGACAGTTGATGGAAACCCGCATGCGCGGAAAGCGGCGCATCAAAGGCTCCATCTCGGACAGCGTGCGCTTCATCACAAACTCGGTCAGCTCGGGCAGCAGACCCATTTGCTCGGCCAGCGGCACAAATACCGCGGGTGACAGCGGCCCTTCGCGGCGATTGTTCCAGCGCACCAGTACTTCAACGCCTGCGACGATGCCTTTCTCGGCATCGAAGAAGGGCTGATACTCGACGCTTAAACGTTCTGAAGCAATCGCGCGCGCCAGCTCTGCGTGCATGGACAGCGCCTGCGCCGCCAGTTTACGTACGATCAAGTATGCGGCGGCGGCGAGCAGGCAGGCCAACAACAGCACCCAGGGAAGGCGCTGCTTCCAGCGATCCATCGCCAGATGCGCTTTGGAAACAGCCGCAATAGCCACCGGGTATTTGGTGCTGCGTGCAACCGAGAAAATCTGCTGTGCGGGCTGCTCGCCGCTGCCGGACACGCTGGCCAGCAGTTGATCAGCCGTAGCGTCGTCGATCACACCGACGGTCGATAAGGCGACGCGGCCGTCATACACGTAGTACACGCCGTGCTGCGCGTTGGGTTCAAAGAACGCGAGGTAATCCACCATCGCTTCCGGGTGGACCACTAAATAGCCAGTCCCGCGGTTGTAGTAGCGCATCGCTAAAATCAAACTGTGCGGGCCGCCATCAGGCACCTGCTGCGCAGAAATTAGTAAGCCATCGACCAACGCTGCGTCTTTCAGGCGCTTGGCTACGTCAGGCGGCGGCTCAAACCGTTCGTACTGATTGCACAGAAGCTTGTTGTCGTACAGCACACCGGCTTCGCGGAAGTAGGGGCTGCGAAACACGATGTCGCGCAGCTGCGATTGCACGTCATTGTCGCAGCCGCCGCTGGCCAGCGTATCGGTTAGATTGCCCAGCACTTGCAGCTGCGCGGCGCCAGACACAATGATCGCATCCAGCCGGTCGCGCGCCGCGCTGGCCACATGGGTCATGTCGTTTTGCACGTCGCGCCGCGCGTCCCAATACGACCAGCCAAGCACCGCCGCAGCGGGCAGCAGAATCGCCACGATCAGCAGTGCTGTTAACCACCGGATTGCGCGTAAAGACAAATGCGGCCCCTTGCGACGACGCTGAGAATTTTTGTGCGTCGAAGGGCGCTTTATACCTGAGCGCCGCGCTAAGCCCTATACCGGTTATTAAGGTTTAACAATCACGCCGCAGCTGTACGTCTGCGGCTTTACCCAGTGTCGATGCGGCTCTTCAGGCCATTTAGGCACAAAAAGCCGCATCAGTATTGCGTAAACGCTGCTGGACTAATCGTCGCTGGCCATCGCTTTGTAAATCACGGCGCCGAGCACTGCGCCCACGATTGGCGCAACCCAGAACAGCCACAATTGTTCAACCGCCCAGCCACCAACAAATATCGCCTGGCTGGTGGAGCGCGCGGGGTTCACGGAAGTGTTGGTGACCGGAATGCTGATCAAATGAATCAAGGTCAGCGAAAGGCCGATCGCAATCGGTGCAAAACCGGCCGGCGCGCGCTTGCTGGTTGCGCCCAGAATCACAATCAGAAAGCCGGCAGTCAGCACCACTTCAATCACGAGCGCCGCCATCATCGAATAGCCGCCGGGCGAATTTGTGCCGTAGCCGTTGGCCGCAAAGCCGCCCAGCTTGAAGTCTGCCTTGCCGCTGGCCACCAGATACAGTACGGTCGCCGCAGCAATTGCGCCCAGCACCTGCGCAATGATGTAGCCCGGTAAATCCTTTGCAGCAAAGCGGCCGCCCACGACAAGGCCTACCGACACCGCTGGATTGAAATGCCCGCCCGAAATATGGCCCACGGCGTAGGCCATCGTCAGCACTGTCAAGCCAAACGCGAGCGATACGCCATGCAGCCCGATACCCAAGCCGGGAAACGCCGCCGCCAACACCGCGCTGCCGCAACCGCCAAGCACGAGCCAAAACGTGCCGACAAATTCGGCCAATAATTTTTTGAACATGTTTTCCTCCGATAGATCAGGGTCTTCCCTGAGGTGGGCAGACTCTATGTGTTCCAGGAAAGGGCGTCAATCAAGCTGCAGTGACACGACACAATCCTTCACAAACCGGTGCAATCTGATGAGGCTGTACGCAATACCTATGCGCTTTTTCAAGGCATTTTGCTCCAAAAACCGCATGGATACTGCGTAGTCGCTTCTAAAATCACTTCAGACTGCGTCCGCACGGGCTGCACGATGGCGCATATAATGCGTGCATCCAAGGAGCGCTGCAGCAGTTTTCTTTTCTGCCAGGCTTGGACCTTTTCAAACGGCGCTCACCCACCCACAACCGCGTGGCGTGCCTCAGGTGAGCGTGCAAGTTTCCGCCCCCTCAGCACAATGTCACCGGTTCATGCCTGGAGCAACGACATGAGCGCCGTACTCAAACCCAATCACTTCGCCGACTACAAAGTGGCAGACATGACCTTGGCCACCTGGGGCCGCAAAGAGATCAAGATTGCCGAGACAGAGATGCCCGGCCTGATGGCAATCCGTGAAGAATTTGCCAAAAGCCAGCCGCTCAAAGGCGCGCGCATCACGGGCTCGCTACATATGACGATCCAGACTGCCGTGCTGGTGGAAACACTGCAAGCGCTGGGCGCGCACGTGCGCTGGGCGTCGTGCAACATTTTCTCTACGCAAGACCACGCCGCCGCTGCGTTGGTGGAGCGCGGCACCCCTGTGTTTGCCTACAAAGGCGAAACGCTCAAGGACTATTGGGACTACACGCACCGCATTTTTGAATTCGGCGCCAAGGGCACTGACGGCGAAGGCCCCAACATGATTCTGGACGACGGCGGCGACGCCACGCTCTTGATGCATCTGGGCAAGAAGGCGGAGAAAGACCAGTCCGTCATCGCCAACCCACGCAGCGAAGAAGAGCGCGAGCTGTTTGCCACGATCAAGGCCAAGCTGGCGGTGGATGGCACCTGGTACAGCCGCAAGAGCGCGCAGATCATTGGCGTGACGGAAGAGACCACCACTGGTGTGCATCGCCTGAAAGAAATGTCCGCCAAGGGCACGCTGATGTTCCGCGCCATCAACGTGAACGATTCGGTCACCAAATCCAAGTTCGACAACTTGTACGGCTGCCGTGAGTCGCTGGTGGACTCGATCAAGCGCGCCACCGACGTAATGATTGCCGGCAAAGTGGCTGTGGTGGCGGGTTATGGCGATGTGGGCAAAGGCAGCGCACAAGCGCTGCGCGCGCTGTCCGCGCAAGTGTGGGTGACGGAGATTGACCCGATCAACGCGCTGCAAGCTGCGATGGAAGGCTACAAAGTCGTCACGATGGAATACGCCGCCGACAAGGCCGACATTTTTGTTTCCGCCACCGGCAACAAAAACGTCATCACCTACAAGCACATGGCGGCGATGAAGGATGAAGCCATCGTCTGCAACATCGGCCACTTTGACAATGAGATTGATGTGGCTTCGCTGGAAAAATGCCAGTGGGACGAGATCAAGCCGCAGGTTGATCACGTGATCTTTCCGGACGGCAAGAAGATCATCCTGCTGGCCAAGGGCCGCCTCGTAAACCTGGGCTGCGCCACCGGCCACCCCAGCTTTGTGATGAGTTCAAGCTTTGCCAATCAGACGATCGCACAGATCGAGCTGTTCACGCATAGCGACTATTACGAGCAAGGCAAGGTGTACGTGCTGCCCAAGCATTTGGACGAAAAAGTCGCGCGCCTGCACCTGAAGAAAGTCGGCGCGGTACTCACCGAGCTGACCGACGAGCAGGCCGAATATATCGGCGTGCCAAAGCAAGGTCCGTACAAGGCAGATACTTACCGGTATTGATCAAAATCAAAGCAGTCTACGCAGTATTTATGCGCCTTTTCAGGCATTTTTGCTCTGAAACCCGCATGGATATTGCGTACCCTTCTCTCAATCATTAAGGAAAACACCATGCGCTTGCTCCTGGTCTGGTTGCTGAATGCGGTTGCATTGATTGGCGTTGCCCATGTCGTGCCGGGCATCAAGATCGCTGGACTGTGGGGCGCGCAAGGCATCACCACGGCACTGATTGCGGCGCTGGTGCTGGGCCTGGTGAACACCATCATCCGGCCGCTGCTCGTGCTGCTGACGCTGCCGGTGACGATTCTCACGCTGGGCTTGTTTTTCTTCGTCATCAACGGCTTGCTGTTCTGGGCGGTCGGCACGTTCCTGCCGGGCTTTACGGTGAGCGGCTTCTGGGCTGGATTCATCGGCGCGATTGTGTACGGCATCATCGGCTGGCTGCTGTCGATGCTGCTGCCCAAGAAGCGCTAAGCACGGGGCATCATGCAATTACCACCCGTCAGTTTCGAATTCTTCGCCCCCAAAACGCCTGAAGGCCACCTTAAGCTTGCAGATGTGCGCAAGCAGCTGGATGTCGCCAAGCCAGAATACTTTTCCGTCACGTACGGCGCGGGCGGTTCAAGCCACGATGGCACGGTGCAGACCGTGCATGAAATCCATGCAGAAGGCCGCGTGGTTGCGCCGCATATTTCATGCATCGGCGCATCCAAAGACAGCGTGCGTGCGCTGCTGGACGGTTATCAGCAGCTTGGCATCAAAAAACTGGTCGCGCTGCGCGGTGATTTGCCTTCCGGCTACGGCCTGGGTGGAGAGTTTCGCTATGCGGCCGATCTGGTGAGCTTCATCCGCGCGCACTACGGCGATGCGTTTGAGGTGTGGGTAGCGGCCTATCCGGAATATCACCCGCAGGCGCGCAGCGCGCAGCAAGACCTGCAGCACTTCGTCGACAAGATGAAAGCCGGTGCCACGGGCGGGATTACGCAGCTTTTTTACAACTCCGACGCGTATTTTCATTTTGTTGATGAAGTGGCAGCACGTGGCGTGGACGTTGACCGCTATCCGATCATGGCCGGTGTGATGCCGATCCACAGTTTTTCCAAGATTTCCCGCTTTGCCGAGACGTGCGGCGCAGAAATCCCGCGCTGGATCAGTCTGAAGATGCAGGGCTTTGGTGATGACACTGCGGCAACTTCTGCCTTCGGTACCGAGGTTGTGGTTGACCTTGTTTCACAATTAGTCAGCGTGGGATGCCCGGGTTTGCACTTCTATACCCTGAATCAAGCGGGTCCAACGCTTAGCGTACTGACAGGTCTGCGATAGTATTCACGAGGTGTGTTGAATACGGCAGGTGGTTTGTTGGCCTCGCAGGACTCCTCTTTGCTTGAAATTCCGGTGCAAGATTTGCGCGCTGGGCTGTTTGTCGCCCAGCTGGATCGGCCCTGGAAGGACACGCCGTTTTTGCTGCAGGGCTTTTTGCTGGACGACGCCTCTGCTGAGCAAATGCGCGCGCTGTGCGAAAAAGTTTATGTCGATCCACGCCGGTCGGACGCAATCGTGCTGCAGCTTGTCAAAGGCGCGGTTGGCGATGCCAAGGCGGTACTGAGCCCCACGCCTACACGGCCGCCACGGCCGCAAGACCGCAAGCTTGTCATCTACGCGGATGAAGGCCAGTCGCCCAGCCTCATCGATGCACTCAAGCAAGACTTTCAACCCGGCGGCACGTTGGCCCGCCCCGTGCAAGGCGATGCGTTAGCGCTGCCTGCGCTTGCGCCGCCAGATGTGAGTGCACTGTTTGGCAGCGCGTCGCGCTGGTGGACCCGCGTGCGCAAGTCCTGGCATGACCTGCGCAATCCACTAGAAGCAGAACCCAAGCCGCTGCCCAAATCGCGCAACCCCAAATTCGTCGGCACTGAAGAAGACCTGATGCGCTACCCGCCGGCGCCGCCCATCAGCAAAGAAGCGTTGGCAGAAGCGCAGCGCAATATCGGAAGCGTGCAAGCGGCTGTGGACCGCATGTATGCCGACGTGGATCTGCAAACCGATCTGCAGCTTGAGGATCTGGAAGATTCGATGGCGGAGCTAGTAAGCACCGTGCTCACCGATCCCAATGCCGCAATGTGGATGGCGCGCATGCGCGAGCATGAACCCAGCGCGTTTAGCCGCGGGGTCAAGGCCGCCGTGTTCATGATGACCTTTGGCCGGCACATCGGCTATTCGCGCGAAGGGCTGATTAAGCTGGGCATGATCGGCATGCTGCTCGATATGGGCAAGATCAAAGTGGATAAAGAAGTGCTCGCAACGCCCGGCCCACTGAATGACGCGCAGTGGCGGCAAGCCCAGGAGCACGTGCGCCTGGGCGTGGAGCTGCTGGAATCAGACCGCCGGCTGGATCCGGATGTGCGGCTGGCGATTCTGCATCATCACGAGCGCGCCGATGGCAGCGGTTATCCGCAGGGGCTGGTCGATGACAAGATCAGCACGTTTGGCCGGATGGCCGGCATTGTCGACACCGTGGCCGCCATGACCTCGGTGCGGCCTTATGCGCCAGCGCTTTCTACCTATGACGCGCTGCGCGAGATCCAGCGCGCCAGCGCGACGCGGTTTAACGGAGCGATGATGGAGCAGTTTATCCAGGCCATCGGCGTGTTTCCGATCGGCTCGCTGGTGGAGCTTTCCAATGGTGAAGTGGCCGCCGTCACCGGCCATAACCCCATCCGTCGCCTTGAGCCGCGCGTGCTGGTGATGACCTTGCCGGACAAATCGGCCATCAACGCACCGTTTGAGCGCGATCTGCTGTATCGCCCCACCGATGCCACCGGTAAGACCATTTACATTCTGCGCGGCCTGCCAATTGGCGCCTACGGTGTAGACCCGCGCAAATACTATTTGGACTGACGCGCCCTCCACGCACTTGAAGTTCCAGCGTGGCGCGCTTACGCTTGCTACTACCATGCCCGCCGCACTCGATCCCTTTATTGCCCACATTCTCGAATTGCTCGCACCGCTAGGCGATGTGCGCGCACGCAAAATGTTTGGCGGCTGGGGAGTTTCGTGCGACGGCCTATCTATTGGGCTGATCGCCTGGGAGCGCCTGTATCTCAAGGTGGATGCGCAGACCAAGCCGAGTTTTGCAGAAGCTGGCTGCGAACCGTTTATCTATGACGGTAAACACAAACCGATTGAAATGTCGTACTGGACCGTGCCGCCTGACGCAATGGACGCGCCGCACCTGATGGCGCCGTGGGCAAGGCTGGCCATGCAGGCGGCGCTGAAGGCGGCCAATGCCAAAGCCGCCAAACCCGCAAAGTCGGACAAAAAAGTAGCAAAGAAGACAGCGAAAGCCGCGGCGCGCAAAACTCCTGCACCGAAGCCGGCCGTCAAACCACGCCGCGCTCGGTGATGATGGCATCCAGCGCGATATCGTGCGCGGCGGCCGCAAAGTCACAGCTTTGCGCCGCAAAAGCCACGCCCACAGCGAGTGGGCGCGGCGTAAACGCCGCCAGCGTGCGATCGTAGTAACCACCACCATAGCCAAGCCGCACGCGCGCAGCGTTGAATGCAACGCAGGGAATCAGCAGTACCTCCGGCTGCACTATGCGCTGCACTGCTGGCACCGCAATGCCATACTGGTCAAGTACGGTCGGCTCACCAGGCTGCCAGGCGGCAAACGCAAGCGGCTGCCCTTTAGCTGTCACAACCGGCAGCGCAAAGCTCTCCCGCCGGGCTCGCGCCCAGCGCTGCAGATCTACTTCGCCACGGTGCGGGCTGTACAGCGCGATCGTGCTTGCATGGGGCGCGCAGCGCGCAAGCCAAGCGCTCAGATGTGTCTGAATCAATTCGGTGGCGGCCACGCGTGCTTGTGGCGAGATGCGTTCGCGCATCTCAATCATCTGCTTGCGCAGCAGTTTGCGCTGCTCTGCAGCCTGCGCCGGAACTACCACGGAACTACCACGTTATTGGGCTTTGTCATCGAAACCGTGCGCCAGTTTGTTAACCTGTGAGGTGTCCTCTGATCTTATCCGCCGTGCATAACTCCGTCATTCGCTCCTTTTCCGCCTTTTTCTGCTTGCTGCTGGTCTTGCTGGCCGCCCCCGTGTCTGCGCAGAAGCGCACGCCTGAGGCGCTCACGCCCGATGAGGCATTTGTGCAACTGCGCGATGCGCAGCGCAACTTTGAGCTGGACCGCGTGCAGGCGCTGGTGCCGCGCATTCCCGCCGACTATCCGCTCGCAATGTACGCGGAGTACTGGGGCTTGCGCGTGCGCATGATCGACCGCCGCGGTGAGCCCACCGGGCAGGTCAGCGACGCTGAAATCCGCGCCATGATCGAGCGCTATGACGGCCAGTTTGTAGCCGACCGGCTGCGCAACGACTGGTTGCTGCTGCTGGGCAAGCGGCGCGACTGGAATCTGTTTGATGCGGAGCTGCCCAAATTCGTGCTGCAGGATGATCCGCAGCTTGTCTGCTACGCGCTGCTTTCTAGACTCACGCGCACGCCCGCAACGCAGGCAACCATCGGTACAGAAGCGCGCGAGCTGCTGAACAAGTCCAGCCGCGATGCCGGCGGTGATGGCTGCATCGCGCTCACGCAAGGGCTTGCGGAAAGCGGCGTATGGAGCGCAACTGATTTATGGGAGCGGATTCGCCTGCTGCAAGAAGGCAATCAGCTCAGTGCCTCCAAGAAACTGCTGCCGCTGCTGCCGATTGATCAGCGGCCCGAGGTAGGCATTGTCGATGCGGTGTGGGAAGCACCGCTGCGCTGGCTCGCAAAAAGCGCGTCGATTGAAACACGTGGTGAGCGCGAGCTGACCGTGCTGGCTTTGGCACGCGCGGCGCGGCAGGATAGCGAGCAAGGCAACGCTGGCGTGCTCCGTGATTGGGCGCAGCGCCTAGCAAAGAATCATCCGCGCGATGCGCGGTTTATGCGTATGCAAGTGGGTATTGCGTGCGCAAAACGCCTGGGTGACGATTGCGCGCAGTGGCTGCGCGGCAGTCTGGATACAAGCGCAACCGAGGAAGGTTTGGAATGGGCCACGCGCGCGGCACTCCGCGCGCTGGACTGGAAACTTGTAGATCAGATTTATCAGCGCAAACCAGAAGCACTGCAAGCAGTGCCCACATGGCGCTACTGGTACGCCCGTGCGCTCAAGGCAGAAGGCAAGGCGGATGAAGCCGTGCCAATCTTCAACGCGCTGAAAGACCGGTTTGATTTTTACGGCATTCTTTCGCGTGAAGAACTGGGCGAGCGCTTTACCGCGCCTGCGAAGACGCTGACCTTTTCTGCGGCAGATGTGGAAGAAGCCGCACAAAGCCCGCATTTTGCGCGTGCGTTCAAGTTTTATCAGCTTGGCCTGCGCTTTGAGGGCAACCGCGAGTGGAACTGGAATCTGCGCGGCCTTTCTGACTCCAAGCTGGCTGCGTACGCAGAGTTTGGCCGGCGCAGCGGGTTTTTAGACCGCATGGTCAACACCAGCGACCGCACCCGCGAACAGCTTGATTTTGCGCAGCGCTATCCCACACCGTTTGTCGAACAACTGCGCCCCATCACGCAGGATCTCGGGCTTGACCTGGGTTGGGTGTACGGGTTGATCCGGCAAGAAAGCCGCTTCATCATGGACGCTAAATCTTCTGCTGGCGCCACGGGGCTAATGCAGCTCATGCCCGCCACCGCGCGCTACGTGGCCAAAAAGATCGGCATGGACTATGACCCAAACCGCATCAACGACATGCAAAAGAACCTGACGCTTGGGTCAAACTATCTTTCCATGGTGCTGGCGGATTTGGACGGATCGCAAGCGCTAGCCAGCGCCGCGTACAACGCCGGGCCCAGCCGCCCGCGCGCATGGCGCGCGACGCTCACGCGGCCAGTGGAAGGTGCCATCTTTGCCGAGACTATTCCTTTCAGCGAAACGCGCGGCTACGTGAAAAGTGTGCTGGCCAACGCCACCATCTATTCGGCCATGCTCACCGGCAAGCCGCAATCGCTCAAAGCGCGGCTAGGCCGTGTTTCGCCCAAAGAAGCGGGCAAGACCGAACTCCCTTAGAAAACGTGCTCAAGCCATGTGGGTGGGTGGCGCAATCATCAGCAGGCGGTGGATATAACCGTCTTCTTGCAGTTGCTCCACCACCTCTTTGTTGCAGCGCTCCAGCGCTTCTGCGGGCACCGGCGCATCCACCTGCGTGAGCAAAAAAGCGGAATCGACCTCCAAGCAATCCATCCAGCCCTCATCGTTCAGCGCAACTGCGCCTTTGGCCGTCAGTTCGTAGTATTCAGTGGACATGGTGACATTCCTGGTCAGACAACGATCGATATTGACGATGTCGCAACCCGCGTGCCTGCCCACCGTATCGGCCCTGATACACCCAGTACGGATGCGATAAAGCGCCGCAGATTCAAGGATTTAGCGCTCCATGGAGTATTTAGGTGATCGCACCCATGCGGTACGCGCGCGTTGCGACTAAATTCATTTACCGTGTTGACGATCTGACAATTTTTGTCAAACACTGCGACTGCTAGGCAACTGCGGCCGCACCCATACAATCGCAGTCCACCGGGTTAAACAGTGCAGCACATGAAAAAGATTCTTGTTGTAGGCGGGTCGGGTTTTGTCGGCCGGCATATCGTCGCCAAACTCATCACCGCCGGGTACTACGTCACCGTGCCGACGCGGCGGCGCGACCGCGCGGGGCATCTGATTACGCATCCCACGATTGATGTGATTGAAGCCAACGTGCATGAACCCGCAGCACTGGCAAATCTGGTGGCTGGCCAAGACGCGGTGATCAACCTGGTGGGCGTATTGCACCGCAAACGCGGCGCGCCGGATGGGCCGGACTTTGCCAAGGCGCATGTAGAGCTGCCCCGCAAAATCATCGCCGCCATGCAGGCCGCCAAAGTGCCGCGCC
>JBOFGW010000280.1:0-15559 GCA_051649325.1 Burkholderiaceae bacterium | reverse complement strand
CTTCCGCCACATCGAAAACGGCATGAAGCCGATGGATGCCGCGTTCAAAGGCATGCGCGAGATTTCATTTGCCGTGGTGGCCATGACCATCACGCTGACCGCGGTGTTTGTACCGCTGGCTTTTGCACCAGGCCGCACTGGGCGGCTGTTTGTCGAGTTTGCGCTCGCGCTGGCCGGCGCTGTGCTGGTATCCGGTTTTGTGGCGCTCACGCTGTCGCCGATGATGAGTTCGCGCCTGCTCAAGCATCAAAGCAGCCATGGTGTGATGTATCGCGTGATTGAATCCTTTTTGAGCGCTGTGACGCGCGGCTATGAAGCAGCGCTCAAGTTCAATCTGCGCCAGCGCTGGATTGTGCTGGTAGTCATGGCAGCGCTGATTGCTGCGTGCTGGTGGCTGTTCACGAACATGAAGCGCGAGCTTGCGCCACAGGAAGACCGCGCGACCGTGCTGGCCATCATCAGCGGGCCAGAAGGTGCTTCGATCGATTACACGGCGCGCTATGCGCGGCAGATTGAAGAAGCCGCGCTCAAAATCCCTGAGTTTGACCGCATCTTCGTCGTTGCAGGCAATCCAACGGTGACGCAGGGCATTTCATTCCTGCGCGTCAAACCTTGGGATGAGCGCGACAAGCACGTGCGCGAACTTGCGCGCCAGCTTGCACCGGCGCTCACGCAAATTCCCGGCATCAATGTGTTTCCAGTTTTACCGCCGTCGCTCGGCCAGGGCTTTCGCGAGCAGCCGGTGAACTTTGTCATCATGTCGTCTGATCCCTATGAAGAGATCAACCGCGTAGTGCAGGCCATCGTGACCGATCTGAACAAGAACCCCGGCTTTCAAGCGGTTGATACCAACCTGCGCCTAAACCGGCCCGAACTGAAAGTACTGATCGACCGCGATAAGGCCGCCGATGCCGGCGTGCAAGTGGAAACCGTGGGCCGCACGCTGGAAACTATGCTTGGCGGCCGACAGGTCACGCGCTTTAAAAAGAACGGCGAGCAATACGATGTGCTGGTGCAAGTGCGCGCGGATGAACGCAACGCGCCAGACGACATCAGCAACATATTTGTGCGCGGCCGGTCTGATCAAATGATTCCGCTCGCCTCGCTGATCCGCGTAGATGAAAGCGTTGCGCCGCGTGACCTGAACCACTTTGCACAGCGCCGCGCAGTGACGATCACCGCCAACCTCGCGCCCGACTACACACTGGGCCAGGCACTCAAATTCTTGGACGAAACCGCAGCCAAGCACCTCAAGCCCGGTTACGCCACCGATTTGAACGGCCAGTCGCGCGAATTCCGCGATTCCGGCTCCAGCCTTTTGCTGGTGTTTGTGCTGGCGCTGGCTTTTATTTACCTGGTGCTGGCGGCGCAGTTTGAGAGCTTTCGCGATCCGTTCATCATTCTGCTCACGGTGCCGCTGGGCATGGCGGGCGCGCTCGCGGTCGTCACGTGGACCGGCGGATCGCTGAACGTGTATTCGCAGATTGGCCTGGTGACGCTGATCGGCCTGATTACCAAGAACGGCATTCTGATTGTGGAGTTTGCCAACCAGTTGCAAGAGCAAGGCAAAAGCATCGTCGCCGCGGTCACAGAAGCGTCTGTGCTGCGGCTGCGCCCGATTTTGATGACGTCGCTGGCAACAGTATTCGGCGCGCTGCCGCTGGCGCTAGCCACCGGCGCAGGCGCAGAAAGCCGGCAGCAAATCGGCTGGGTGATTGTGGGTGGCATGAGCTTTGGCACCCTGCTCACCTTGTTTGTCATACCCGTGATTTACACCATGCTGGCCAGCAACGTGCAGGCGCATCCCCGCATGGAACCAAAGGCTGCAGAATGAATGTTCGCCAAGTTGTTCTTGACACCGAAACCACCGGCCTGAACGCCGGCAGCGGTGACCGCATTATTGAGATTGGTTGCGTAGAAATCGTGAACAGGCGCTTCACCGGCCGCACGTATCACACTTATCTGAACCCAGAGCGCGAGATCAACCCCGACGCAACCGCAGTGCACGGCTTCAAACTCGAAGACTTGCTGGACAAGCCCAAGTTTGCCGAGATTGCGGACGCGCTGGCCGAGTTTGTCGAGGGCGCAGAACTCGTCATTCACAACGCGCCGTTTGATCTGGGCTTTCTCAACGCTGAATTTGCGCTGCTTGAACGCGGCGACTTTAAGCAAGCTACGGGCTGCACATCGCTGGACACACTCGCTCTCGCAAAAGAGCTGCACCCCGGCAAGCGCAACAATCTGGACGCGCTGTGCGAGCGCTATGAAGTTGCCAATGCACACCGCAGCTTGCACGGCGCGCTGCTGGATGCGCGGCTGCTGGCGGATGTTTACCTGGCCATGACGCGCGGCCAGGACACGCTTTCCATCGGCCTGGAACATGGCGCTAGTGGCGACGAAGCCGCGGTTGACCTGCGCAAACTCGCCTTGCCGACCTGGTTGCCCGATGACGCGGCGCTGGCTGCGCACAACGCGTATTTGGACGCCTTGGAAAAGGAAATTAAAGGCACTGCTCTATGGCGCTCTGCCGCGCCAGCGTCGGCTGCGTAGGCAGTTCAGCTATAATTTGCCCCGTTGGGCGGCTAGCTCAGTGGTAGAGCACTGCCTTCACACGGCAGGGGTCGTAGGTTCGAACCCTGCGCCGCCCACCAACAATTAATGTGAAAAAGCCCGGATGCGTTCCGGGCTTCTTTATGCCTAAAAAGCGTGCACAAATATGCTTCTACGCAATATCCATGCGCCTTTTCAAGCAAAAATGGCTCAAAAGGCTCATGGAATATGCGTAGTCACCCATGAAAACCCTTCGGCACCGCTGACAGCAAGCGCTTGGTGTAGTCCTGCTGCGGCGCTTTCAGAATGGTCTGCGCGTCGGCTTGCTCGACCACCTCGCCATCTTTCATCACCAGCACTTCGTCGGCCATAAAGTTCACGACCGCCAGATCGTGGCTGATGAACACGTAGGACAGGCCCAGCTCGTCTTGCAAATCTTTGAGCAAGTTGAGCACCTGCGCTTGCACCGATACGTCCAGCGCGGACACCGCTTCATCCAGAATCAGCACTTCTGGGTTGAGCGTTAAGCAGCGCGCAATGGCAATACGCTGGCGCTGCCCGCCGGAGAATTCGTGCGGATACTTGCCAAATGCGCTCGCATCCAAGCCTACCTTGCGCAAAATCTCCTGCGCGCGCGCGGCGCGCTCTGCATCCGATGCGCCGATGTTGTGCACCTGCATCGGCTCCATCAGCGTTTGGCCGACGGTAAAGCGCGGGTTGAGCGACGCGTAGGGGTTTTGGAACACGATCTGGATCCGCCGGCGCATCTTGTTCCATTCGCTGCCGGAAAGACTCAGCAGGTTCTTGCCGTCAAACAGCACTTCACCGCCAGTGGGTTCGTGCAAGCGCAGCAGCGTGAGCCCCATGGTCGTCTTGCCCGAACCGCTCTCGCCCACCACACCCAGCGTAAAACCTTTGCGCAGTTGAAAATTCACGCCTTTTACGGCTTTGAACTCGCGCTTTTTGAATAGGCCTTCTTTGAGCATGAAGCTCTTGGCCAGCGCCTTGACTTCAAGCACCACCGGTGCCGCCGTGTCTTTGGTCTTACCTACCGCGCGCGCCGCGTTGCCTTGCATATGATCGTCAATCACCAGCAGGCGCGCCGAGGTGTTGTCCAGCGACGGCCGGCAGGCTAGCAGCGCCTTGGTGTAGCTGTCTTGCGGGCTCGCAAAAATCTGCGCCACCGGCCCTTGCTCGCGCACCACGCCGTGGCGCATCACCACCACGTGGTCGCACACCTCGCCCACCACGCCCAGGTCGTGGCTGATGAACAGCATGCTCATCTTGTGGCGGTCTTTGAGTTTGCGCAGCAGCTCCAAAATCTGCCGCTGAATCGTCACGTCCAATGCAGTGGTCGGCTCGTCTGCGATGAGCAGCTTGGGCTCGCAGGCCAGCGCCATCGCAATCATCACGCGTTGTTGCTGGCCGCCGCTCATCTCGTGCGGGTACATGTCCACACGGCGCTTGGGTTCGGGCAGGCCGACTTCAGTAAACAGCTCGACCACGCGATCCAGCGCCGCTTTGCTGGACAGACCTGCGTGGCGCACGAGTGTTTCCGCCACCTGCGCGCCGACAGTGAACACAGGGTTGAGCGAGGTCATCGGCTCTTGAAAGATGCAGGCAATATCTTTGCCGCGCATTTCTTGCAGCGCGGCCATGTCGGCCTTGAGCATTTCGCGGCCCATGAACTGGATCGAGCCTTGCCGGATCGCGTTGTCTGGCAGCAGATTCAAAATGCTCATCGCGGTCACGCTCTTGCCTGAGCCGGATTCACCCACCAGTGCGACCGTGGAGTTTTCTGGCACGTCAAATGACACGCCGCGCACTGCCTCAGCAATCTGGCCCTTGCCGACTTTGAAGCTGACCTTGAGGTCTTTGACTGAAAGCAGCATGGTTTATTTCTCCAGTCCGCGCAGCTTGGGATCAAGCGCATCGCGCAGCGCATCCGTCATCAAAGAAAAGGCCGTCACAAACACTGCCATAAACGCCGTAGCCGCTGCGAGTTGCCACCACTTGCCGCGCAGCAGATCCACCTGCGCCTCCGCCAGCATGGTGCCCCAGCTCACTGCGTCAATCGGCACGCCCAGGCCCAGGTACGACAGAATCACCTCCGCTTTGATAAACGCCACCACCAGAATGGAAAGCTGCACCAGAATCACATGGCTCATATTGGGCAGAATGTGGCGGAACATGCGCGAAGGCACAGACACGCCGATCGATTCCGCCGCGCGCACATACTCGCGGCCGCGGTGCTTCATGTACTCCGCCCGCACCAAGCGGTAAATGCCGGTCCAGCCCGTCAAGCCCAGAATCAACACCACCGTGCCGATACCGCGGCCAAACACCGCCGCAAACGCAAAGATCAGCAAGATGCCGGGGATGGAGGTGAACACGTTGTAGATCCACTCCAGCAAATCGCCCGCCTTGCCGCCAAAAAAGCCGCTGATCGCGCCCAGCGCAGTGCCGATCGCAGTGGCCACCAGCGCCGCGAACACGCCTACGAAGATGGAGATTTCTGCACCCTTAATTGACTTGGCCAACACATCCCGGCCAATCCGGTCAGCGCCCAGCGGCAGCGTGTCTGCGCGCGGCGGGTCGGTGAACTTGAACTTGCTCGCCCGCTCCTCCCACTCCAGATAGCGCGGCGCAAGCGGATCAACATTGGAAATATCCACCTTGGGTCCGGCCGCTTGCTCGACCACCATTTTGTCTACTTCCACACCTTTGCCCAGAAAGGTGGGGTTCGCGTCCGGCACACCTACTTCCGCTTGCCAGTTCTTGGCAACGATGCCGGCGCCAGAAAGCAAAATCAGTAGGAAAAACGCCAGCACGATCACCATCGACACCATGCCAACGCGGTTGGTCTTAAAACGCGTCCACGCAGCGTGCCAAACGCCTTCAGAGCGCTGGATGTGCATCGTGCGGGTATCAACTTCCATTGCGGTTGCGGCAGTATTCATTTGAGCACCACCCGCGGATCGACCGCTTTGTAAAGAAGATCAGTGAGCAAATTCACCACCATCGTAATCACCGCCAAATACACCGTCACCGCCTGGATCACCGGATAGTCGCTACGGTTCACGGCAAGCAGAATTTCACGGCCCAGACCAGGAATAGAGAAAAACACTTCAATCAAAAATGCGCCGGCAAAAATCCCCGGCAGTTGCACACCGATATTGGTCAGCACGGGAATCATCGCATTGCGCAGCACGTGCTTAAACATCACAGTTTTTTCACTCAAGCCTTTAGCGCGCGCCGTGCGTACGTAATCAGCACCGATCTCATCCAGAAAAAATGTGCGATACAAGCGGGTTTGCGGGGCGAGCCCCACCATCACCGCGAGCAAAATTGGCAATGGCGCGTAAACGAGCAAGTTTTTCCAGAAGCTGTCGGTCCAGCCCTGCACAGGAAACCATCCGAGAAGAAAGCCGAATAGGTACTGGCCAACAATCACATAGACGAGGAATGAGATTGACAGCGCCACGGTTGTGATCACCATCACCGTGCGATCCGGCAGACTGCCACGCTTATACGCGACCCACATTGCCAGCGGAATTGCGAGCATCGCGTCCAAAAGAAGAATCGGTACCATCACGGTCAGGGTCGCGGGCAGGCGTGTTGCAAAAATATTGCTCACCGCCTCATTGGTTGCCCAACTACGGCCCCAGTCGAACGTGAAAATTGATTTCACGAAAATCCACAGCTGAACCCATACGGATTGATCAAGCCCAAGCTGTTGGCGGATCGACTTGATGGTTTCTGGGTTCGCATTGGTGCCAGCCAAAATTTCCGCCGGGTCGCCGCCAAAGAACTTGAATAGAAAGAAAACCAGCAAAATGACCCCCAATAAAGTGGGAATCATCTGCCAGAGCCTGCGAAGAATGTAGGCTGCCATGGGGTTTACGCTTTGGAGTATCTAAAGGCGCGAATTACACCATTTTCTGATCTAGACTTGCGGGAATTTGTCCCAAAACGAGTAATTCCACCATGTATAGACGCCTGCTTCGTTATCTGCTGGTTGGCATTTTGTCCACCAGCGCCGGTTTTGCGCACGCACAAAACCAAGCTGCTGCCCAGCCAAAGGTCTTCAAATATGCATTTCCGATCGCGGAAACCGGATTTGACCCCGCACAGATCAGCGATTTGTACTCGCGCACAGTAGCCGCAAGTATTTTTGAATCGCTGTTTACCTGGGATTACCTGGCAAGGCCAGCTGTGTTGGTGCCTAATCTAGCAAGTGGCATGCCCGAGATTTCTGCTGACTTTAAAACCTTCACTTTCAAGATCAGGCCGGGCGTTTACTTTGCAGATGATCCCGCCTTCAAAGGGCAAAAGCGCGAGGTCACCGCACAAGACTTTGTCTACTCCTTCAAGCGCCACTACGACCCCAAGTGGAAAAGCTACGCAATCACTAGCCTGCTGGTAAACAAAGTCGTTGGGCTTAATGAGCTGCGCACAGAAGCTATCAAAAACAAAATTCCCTTCCCTTACGACAAAGAAGTCGAAGGCGCGCGCGCGCTGGATCGCTATACCCTGCAATTTAAACTTGAAGAATCCAGCCCGCGCTTTCACACGAACTTTTCTGACCCTTCACTGTATGGGGTTGTAGCGCGTGAAGTCGTTGAAATGTACGGCGACAAGATCATGGAGCACCCGGTAGGCACAGGTGCGTTCAAACTTGGCCAGTGGAAGCGCTCGTCACGCATCGTGCTGGAGCGCAGCCCCAGTTATCGTGAGGTGCTGTTTGACGGAACTCCGCCCGCTGACGACATCACTTCGCAGGAGATTCTCGTGCGCCACAAAGGCAAACGCCTGCCGTTGGTTGATCGTGTCGAAATTGCGGTAGTTGAAGAACAACAACCTCGCTGGCTGGCATTTCTAAATGCCGAACATGATTTTCTGGAGCGCCTACCCAACGATTTCGCCAATATTGCGATCCCCAACAACTTGCTGGCACCCAATCTTGCCAAACAGGGCATCAAGATGGTGCGTACCCCGTTGCCAGATATCACCATCACCTACTTCAACATCGAAGACCCAATCGTGGGTGGCTATACGCCAGACAAAGTCGCGCTACGCCGCGCCATCAGCTTGGCATACAACACTGAAGAAGAAATCCGGCTGGCGCGACGCAATCAGGCCATTCCCGCGCACGCGCCAATAGCGCCACTGACGACCGGCTACAACCCGAAATTCACCAGCGAGATGAGTGAGTTTTCCCGTGCCCGCGCCAAAGCGCTGCTGGATATGTATGGTTACCTGGACAAAGACGGTGACGGCTGGCGCGACATGCCGGACGGTTCGCCGCTTCTGCTGCGCTACGCGACGCAACCGGATCAAGCGTCACGCCAGCTCAACGAGCTGTGGAAGAAAAACATGGATGCTGTGGGCTTGCGCCTCGAGTTCCAGATTGCCAAATGGCCGGATCAACTCAAACAGGCGCGCGCCGGCAAACTGCAAATGTGGGGATTGGGATTTTCTGCGACCGGGCCTGATCCCGATACGTTTATTCAGTTGCTATACGGCCCTGCGAAAGGCGAAGGCAATCTGTCGCGTTTTGATATGCCCAAATTCAACGCGCTGTACGAGCGCCAAAAGTCTTTGCCTGACGGACCAGAGCGTTTGGCTCTGATTGAGGAAGCAAAGAAAATCATGGTCGCCTACATGCCCTACAAAGCAGGCGCGCACAGAATCTCTACTGATTTGATGCATCCGTGGGTGTTTGGCTACAAGCGCCACCCGTTTCAGAGGGAGTTTTTCAAATTCATCGATGTTGATCCGGTCAAGCAAGCCGCTGGCGCCAGCAGGTAAAAGCGAGTCTCAGATGGGTTATTACGCAATATTCATGAGCCTTTTCAGGCAAAAACGGCTTAAAACCCGCATGGATATTGCGTAGAGCACTTTAAATCCACTCAAACTTTGTCATCAAACAGCGCCGCAGCCTTGTAATGCTCTGCCGCTGACTCGGCCTCACCGGTACTTTCCGCCAACTGCGCAAGCCATGCATGCACTTGGCGGCTGGGGTGCAGCGCGAGGCTTTCTTCCAGGTATTGGCGCGCTTTGCCCCACAGCTTTTCATGCATGCACAGCGCGCCCAGGGTGCCCAACAGCGCAGCGTCTTTGCCGCGCTTGACGAGCCAACGCTCGGCCTGCTCAATGCGGGTGGCGGCAGAAATCTCGCTGCAGTGGGCGTAGGCGCGCAGCAGCCGGTCGTCCCAATGCTCGGCCAGGGCGGCTTCAAGAATCATGCGGGCCTGCACGCCCAGGTTGGCGGCGTCAAACGCCTTTGCGCCCTGCAACGCCACGGCGGGCAAGGTGCGCTCATCGCGCGGCACGCGTTGCCACTGCGCGGTGAGGCCATAAGAATCTGATGAAAGGCGGTTGAAAATCTGGCCGTAGGCATCGGCTTTGGTCTTAGCGGCCACGGTTGGGTGCAGCGCCTTGTGTTTTTCAAGCTGGCGCGTGATGTGCAGCACCTCTTGCCAATCTGCCAGCGCGGTGGCGGCCTTGAGCTTGATGCGCAGCGTATGCACATGGCGCGCGCCGCGTGCGTGCAGCCGCGCGATCGCATCCATTGCGTCGCGCGGGCGGCGGTGCTCCAGTGCTCTTTCCGCCGCGACCACGTCGTGGCCGGCATCCACCTCGCCGCTGTCGCGCGCGAGGTTGAGCCACTTGACGGTGCGCTCGTTCTCCGCCATAGAGGCTGCAGAGCGCGCCGCCACCAGCGCGGCCACGCCGCGCACGGCGGGCATTTCAGTGGCTTTGGCGGCCATGCCTTCAGCGCGCGCAAAGCGCCCTTCAAATAACGCTTTTACAGCCGCAGACAAACCCTTGACAGCTTCTTCGCTTTGCTTGCGCTCGCGGTAGCGCCGCGCTTCTTGCGGTAGGCGGCGCGCGGCAGACAGCAGCGAGAGCAGCAAATACGCCAGCACAAAAACCGCAAGCAGGATTAGAAATGCCGCATTGATCGACAAATCAATCCGGTACGGTGGAAAGAGAATGGCCACATTGCCCTGCGTGCTACGCGCAAACACTGCCGCCAGAATTGCCACGCACGCGACAAATAAAAACCAGAATACGCGTGACATAGCTACTTGGCCTTTGCAGCGCGTGCGTTCGCCAGTGCTGTGAGCGTGTCGTTCAAGTTGGGTAGTTCAAGCTGCACCGCCGCGCTTTGCATTTGCTTGACGCTGGCCAGAAAACTCTGCGTGGGCCGCTGTTTGGTATCCGCGCCAGCGCTGACAGCTTGCTCGATCCGGTTCAGATCATTGCGCAGCGCCGATTGGTTACGCGAAAGCAGCGCCAGCCGTGCGGATAGCAAACGCAGCCGCAAACCATCGCGAAACAAGCGGGCCTGCTCGGCAGACAAAAGCAGCGCCTCGGCCGACTGCACTTTGCGGATCTGCACCAGGTCCAGCACTTCGCGCTGCACTTCTTGTGAGAGCCGCTCCCACCAATTGCTAGGCTTGATGCCGTTCGCAGGCGCGGGCGTTACTGCCGGCTTGGGCTCTGAAAGCAGCGGCAGCGCTTCCACTTGATCCACCAGCGCATCCAGCCGCAGCGCCAAGCCAGTGAGATCAGAAACCGGTGCGCTCTTTAACCGCTCAATGTCACGCGCGATGATCTTGCGCACCGCTGCGTATTGCGGCTTGTCTGCACGCGCCAGCCGCGCGTCTGCCGTTTGCAGCGCGGCCATGGCGCCGCTGATATTGCCGGCCACTTGCAGTTGCTGCGCGGCCAGCTCCACAATGCGCTCCACTTCAATCAGCGCCCACTCATCGCGATTCTTAGATAGCTCTTCGTACAACTTTTCAAGCGCGATCTGCTGGCTTTGCGATTCCGCCACCTTGGCCTCTATCACCGCCTGCTTGGCGAGCGCATCGCGCACCAAGTCCTGTGCGCTGCGCGAAGCGGCCTGCGCCTGGCTGGTAGCCGTTTGCGCCTCGGTCAGTTTGCGCGCTGAATCGGCCGCAATGCGGTCTACCTGCTCGCCGCGCGTGAGCCAGGCATAGCCGGCCAGCGCCAGCGCCACGAGCGAAACCACCCAAGGCCCAAAGCGCTGCACCGGGCCAATGGGTGGCACCGCTGGTGCTGATGCGGGTGTGGGTGCCGTGGGAGTCGCGGCGGGGCTTGCTGTAGAAACGGGTTCAGACATGGGCCGATTGTAACGACGCCAGCCACGAAGATTCGTCACCCATCTGCGTGATGACGCGCACAAATCCGGCGTTTGCCGCCGCGGCGGCAACATTGGGGTGGGTGCAGCAGGCCAATGCGCGCTGCGTGAGCAGGCTGCTGCGGGCCACATCTGTTTCTCGAATACGGCTGACAAACTCCTGCGGCGCAGATGACGTAGTGAACAAAATGCGTAGATCGCCTTCTGCAGCACGCAGTAGTTGTGCGCTTGTCGCTGGCCGCCATTGCAGGTCTGTGCGGTGGTACAGCGTGGCAAAGTTGACCATCAGCCCGTGGCTGCTGAGCGCGCGGGCCAGATCGTCGCGCCCGTTGGCTGCACGGCCAATCGCCACGCATGCAGAAGGCGGCAGGCGCTGCAGCAGATCGTCCACCAACCCCAGGCCGTCTTGCGAGCCGGATTCAATAATGCTCTGCCCGGAAACGCCGCGATCCGCCCGCAAGGCGCGGCTGCCCGGTCCCATGACGGCAATCAGCTTGCCTTGCAACGTGTCCGCCAGATTGGCTAGCGCAGATTTGACGGCTTGCGGGCTGACCAGCACCACTACGTCTGCGGCTTCAAACAGAGCACGCGCGTGCGCCAGCTCTTCTTGCGCCGCGTTGCTAATGCTGGTCATCGCGCAATCCAGCACGGTGTGCCCTGCTGCTGTGAGTTGTGTGGCGAGCGAAGAATCCACGCCGCGCGGGCGCGTTAAGGCAATCGTTATGCTGCCGCCCACGCGCGCTCAGGTGGCCAGCAACGCTGCCGCGCCCTGGGCAAGCAAGTCGGCCGCGACGCGCTCGCCAAGCGCGTCCGGCGCCTCACCCTGCGCTTGCAGCGCGTGCGCAGCCACATGACGCTTGCCGTCCGGCTGCGCGACCCAGGCGCGCAACGACAGTTGCCCATCTGGCTGAACAGTGGCGTGCGCCGCGAGCGGCACAGTGCAGGAGCCGCCCAGCGCGCGCGACACAGCGCGCTCTGCCAGCACACAGGCGGTCGTGTGCGCATCCACCAGCGGCGCAAGCGCGGCAATTACATCCGTGCGCGCCGCAAGCGTTTCAATGCCCAGCGCGCCTTGGCCGGCCGCGGGCAAGGATTCTTCAGTGGGCAAAATGCGGGCTATACGCTGCGCATAGCCCAGGCGCTTTAAGCCTGCGGCGGCCAGCAAAATCGCGGCATAGTCGCCACGATCCAATTTTGAAAGCCGTGTATCCAGATTGCCGCGCAGCGGCTGCACGTTCAAGTGCGGAAATTTTGACAGCACCATCGCCTGCCGCCGCAGGCTGCTCGTCCCAATTACAGTGCCCGCCGGCAGGCTGGCCAGATCGGGCGCGCCAATCAACGCATCGCGCGGGTCTTCACGCTCGGTCACGGCGGCGAGTGCAAACTCTGGCTCAAGCTGCATTGGCACGTCTTTGAGTGAATGCACGGCAAGATCGGCAGTGCCTTCCAGCAGCGCAACCTCAAGCTCTTTGATAAACAGGCCTTTGCCACCGACCTTGGAAAGCGTGCGATCCTGAATTTGGTCGCCGCGGGTGGTCATGGGCTGCAGCTGCACATCGCACTGCGGGTACAGGCCGCGCAGCCGGTCTGCGATATGGTGTGCTTGCCAGAGGGCGAGCTTGCTTTCACGCGTGGCGATGACGAGTTTTTTGGGGTGTGCAGTCATGAAAAAGCGGGTCGCGTTTTGATTTTGCTTTGCATTATGCTGGAAGATCGCTGCTGCTTTGCGGCTAAACTCCCGTGTAACAAAATTACATCACTGTTTTCAACGGCCGCCGCGATGACCACACCCGACGCTCACAACAAAGACGAACCGCTGGCAGGAGACATTCGCCTGCTTGGCCGCCTGCTGGGCGATGCGATTCGCACGCAGGAAGGCGATGCGCGCTTTGAACTGATTGAGCGCATCAGGCAGCTGGCCGTGCAGTTTCGCAAAGGCGCGGCCGATACGCGGGAGGCGCTCGCGCAGCTGCTCAACGGCCTGTCACGCGACGAAACCATCAGCGTTGTGCGCGCATTCTCCTATTTTTCCGTGCTGGCCAATATCGCTGAAGACCGCCATCACAATCGCCGCAGCCGCGCGCATCTAGCCGCCGGCTCGCCGCCCAAGGCGGGCAGCATCCGGTTTGCACTGGCCAAACTGCGCGATGCAGGCGTGGCACCAGAAAAAATCGTGGCCCAGCTCGCGCAGCTGGATGTGTCGCCCGTACTCACCGCGCACCCCACTGAAGTGCAGCGCAAAAGCATTTTGGATACGCAGCGCGAGATCGCGCGCCTGCTGGAAGTGAAAGACGGCCCGCTCTCAGATACAGAGCGTGCAGAAGTAATTGAAAAGCTCAACGCTCTCATCATGCTGCTGTGGCAAACGCGCATGCTGCGCTATCAAAAACTCACCGTGCCGGATGAAATTGAAAACGCGTTCTCATACTTTTCCAGCACGTTTCTAACGGAGATTCCGCGCCTGCACCGTGAGGTTGGCCGCGCCTGCGTGGACGTGCTGGGCAAGCCGCTGCCGGAGTCTGCGTGTTTCTTACGCATGGGCTCCTGGATTGGCGGTGACCGTGACGGCAACCCGTTTGTGGATGCCAGCACGCTCACGCTCGCGGTCAGGCGCGCGGCGAGCATTGTGCTCGCGCACTACTGCGATGTGCTGCAGCGGCTTGGCGCGCAGTTGTCTGTATCGCTCATGCTCACCGGCGCAACGCCCGAGTTGCTCGTGCTCGCCGCCAAATCGCCCGACCAGAACGCGCACCGGCAAGACGAGCCGTATCGCCGCGCGCTGATCGGCATGTATGCGCGCCTGGCCGCCACGATGAAGCTGCTGGTCGATGATGCGCCCTATCGCGCCCCGCTGGGCATTGCCCCGCCCTACGCCAGCGCGGATGAGTTTGCGGCTGATCTGGATGTGGTCGCAAGTTCCCTCGCCGCCCACAGCGGCGCAGCCATTGCCGCGCAAGAACTGGCCGATCTGCGCTGCGCGGTGCGGGTGTTTGGCTTTCATATGGTCACCATCGACATTCGCCAAAGCTCAGACGTGCATGAGCGCGTGGTGGCCGAACTGCTTGCGCAAGCCGGCGCCGCTACCAATTACAGCGCGTTGGACGAAGCTGCAACGCACAAAGTACTGCTGGATGAACTGGCCAGCCCGCGCGCGCTGATCAACCCGTTTGCGACCTACAGCGCAGAGAGCCAAAAAGAACTCGCAATCTTTCACGCGGTGCGCACGTTGCGCACCGCATTCGGCGCACGCGCGGTTGAAAACACCATCATCAGCCACACCGAGCAGCTTTCTGATCTGCTCGAAGTGCTGGTGCTGCTCAAAGCCTGCGGTCTTTACACGCACGGCAAGGCATCCGCGCTACAAGTCGTGCCGCTGTTTGAAACGATTGAAGACTTGATTGCCGCGCCAGACATCATGCGCGAATTTCTCGCCCTTAAATTGCCGGAAGTGGCAGGCGCGGGCGGCGTGCGCGAAGTCATGCTCGGCTATTCAGACAGCAACAAAGACGGCGGCTTTCTCACCAGCAACTGGTCGCTCTACAAAGCCAGCCGCGCGTTGGTGCAACTGTTTGAAGAGCACGAGATTGCGCTGCGCTTGTTCCATGGCCGTGGCGGCACCGTGGGCCGCGGCGGCGGGCCCAGCTACGACGCGATTCTTTCGCAGCCGCACGGCACCGTGCAAGGCCGCATGCGGCTCA
Source organism: Burkholderiaceae bacterium (assembly GCA_051649325.1). Taxonomy (GTDB): domain Bacteria; phylum Pseudomonadota; class Gammaproteobacteria; order Burkholderiales; family Burkholderiaceae_C; genus JBJOQV01. The sequence goes on along the minus strand of JBOFGW010000280.1, from coordinate 1,138 downwards.
CGGAGCAAGGCGAGATTATCGCCAGCAAATTCAGTAACCCCGAGATTGGCCGCCGCAATCTTGAGACGCTGGTGGCTGCGGTGCTGGAAGCCAGCTTTCCGCACCACAACTACGACCCGCAAGAACTCGCCGCGTGGAAAGATGCGCTGCAATTCATGAGCGATGCATCGCGCAAAGCCTACCGCGCGCTGGTGTACGACACGCCAGATTTTGCCAAAGTGTTTTTTGCCGCCACGCCGATTGCCGAGATTGCGGAGCTCAACATCGGCTCACGCCCCGCCAGCCGAAAGGCCAATCAGCGCATTGAAGATTTGCGTGCGATACCGTGGGGATTTTCATGGGGCCAGGCGCGCGTGATGCTGCCGGGCTGGTACGGCTTTGGCAGCGCGGTGCAAGCGCTGATTGATGCGCGCGGCGACGCGGGCAAACAGTTGCTCATCGACATGGCGCAGCGCTTTGCGTTCTTTCGCAATTTGCTTTCCAACATGGACATGCTGCTCGCCAAGACCGACCGCGCCGTGGCCGGCCGCTACTTTGAACTGGCCGCTGAACATAGCGCCAGCAAAGATATCCTGCGCCGCATCAACACAGAGATGGATGCCACGCAAGCCGCGCTGCTCACCATCACTTGCCAGACCCAGCCGCTGGCCGCCAACCCCCTGCTCGCCCGCAGCATCCGCAACCGTTTTGCATACCTTGACCCGCTCAATCACCTGCAAGTCGAACTGATTTCACGCTACCGCACAGGCGATGCAGAGAGCGCAGATGAACGCATCAAGCGCGGGATTCATTTGAGTATTAACGGGATTGCAGCGGGGCTCAGGAACTCGGGTTGAAACTGCTTCTACGCAGTATTTATGCGGGTTTTGAGGCGTTTTTGGCTGGGAAAGCGCATGGATATTGCGTAGAGCACTTTGCCGCCACCGTTCGCCCTGAGCTTGTCGAAGGGTTGAACGGTTCGCAGACTTGCCGGGGGTTGCCCGGCGGCAAGTCACTTTTCTTGCTCCGGCAAGAAAAGTAACCAAAAGAAGGCGGATCCCCTTCAGCGGCCCTTCAGGCTGCCCAAGTCAGGCAAGCGCCAAGCGGCGGGCAAAAAAACTCGCTGCGCTCAAACAGTTTTTGCCCGAAACCCCGCTTG
>JBOFGW010000279.1:0-23880 GCA_051649325.1 Burkholderiaceae bacterium | reverse complement strand
AAAAAAGAAGACGCCGGCCCCACCAACAACTGGATGGCACCCGAGCAGATGCGCGCCACCTTGCAGCCCCTATTTGCTGGCTGCATGCGCGGCCGCACCCTGTACGTGGTGCCGTTTTCCATGGGGCCGCTGGGCTCGCACATCAGCCACAGTGGTGTTGAGCTGAGTGATGCGCCTTACGTAGCCGTGAACATGCGCATCATGACGCGCATGGGCAAAGGCGCGATTGACGTGCTGGGCAAAGACGGCCACTTTGTGCCTTGCGTACACAGCGTGGGCGCGCCGCTGGCCGCCGGCCAAAAAGACGTGGCCTGGCCGTGCAACAAAACCAAATACATCGTGCACTACCCCGAAACGCGTGAGATTTGGAGCTACGGCTCCGGCTACGGCGGCAACGCGCTGCTGGGCAAAAAATGTTTTGCGCTGCGCATTGCGTCCACGATGGGGCGCGATCAAGGCTGGCTCGCGGAGCACATGTTGATTCTTGGCGTGACCAATCCGCAAGGCAAGAAGTACCACGTTGCAGCGGCGTTTCCATCTGCCTGCGGCAAAACCAATTTTGCGATGCTGATTCCGCCCAAGGGCTTTGAAGGCTGGAAGGTCACCACCATTGGTGACGATATCGCCTGGATCAAGCCAAACGCCGACGGAAAGATGTACGCCATCAACCCCGAAGCCGGCTACTTTGGCGTGGCGCCCGGCACCAACATGCAGACCAATCCCAACTGCATGCAAAGCCTGAACAAGAACGTGATCTTTACCAACGTCGCCCTCACCGATGACGGCGATGTGTGGTGGGAAGGCATGACCGACACGCCGCCCGCGCACCTGATCGACTGGCAAGGCAAAGACTGGACGCCGGCGATTGCGAAGGAAACGGGTGCGAAGGCCGCTCACCCCAACGCCCGCTTCACCGTCGCCGCGGTCAACAACCCCGCACTCGACGCGCAGTGGGACGACGCGAGCGGCGTGCCAATTGACGCCTTTATCTTCGGCGGCCGCCGCACGGCCGTCGTGCCGCTCGTGACCGAAGCGCGCAACTGGATGGAAGGCGTGTACATGGCCGCCACCATGGGCAGCGAAACCACCGCCGCACAAGCCGGCGCGCAAGGCGTCGTGCGCCGCGACCCCTTCGCCATGCTGCCCTTCATCGGCTACAACATGAGCGACTACTTCCAGCACTGGCTGGACATGGAAAAGAAGCTCGAGTCGCTCGGCCACACCCTGCCCAAAATCTTCACCACCAACTGGTTCCGCAAAGGTGAAGACGGCAAATTCGTCTGGCCCGGCTACGGCGAAAACATGCGCGTACTCAAGTGGATGATCGACCGCATCGAAGGCACCGGCCAAGGCCAAGAACATGTGTTTGGCATCAGCCCACGCTACGAAGATTTGAACTGGACCGGTTTGAATTTTTCTGCCGAGCAGTTTGGCAAAGTCAGTTCGATCGACAAAGCGGCGTGGCAGGCAGAACTCAAACTGCATGCGGAATTGTTTGAGCAGCTCAAACATCATTTGCCGGTGAGTTTGACGCAGACTAAGGCGAAGTTGGAGGAGCGGTTGGTGGCGTAGTCGCTTTAGTTTTTAGCGCTCCAACAAAAAAGTCCGCCGATTTCTCGCGCGGGCTTTTTTATATTGGCAAAGTAGAACAAATACAAAACGTGTTAACCACGTGTTCGATAAAGCGTGGTGTTGCACTGGTTACATCTGTGAATGCGCCGGTTATCGTTTGCCGAAAGCCATCCATATTGTCTTGTGTGTAGCGAACCACAGTGATAACACTGCACGCCCCGATTAGTTTTGCATTGAGGATTAATAGACCAATACTGCTCAAGAGTGGGCCAAGATAGCCAGTTTTGATGTGGTCTTATCCAAAGCAAATAAGCAACTATCGCTAAACCAGTACAAATAAGCAAGGTTCCCAATACTTCTCTCCGTTCAAATGGCTTGCCTGTCAATGTGTTAGCCAACGCTCCCAAGGCGAAAGCCAGCACAGAAGCAAACATAGCAACTGCAGAGGTGGTTTGCAATAGATGCACCTAATAAACGATTCAAAATGCAACACCGCAAAACTTGCGAGCTGACCACAGCCGAGTAGGGCAGGCAAGACGTAGTGTGCCCACCGAGTTCTCCGCGTGGGCACGCTGCGCTTTGCCCACCCTACCGACCAATGATCGCAATGACTGTAGCTCGAGAAGCCACTACGCAATATTTATGCGCTTTTCCAAGCATTTTTGGCTGAAAAAGCGCATGGATATTGCGTAGTCTTGCTCCAAACCTGCTCGCCACGCATGCGCTAAGGTGTAAATCCCAACGCTTGCGAGCCCGCCATGCCCAGCCCCGAAACCCTCGAACGCTTTATCGCCCGCGTGGAAGAAAACGCGCATGTGGAGGCGGTGCAAGAGTTCTATACCGAACACGCGACGATGCAAGAGAACCTGGAGCCGCCGCGCGTGGGCCGCGACGCGCATGTGGCCAATGAGCAGCGCGTGATGGCGCGCGCGCGGCACGTCACCTCCACCTGCGTGCGGCCGGTGTTTGTGCACGGCGATCTGGTGGTGATCCGCTGGATCTTTCGCTTTGAGTGGCAAGACGGCAGCGTGACGCGCATGGAAGAGCTGGCGTATCAGCGCTGGGAAGGTGAGCGCATTGCGCAGGAGCAGTTTTTTTATGACCCGGCGCAGCGGGTACCGAAGAAGCCGCAAGCCGATCTAACTGACTGGGAACAGCGCGTGGCGCAACTGTGGCAGACCTTCGACGAGCAGGCTCCCGCCGGCTTTATTGCGCGTGTGGAGTTGCTGGCGGCTGAAATGCCTGCGCAAGATGCTGCAGCGCTTTTTGAGCGCGCATGTGCGCAGGACTCCACCGGTCACTCTGACCGTGCCGTCCCCTTGTATCGTGCCGCGCTCGCAGCCGGGTTGAGCGGGATACGGCGGCGGCGCGCTGTGATTCAGTTATCCAGCTCGCTACGCAATCTGGGCGATAGCGCCACCGCTATTACGCTACTTAACGAAGAGTTGGCGCAGCCCGCTGATGAGCTGGATGGCGCGGTGCGGGCTTTTCTCGCATTGGCGCTTGCAGACGCGGGCCGCGAGCGCGAGGCGCTGGTGCATAGCCTTACCGCATTGTCACGCTACTTGCCGCGCTACAACTGTTCGCTCGCGCGCTATGCGGATGCGCTGATCAATGATGTGCCTTGACGCAATATGTATGCGGGTTTTGAAGCAACTTCGGCTCAAAAGGCGCATGAATACTGCGTGCCTCTTTTGTTGCGAGCCGCGCGAGCGCAATTAATTTCAAACGAGGCCGCATGAACAGCGAACCCATCAATACTCCAGCGCAGATCTCTACCGCAGACGATCTTTGCGCCCTTGAACGCGCACGCCTGAAGGCACTGGTCGATCGCAACATGCCGCTTGCGTGGCAACTGCACGCGCCGGACTTTCAGCTCATCACGCCCAGCGGCCGCGTGTTCTCGCGTGAGCACTATCTAGGCATGATCGGTGAAGGCGTGCTGGTGTACAAACGCTGGGAACCCGGCGCGATGCAGGTGCGCATGCATGAACGCACGGCGCTGCTGCGCTATCCGGCCACGCTTGAAATGAACTCAGCGCCGTTTCAATGCTGGCACATTGATTCATATGAGTTGATTGACGGGTTGTGGCAGGCGGTGTGGTCACAAGCGACCAAGAGCCCGGAGTAAATATCGCAGCGCGGATGTAGGACGCGCGGGCCTGTTCAAGGCAACTGAGTGAGCGTCTGCGCAAACCACTGGCACACACGCTCCCGGTGGGCCGATCCGTAGAGCTGATCAAAGCGCCGTGCTTCATCATGGGCAGCATTGGTCCATACCGCCAGCCGCTCTTCAGCAAAGGCGCGTGTGAGCACAATGCCGCAATCGACGGTGATGCAGTGGTGCCACTGCGCGTAAGTCTCGGGGATTGCGGATGTCTTCACTGCGCCAACTCCTTGGGCTGCCACTGGGGAAACGGGTCGGGCAGTTCCGTCCAGCCCTTGAGGCCCTTGCGCGTCTCGGTAAAGCTCAGGTGCATTGACTTCCAGGCCTCTTCAATTGCGGCGCGATCCATGTTTCGGCCGATGAAGACGACTTCGTTCAACCGGTCGCCATAAGGCTCTTTCCAGCGCGCTTCAATGCTTTCGCGCTCGTCCGTGCCCGGTGCAGGCCAGCGATCTTTGGGCGCAGCCGCCCACCAGCGGCCTACCGGCTCGTGCGTAGCGGTGTTGCCGGCGCGCGAGTAACTCAACACCCAGTCGGGCCGGCTGGCCAGCCAGACGTAACCTTTCGCACGCAGTATGCCGGGCAACGGCAAATCCATAAAGGTGGAAAAGCGCCCCGGGTGCAGCGGCGTGTGGCTGCGCAGCACAAAACTGCTGATCCCGTAGGCTTCGGTCTCGGGGGTGTGGCGGCCTTCCAGCTCGCGCACCCAGCCGGGCATGGCGCTGGCGCGCTCCATATCGAACAGGCCAGTGCCCAGCACCGCTTTGAGCGGCACGCGGCCGTGGTTGGCAAACACAATCTTCGCCACCGGGTTCAGCGCCTTCACTACAGCGACCACTTCGTCACGCCGTACCGCATCGACAAGATCGATTTTGTTGATCACCACAACGTCGGCAAACTCGATTTGCTCCGTGAGCAGCGCGGCCAGCGTGCGATTGTCCCCCTCGCCTGCCACCTCGCCACGCTGCTCCAGTAGATCGATGCTGGTGTAGTCGGCCAGCAGGTTGGAAGCATCGACTACGGTCACCATCGTGTCGATGCGCGCCGCGTCGTTCAGCGAGTCGCCGTCCTCATTGGTGAAGTCGAACGTGGCGGCTACCGGCAGGGGCTCGCCGATCCCGGTACTCTCGATCAGCAGGTAGTCAAAACGGCCTTCGGCAGCCAGCTTGCGCACCTCCACCAGCAGGTCTTCGCGCAGCGTGCAGCAGATGCAGCCATTGCTCATTTCCACCAGCTTCTCATCGGTGCGCGAAAGAGCTGCGCCGGCGTTGGCAGCGCCTCGCTCGACCAGCGAGGCATCAATATTCACCTCGCTCATGTCATTGACGATCACGGCCACGCGCAGACCCTCGCGGTTGGCCAGCACGTGGTTCAGCAATGTGGTCTTGCCGGCGCCGAGAAAGCCAGATAAGACAGTAACGGGAAGTCGCGAATGAGGCATGTTGGTAGTGCCGGGCGCGGCCCAGCAGAAAAGCTACTGATCGTCATGGAATGATAACGCATTATCAATAATGACGGTTTGAATCCAGTAACATCAATCCATGGAACGCTTCACTCGCCAGCGCAGCGCGATTCTCAACGCCATCGCCCAGGCCGAACGGCCGCTGCTCCCACAAGAGGTGCTGGATGCTGCTCAGCATGAAGTGCCTGGCCTGGGTATCGCTACGGTCTACCGCAATCTCAAAGCGCTCGTGGAGGAAGGCGAGTTGCAGCCAGTCAACCTCCCCGGTGAAAACGCACGCTTTGAGCTGGCGGGACATCAACATCACCATCACTTCCAATGCAAGCAGTGCCAACGGGTCTTTGACGTGCACGCCTGTCCCGGCGACCTCGGGCGCCTGGCGCCACAGGGATTCACGGTGGAAGACCACGATCTAACGCTGTACGGGCGGTGCAAGGACTGCGCAGCACCTGCGGTAAAGACCGCCAGGCGACAACCTTCCGCGCAGCGAAGCGCGCCGCGGCGCCGCAACTGATTTTTTGGATCTACAGCGCTGTCTTTGAAGCAAATACGCAGTATCCATGCGCTTTTTGAGCCATTTTTGCCTCAAAACCCTTATGGATATTGCGTAAGCATGCCTGGAGCTTTGCCATGACGATTGATCCTTCGCACACCTACGTTCACCTGGCCGCAGACGGCGCAGCCACATCGCTGCCCGGCGGCGAAGCGTTCTGGTCTTTGCCTGAGCCGCAGATGGAAAGTTATGGCCGCGGCTGGCTGGTGTCTGAGTTTGAATGCGCAAGCGATTGGCCAAGTTGGGAGATGCATCCACTCGCGGATGAGTTTGTATATCTGCTTTCTGGCGCGGTGCAGATGTTGCTTGAACAACCCGGCGGCGTGCAGACAATTACGCTGCAAGACCGCGGCGCAGTCGTGGTGCCCAACGGCGTGTGGCATACCGCGAAAGTAGCTGCGCCCAGCCGCATGCTGTTTGTGACGATGGGTAGCGGCACGCAGCACCGGGCGGCCGCGGCTTCACGCTAATCTGCGCGTACGTTTTGCGCAGGAGCATGACCATGTACGAAACCAAGAAACAGCCGTTGTTGCCAAAGTCTGGGTTTAGGCGCCGTCTGGCGGGGCATTTGGTTCTGGCGCTTGGTTTGCTGGCCGTATCGCTCGGCGCAGGCATTGCGGGATACATGATGTTCGAGCGCTTGCCGCTCGTCGATGCGTTTCTCAACGCGGCCATGCTGCTGGGCGGCATGGGGCCGGTGGATGTGCCCAAAACTTTAGCGGGCAAGCTGTTTGCGGGTGGCTACGCGCTGTATGCAGGGTTAGTGTTCATCGTCACGGCGGCGCTGGTGTTCACGCCGGTGATGCACCGGGTGCTGCATCGCTTGCATGTGGATGATGTGTAGGCAGCATGCTGTTTGTCACGCAAAGGTGATGATGAATACTGCGTACAAAAACTTGCCGTTGTATCGAAAGGGTGTGGAATGAAGCGCTCGCTGCTCTATGCTGTTTTCCTTACGATCGCCGCTCTGCCTCATGCTGCGATTGCGGCAGACGTACCGGCCAATCAGGAGCAGTACGCCCGGCCGAATCAACTCGTGGATATCGGCGGTAGAAAGCTCAACTTGTTTTGCCTCGGCTCGGGTTCTCCGACTGTGATATTTGATGCGGGCGCGACGCTGGCGGGCTGGGATTGGCTGCTAGTTCATCCAGCAATCGCAAAGAGAACCAAAGCATGCATCTATGACCGCGCCGGCCTGGGTTTTAGCGAGCACAGTAGCCGGCCGGGAACCAGTGCACATGCGGTAGAAGACCTACATGCGTTGCTACAAGCAGCGCAGCTCGCGCCGCCGTTCGTGTTGGTGGCGCATTCGTACGGGGCGATGAATGCGCGGTTGTTTGCACATCGCTACCCTACGCTGCTGGCCGGGCTGGTCTTGGTCGATGGCCACCATGAAGACGAAATGGCTCGGCTTGACCGCATTACACAAGGCGGCATGTCAAAAATGATGGCCGGCCAGGACGCCGAATACAAACAGTGCGCAGACGCCGCCAAGACCGGCTTTCCCCCTGGATCAAAGGCATTCTCTACTTGTGTGAGCAGCCCGCCGGAAGTATTTGGCCGCGCGCTATCTGCCGCGTATCGCAATGAAGTTTTGTCGCAGCGGTTTTGGAACACAAGCTTGTCTGAGCTAGCCAATTTGAATACTGTGAGTGCGGCGCAGCTGCGCGCCGCCCGCGGCTCGCTCGGCGATTTACCCTTGATGTGCTTGACGCGTGGCGTGAGCCCGTATTTGATTCCCGGCAAACCGCAAAGCCCGACCAATAAAGCGATCGAGGCAGAAAATAAAAAGATGCAAGACGAAATTGCGCGGCTTTCAAGCAAAGGCCGTAACCGTGTGGTGGCCGGTGCGGGACATTCGATTCATTTGGATAAACCGCAGGCGGTGATTGATGCGGTGCTGGAGATTCTGTCAGCTGTCAAACCATAAACAGGGCTGCACGCAATATCCATGCGCTTTTCCAAGCAAAAACGGCTGAAAACGCTTATGGATATTGCGTAAGCTTTTTTAAGATTCACTCCCTGCGCGCGCTATCCATATCACTCAGATCAAAGCCGCCGCTGCGGTCCGCTGAATCCATGCGGTGCGCGGCGGACAGGCCCAAGCTAAAGCGCAGCCCCTTGAGCCACGGGCCGGTGATGGCGAAGGTGATGCCGAGGGTTTGAATGTTCACGAACATAATGCGGCCGAACGGATCAAAACAGGCGCCGCAAAATTCGCGGTTGCGATAGTCACCGGCTGCGACTTTTTTGCCGGCGGCGCCGACTTGTTCCGCGGTGAGCTGAATGTTGTTCTTGGCAAAGATGAAAGTTTCGCCTTTTTCGTTCAGGCCCATCAAGCGGTCGCCAAAACCAAACTGGTCTTCTACGCCGCCACCGTCTTCGCATAGAAACATGAGCGGCGGCCCCCACGGGTAGAGGGTGATGTTGTCGGGGTTGTTGCCGGCGACTGGGTTGGTGCTGGCAAACAGGCAGGTGAGGCGCATCTTGGCCAAATCCAGTTCCCACACTGCGCCTTCGCCGCGGCCACGGCCGCCATTTGCATCCACGCCGGTGCTAGTGTCGACGATGTACAGGCTGCCGCGTGAATACCAAATGCCCTCACCGCGGCTCATGCGCAGCGCGCCGGCGGCCCAGGCTTGCAAGAACGGGCCGCTGGCGGTGGAGCCGGCAGATACATCGGGCGCGGTGAACAGCGCGCGGTCTGCATCGGGGTTGGCAATATCGACCCATTCCAATTCGTAGCTGTCGCCGATGTTGGCGGTGAGCAAATCAGTGTTGGGCTTGCCTTTAACTTTGGCCGCTTGCAGCTTGCCGCCGCGCTCGAGCGCGCCCAGGCGCATCGAGGTGTCGTCGGGCAAATATCGGTACAGCCCGGCTTTGTTGCGATCGTCTTCCGTCAGGTACACGGCGCTGGTGCGTGGGTCTACGGCGGCGGCTTCATGCGAAAAGCGGCCCATGCCCACAATGGGTTTGCCGCTGGTGTGCTGCGCATCGGCCGCTACTTCAAACACATAGCCGTGCTTGAGGCCGCCCAGCGCCGTGAGGTCGGTGCCGGTCTCTTCGCACGTGAGCCAGCTGCCCCAGGGCGTGGGGCCGCCGGCGCAGTTGACGATGGTGCCGCCCAGGCTGGGCGTCATGCTCTCCCACTCGCCACGGCGGAAGGTGAGGTTGGTGGTGCCGCCGGCGGCGTTGGTGGGCTGGCCGTTGAGGGTAACGGTGGCCTTGTCGTACTGCGCAGCTGCGCCGATGAGTGCGCCGCCACCCAGTTCATGATTGCGGATCAGTGTGATCTCTGCGCCGCCGCGGCCAAAGCGCAGGCGCGCCACGGCCATGCCGTCATGCGCGCCGGGGCAGGGCTGGCCGTTGCTCATCAAATCACCAGTCCAGCCAAAACTTTTGTAGCGAAAGCCCGGCGGCAGTTGCAGCAGCGGCAGGCCGGTGGTGAGGTCAACCACTGGCGCAAGCGCGCCGTAGGGGCCGGCAACAGGCATCATGGGTTGCTGCGCCAGCGCCTGGCGGGCATGCAGCGCGGCCAGCGGTGTGGCAATTGCAGTGGCCGCCAGCGCGGCCGATCCTTTCAGCACGCCGCGGCGCCCGGTGTTGTGGAGGGAGGTTTTCATGCGTGGCTCCTTTGCTCGTCGGGAACCACACCTTAAGCAGCCGATTTGACCGTTTGGTGACGCCGCGGCAAGGGGCAGTATGGAGCGCTTGAAGTTGCTCTACGCAGTATCCATGCGCCTTTCCAGACATTTTTGCCTGGAAAGGCGCATGGATATTGCATAGATTAGATTTTTTGCTGCATGCGGTGTTTGATATCGCTGCAGCGCAGGGTTTTCAGCGCGCACAGCTGATCAACGGTGATGCCGGTGCTGCGGCCAAGCGCATGCAGTTGCCGCAGATGTGCGCTGCGCGCAGCGGCGGATCGCGGGCTGTGCTGGCGCGCGGCCAGATCAGCCACCAGCCAGGCTTGAAAGTGCAGGCCCAGCAGCGCGTGCGGTTTTTTAGCCAAGCCGGCCGCAGCGTGATGGATGCACTCTTCATAGCGGCCAAAATCTTCGTCGATTTCACTTTCGCACGTTTGCGCAGCGGCAAAGCCGGCGTGCACGCGCGCATGCTCATCAGCAAGCACGATGGCAACTGGTACGAATGTTGCCAGCGCCGTGAAGCTCAGGCAGTGTGCGAAACTTCTTGCCCCTGCACGCACGCGCGGCGGCAGGCCAAAAAAGCAATGCCACCGGCGCGTCATGCGCGGGCCGCATACTGCGCAATTTTCTGGCGCTTGATTGGAGGAACACAATGAAATTTCATGAACGCGGCAATGTACCCTGGGCAACACTTGCAGCCGCAAGCTTAGCTGCGACTGTACTAATGACTGCGGGCGGCTGTGCTGCGCCGGGCGGTAGCGCGGGGGCGGCTAAGGCCGAACCGGTGCGCTTGCTGGCGTTCAACGACTTTCATGGTCATCTTGAAAAAGGCTCGCTGTCGCTGATGTTGCCCGACCCGGCGGATGCCACCAAGATGGTGAGTGTGCGCACCGGCGGCGGCGCGTTTTTAGCCGGCAAGATTGATGAACTGCGCGCGGCCAAACCTGCCAATACGCTGGTGGTTTCCAGCGGCGATTTGATTGGCGGCTCGCCGCTGATCTCTGCATTCTTTCGCGATGAGCCGACCATCGAGTTGATGAATGCGATGAAGATCGATATCAATGTCGTGGGCAATCATGAGTTCGACAAAGGCATCACAGAACTGCGGCGCATGGTGGCCGGCGGCTGCAACACCGATACATCTGACCCGAACCTGAGCTCGTGCTCCAGCAAAGCAAAAACCTACACGGGTGCGAAGTTTGATTTTCTTGCCGCCAACGTCGAAGACGCGAGCGGCAAGCCGGTGTATCCGCCCTATGTGATCAAGACCGTGGGCGCGCAGAAAATTGCGTTTGTGGGCGTGGTCACGCGCACTACGCCCACCATCGTGCTACCCGCAGGCGTGGCCGGCTTGAAATTCAAGGACGAGGCAGAGACCATCAACAAGTACGTACCGGAGATTGTTGCCAAAGGCGTACGCGCGATTGTGGCGGTGGTGCATGAAGGCGGCGTGACCGATAGCACCTGGAACGACACCGCCTGCGCCAACGCGCGCGGCGAGATTTTCAATATCACCGACAAGCTGAATAAAGAAGTGGACATTGTGCTGTCTGGCCACACGCACCAAGGCTACAACTGCGTGCGTAACGGCATGCGCCTGGTGCAGTCTTTCGCGTTTGGCCGCGGCATTGCGCAGCTGGATTTTGAGATCGGCGCGGACGGCAATATCGATCAATCCAAACTCACCGCCGTCAACCTCCCGGTGGTCAACGATGCCAATACCGATCCCGCCATCGCTGCCAAATTCCCCGCAGCACCTTCAAACGCGGCAGCGAAAGCGATTGTGGATGAGTACGCGGCACTGGCTGCGCCGCGCGCCAACCGCGACATCGGCCAGATCAGCGGCACGGTTGACCGCACTGCGGCCCCCGGCGGTGATCACCCGGCCGGCCGCTTGATTGCCGATGCGCAGCTGGCCGCCACCAAAGCGGCAGACAAAGGCGGCGCGCAGATTTCGTTTATGAATGCCGGCGGCATCCGCGCAGACTTTGTGTGCGCCACACCGCCGTGCAACGTGACCTTTGGCCAGGCCTTCACCGTGCAACCCTTTGGCAACAGCCTGGTAGTGATGACGCTCACCGGCCAGCAGATCAAGGATTTGCTCGAGCAGCAATGGTCCGGCGCCAACGCCGCGCGCGCACGGATTCTGCAGCCCTCTGCCGGCTTTACCTACAGTTGGGACAACGCCGCGGCCGCCGGCGCAAAGGTGTCGAACATGATGCTGAATGGCACGCCGATCAGTTTGAGTGCGAACTACCGCGTTGCTGTGAACAGCTTCATTGCCGAAGGGGGCGATGGCTACACCACCCTGATCGCTGGCGCGAGCCGGCTGGGCGGCGCGCAAGACATCGACGCGCTCATTGCCTACTTTGCTGCCAACCGGCCGTATGCACCGGCGACTGCGGCGCGGATCACGCGTATCAATTGAGTTTGCGGCGTTTTCATAGATTTTTTGGCTACTTTACGCAATATCCGTGCGGGTTTTGAGGCATTTTTGCCTGAAAAGGCGCATGGATATTGCGTAGCTGACTTTAAGATTGAAGCGATGACTACTTCAAAATCTTGAACAGATTGTTGTAATCGTCGGTCCACAGCGGTAGGCCAGGCCGTGCCTTGATGGGTTCAACATACGCAGCGATTTCGGTGTTGCTCAGCAGCGCTTGATTGCGCGTCACCATCACGTAGCTGGTGCGCGAGAGCCAATACTCTTTAGGGTCGTCCACCAGCAACTGCGCTGAAAATCCGGCGTTTTCCGCCAGCATCTGCACCACCGGCGCCAGATCCAGGTAGCGATTGGAGATATGAAACAGCACCGCTCCGCTGGGCTTCATGTGGCGCAGATAGACCGCCAGCGCTTCACGCGTCAGCAGGTGCGCAGGGATTGCGTCGCTCGTAAATGCATCGACAATCAAGACGTCGTAGTTCTGCGGCGGCTCGGCCTCCAGCATCAGCCGCGCATCGCCCAGGATGGTTTCGATCTTGGCTTTGGAGTCGCGCAGAAACGTGAACTTCTCATTGGCCAGCGTGATCACCTGCGGATTGATTTCGTAAAAACGCAGCACATCGCCTTGCTGGCCGTGCGCCGCCATCGTGCCGACACCCATGCCGATCAACCCCACGCGCAAAGGGCCGGGGCGCAAATGCGTCATGGCCAGCCCTGCGCCAGATGCCGCGCCGTAATACGTGGTGGGTTCGCGCCGCCGCTCTTGGCTAATGAACTGCGAACCATGCGTGATCACGCCATGTTTCAAGCGCCGGATTTCTGATGACGCGTCTCCATCCACGCGCACCACGCCGAAAAAATTGCGCTGCATGGCAACGCTGTCCTTCACAATCAAGGCGTAGTACTGCCAAGAGGCGTAGCCGGCCAGTACCAGCACGGCGGCTGCGGCGCTGGCTGTCACCGTGCGCGTGGTGCGGGTGAGTGACGAGACGATGAGTAGCAAGACCACCACCGCCAGCGCATAGGCACCCCAATGCACCAGCGGCGTGGCCTGCGGCACCGCTTGGTGGATTCCAAACATCGCTGCTGCCGTAAACCCTGCGGTAAGCAGCGAATGCCCGAGGCTACCGCCGCTCAGATGCAGCAGCCACAGCACGACGGCGCAGGCCATCAACGCCAACGGCAGTTCCCAATAGCCGCTGAATAGTTCCGGCGCGAGTAAGCCCACTGCCAAGCCACCCAGCGCGCCGCCCGCGCTGATGCACAAATAAAAGCGCGTGAGATAGCGCGGCGCGGGTTTGGCCGCCGCCAGTTCGCCGTGCAGAAACATACACAGCACAAACAGGCCCACCGCGAACAGCGGGATTGCGATGTTGATGGCGAGCACCGCGTTGCTGGCAGAAAGTGCCCAAGCCATTGCAGGGATCATCACCATCAACAGCGGATAGACCAGCACGCGCGGGTACCAGCGCTCGCCCTCAAAGCACAGAATGAAACTCAGCAGATAAAGCGAGAGCGGCAAAATCCACAAGAACGGCACCGAGGCAACGTTTTGCGTGATGTGCGTGGTCACCGCCAGCAGCAAAGCGGTGCCCAGCGCCGGCAAGGCGAGCCAAAGCACATACTCTCTGAGTTGCGGCGGCAAATAAGTGGGTGCTGCAGCCTGCGCATCTGCCGCCGGCGGCAGCCGGGCGCAGCGCTGCGCGGTGACCCAACCGGTCACTGCTGCCAGCGCCGCAAACGCGATAAATGCGGCCGACCACGCCATCGCCTGCTGCCGCACGCTGATAAACGGCTCGACCACAAACGGATAAGCAATCAACGCCGACAGCGACGCAAAATTCGATAGCGCAAACAAGCGGTACACGCGCTGTTGACGCGCGAGGTCATACGCGTAGGCTTTGGAAAACCAGCTCTGCAAAAGCGGCCCGGTGGTCGCTACCAAAAAGTACGGCATGCCGATGGTGAGCACGAGCAGCTTGAGCACTTGCCACGCGGGTTCTTCGCCACCGGCTTGATGCACCGGCCGCAGCGCAGGGTTGGCAATGATGGGCAGCGTGAACACGCTGGCTGCCAGCACCGCGGTATGCACCGCCGCTTGCACGCGCATGTGAAGACGCGACAGCGCGTCCGCATACGCGTACCCGGCGAGCAAAAACACTTGAAAAAATACCAGGCACACCGTCCACACGCCGGCGCTGCCGCCAAACCACGGCAATACCTGCTTGCCGATCAACGGCTGCACCAGGAACAACAAAAACGCGGAGAGAAAAATCGTGACGGGATACAGAAGCATGAGGGAGGCACTACACAGGCTTGCGCAGTTGGATGCGCAAGTCAGCGGCGAGTTCCAACGATCTTCGTAGAACCTATGTCGCGTTCAAACGCGTACTGCGTTTGTGCTATTTTTTCTGCGTTCGCTCCGCGAGCATGGCCTGCGCTGCGTAAAAGGCCGTGTTTGCTGCAGGCACGCCGCTGTAGATCGCGATTTGCATAAGCACTTCGCGCAGCGTGGCTTCTTCCAGGCCTGCATCCAGCGCGGCGCGCAGGTGGATTTGATATTCATCCCAGCGCGCACCTGTGGCCGTCATGGCCAGCACGAGCAGGCGGCGCGTTTCGTCCGGCAGCACGCCGCGCGTCCAAATGCTGCCCCACGCATATTGCGTGATGAAGGTTTGAAACTCGCGATTGAAATCGGTCGCGTTCGCAAGCCGTGCGGCCACGTAATCCGCCCCCAGTGTGGCGCGGCGCTTGGCTAGGCCGAGTTGATAACGGTCATCTTCCGACAGCGCCACGGTGTCGCGGCAAAAATCCACGATCAACTTGGCCACGGTCGCAGGCATCTCACTGCCGGAAATATGCGCGGTGGGCAGCTGCACGAGCTGACTGCCGGGGATGCTGTGTTGAATCGCCTCGCCCATCGCCGCAGGAGTGGACTCATCAAATTGGCCGGTGATCACCAGCGTGGGGGTTTCAATCGCGCGGATTTTTTCTGCGATCTGCATATCGCGAATGGCCGCGCTGCAGCCCAGGTAGCCCACCGGGTCCATCGTTTCCAGATGATGTTTAGCCGCGTGATAGTGCGCAGGATTGCGGCTTTTCAATGCCGCGGTGAAGAAGCGGCCAAGCACGGTATGCACCACCGCGGCCATACCGCCGGCTTTGACGAGTTCGATCCGCTGCTCAAACACCTCCCGCGCAATCGCGGCGCTGGTGTTGGATAGCACGAGCGACAAAAACCGCTGCGGCGCAAGCAGCGCCGCCTGCATGCCGGTCATGCCACCGATGGATACGCCGCACCAGTGAAAGCGCGCGAGCCTGGCTGCATCGGCCACCGCCAGCGCGTCACGCGCGAGCTGCTCCATGCTGTATTCGCCGGCAGGTACATCGCTTGCGCCGTGGCCGCGCTTGTCATAACGCACCACGTAAAAATGCTGGGTCAGCTCGGCCATGAGCGGCTGCCAGAGCATGTGGTCCGTGCCCAGGGAGTTAGACAGGATCAGCGGTGGATGGGCAGGGTCGCCATCGGCGCGCCAGAAGATGCGGCAGTTGGAGCTACGGACAAAGGGCATAGGAAACCTCTCTTCTAGGTCAACGTCCGATCAATCACGCCGTCATTCCGAGCGCAGCGAGGAATCTAGCAGTTTTCAGGAATCTCACACATCCAGGAACACCGTTTCCTGCGCACCGCCCAAATGCACATCCCACTGATAGGCGTTGCTGCCGCTGGGTGCTGCAAGCAAAGTCGCACTGCGCGCACCAGCGGCTTTGAGTACGGAATCATTTTCATCCGCAGCAAAATACAGCCGGGTAGAAAACTGGCTGAGCAGGCCGCGCGCAAACACACTGACAAACACTGGGCGCGCGTCGCAATGAAAGACAAACTTGCCTTGCGCATCCGCATACACGCGTGCAAACCCTTCACCACCACGCTGACCGGCGCGCTGCTGCCACAGCTCAAGAAATCCGTCGGGCACGGATGCGCCTTGCGCATCGAACAGTGTGCCGCTCACGGTTACGGTCGCATCATCAAACAGCTTGGCAGTTTGCCGCCAGGTGATGGCGTATTTAAAAAATGGCCCGATGGTTTGCGAGCCGGTTGTCATAAGCGCGCTCATGGCTGAGTTGGCGTAGCCGAATTTGCATTGCTTGCGCCGCGCAGCACAATATCAAACTGATAACCCAGCGCCCATTCAGGCTGCGTAGTGTCGATATCAAAACGCGAGATCAGGCGCTGCTTGGCTTCACTGGTCGGTGCGCTGTTGAAAATCGGATCGAATTCCAGCAGCGGATCGCCGGGAAAATACATTTGCGTTACCAATCGCTGCAACACGCTGTGACCAAACACAGAAAAGTGAATATGCGCCGGCCGCCACGCGTTGTGATGATTGCGCCACGGGTATGCGCCAGGCTTGATGGTAGTGAAGCGGTAACGGCCATGCGCGTCCGTCAGCACGCGGCCATTGCCGAGAAAATTCGGATCGAGCGGCGCGTCATGCTGATCCACCTCGTGCTTGTAGCGGCCTGCGGCGTTGCATTGCCACACCTCCACCAGCGTGCCGGCCAGCGGCTGGCCAAACGCATCCAGCACGCGGCCGCTCACAATGATGCGCTCGCCCAGCGGCGCGCCGTCGCACTGCTTGGTGAGATCATCGCTGTGCGGGTATAGCGCGCTTGCATCCACCACTGGGCCGGACAATTCAAGCGCAGTCTGCGGCGCGTTCACCAGCGGCTGCACAGGTGTGCGAAGCAGCGTGCTTTTGTACGGCGCGTGATGCACGATGGTGGCGTGCCGCGAATCGGCCGGCTCGACGCGCGTGATGGTCATACCCGCTCCAGCAGCACCGCAATGCCCTGGCCTACGCCGATACACATGGTGCACAGCGCATAGCGGCCCTTGATGCGATGCAGTTGATTCACTGCGGTGGTGGCGAGCCGCGCGCCGCTGGCACCCAGTGGATGGCCCAGCGCAATTGCGCCGCCGTTGGGGTTGACGCGCGCATCATCGTCCGCCACGCCCAGTTGCCGCAGCACCGCAAGGCCTTGCGCGGCGAAGGCTTCGTTCAGCTCGATCACATCAATCTGTTCAAGCTTGATGCCGGTCATCGCGAGCAGTTTTTGCGTGGCCGGCGCGGGCCCAATGCCCATGATGCGCGGCGCAACACCTGCCGTGGCCATGCCGACGATGCGCGCCTTGGGCGTGAGGCCGTTTGCTTTTGCGGCGGCTTCGCTCGCAATCAAGAGCGCGCAGGAACCATCGTTCACGCCGCTGGCGTTGCCTGCCGTCACCGTGCCATCGGGCTTGACCACGCCTTTGAGTTTTGCAAGCGCGTCGAGCGAGGTTTCGCGCGGGTGTTCGTCTTTATTCACCACAATGGCATCGCCTTTTTTCTGCGCGATGCTCACCGGCGTGATCTCTGCGTCAAAGAAGCCGCTGTTTTGCGCGGCGATGGCATTGGTCTGTGAAGCCAGCGCCATCTTGTCTTGATCGGCGCGGCTGATGCCAAATTCTGCGGCCACGTTCTCTGCCGTCTCGGGCATGGAATCCACGCCGTACTGCGCCTTCATCAGCGGATTCACAAAGCGCCAGCCGATGGTGGTGTCGTACACAGCGTTCTCACGCGCAAACGCCGCGTGTGCCTTGGGCATCACAAACGGTGCGCGGCTCATGCTCTCCACGCCGCCTGCGATCATCATCTGCGCTTCGCCGCTTTTGATTGCGCGCGCCGCCGTGCCCACGGCATCCAGCCCGCTGCCGCACAGGCGGTTGATGGTGGCGGCACCAACCGTCTGCGGCAAACCCGCGAGCAGCAGCGCCATGCGCGCCACGTTGCGGTTGTCTTCACCGGCTTGATTGGCGCAGCCGTAAATCACGTCGGCTACCACGGCCCAGTCCACATGCGGGTTGCGCGCCATCAGCGCTTTGAGCGGGATGGCGGCCAAGTCATCCGTGCGCACAGAAGAGAGAGCGCCGCCGTAGCGGCCGATGGGGGTGCGAATAGCGTCGCAGATAAAAGCTTGGGTCATGGTTTTCTATCGTTCTAAACAGCATCTACGCAATATCCATGCGCTTTTTCAGCCATTTTTGCTTGAAAAAGCGCATGGATATTGCGTACTGCATGTTTGATTTGGCTCTGTATCAACAGAATTGGCACCACGCTTTGCAGCGTAGCAAACGCTGACCTGTTTGGCATGCTGGCCTGTGCGCTGCAGCGCGTCAGTCCAGTGTTCGCTCGCGCTGCACAATTGTGCCGGGCACTTGGAAAAACTCCAGATATTTTTCGGTGACAAACTGGGTTTTGCTGCGTTCGCCGTTGCCGCTGTAGACGGTGTCGCGCATGACCTGCGCAAGATCGATGGACAGCCCCACATAGGCCGAGCGCGTGGGCGGCCGATCAGGCGGCAGGCCGGGCTCAAAGTTACGCACGCCGTAGCCCACCGACAGTTCCAAATAGCGCGTGATCCAGTTTTGACGTAGTGCAGGCACGCCGCTGCCTTTGAACACCAGCAGATAACGCTGGCCGTTGTAGTCGGCCCAAGGCGCGAATCTTTCTTTCGTGCCGTCGGGCTTGATGGAGCGGCGGTATTGCAAGCGGATATCCACCAGCTGATCGAGAGCCGGGTAGCGCTCAAAGGCCAGGCCAACCAAGCCGCCGGCTACGTCGGCGATCAAATCTTCCCTTGAAAAGCGCCACTCGGCGGAAAAACCGTCCAGGACCTCGATCCCCACAAACGCGCCCACCGAGGTCCAGAACGCATAGCGCTGCGCCCGGGCGGTGTCGTTGCCCAGCGATTCGTAGATCGGTGTGAGCAAGCGCGTGCCCACGTAGGTGGACGAAAAATGGCCCAGCTTGTCTTGCCCGCCGTGCTCTGTATCCACGCCAAACCAGCCTTCGTCCACGGTTTTGAATTTGTTGTCAAAGCCGTTTTGCCACCACTTGGTCTTGCCGTACCAATACACACCACCCACGGCGGCAGTGGTCAGCAGCAGATTGCGAAAGCGCACCACATCATCGCTTGGCCGCGCATCGGCGGGGTAGGCAAACGGATTGTTGTGGGGTGGCGCTAAAGACTCTGCATCCACATCACTTGCAGCGGCAACCGCCTGTGCCGCGCCAAAGGGCAGCGTCGGAAGCAGGGCGGGCAAGGGCACTGGCGGCGCAACGGGCCGGTCTGGAATCTGCAATTGCGACAGCGCCGTATCCTGCGCGAGCGCGGGGCCAGTAAACAGCAGCGTAGACAGGCACAGCAGAAGTTGGCGCGTTCGCATGCAGCACCCCGGCTCGAAACCGCAAATGCTATCGCATGTACGCAATATCCATGCGCCTCTTCAAGCCAAAATGGCTGAAAACCCGCATGGATATTGCGTAAACAATGTTTCGATGCCTCGTGCAAACCCCTAGGTCAGCACGGGGCCGGCGGTGCGCCGGCCCGCGCTATTTCATTGAATAGCCGCTTTTTTCCAGCCGCCAGTAAATGAATTTTTGCTGCGCGATCGACAGCACGTTGTTCACGATGTAGTACAGCACCAGGCCCGCGGGGAAGAACAGGAACATGATCGCAAATACACCTTGCATGATCATCAAGATGCGCGCCTGCATGGGGTCTGGCGGTGGCGGGTTGAGTTTGAACTGCGCCCACATGGTGGCGGCCAGAATCACCGGCAGGATGTACCACGGGTCGGGCGTGGACAGATCCTTGATCCACAAAATCCAGGGCGCATGCCGCATTTCTACACTGGCCAGCAGCACCCAGTACAGCGCGAGAAACACCGGAATGGTAAGCATAATGGGCAGGCAGCCGCCGAAGGGATTGACCTTCTCGTTCTTGTACAGCTCCATCATGGCCTGATTCATCTTGGCCTTGTCTTCACCATACTTTTCGCGCAGCGCAGTCACGCGCGGCATCACTGCCTTCATCTTGGCCATGGATTTGTAGCTGATGGTCATCGGGTAATACAAAATCGCCTTGATCGCGACGGTGAGCAGAATAATCGCCCAGCCCCAGTTGCCCACAATGCCGTGCAGCCAGGTGAGCAGGTTGAACATCGGCTTGGCGATGAATGTCAGCCAGGTGTAGTCCACCACCAGATCAAGCCCCGGCGCGACTTTAGCGAGCATGTTTTGATCTTGCGGGCCGATCAGGAGCGTGGTCTCGTGCGTCGCCTTCGCACCCGGTGCGATCACCGGCAGCTGGGTCTTGTAGCCGATGCGGTAGATACCGGTCTGATCAGTTTTTTCTGCGTAGTACTCGCGCGGGACTTTTTGCGGCGGCACCCAGGCGCTGACAAAGTAGTGCTGGATCAGCGCGGCCCAGCCGTTGTCTGCGGTCTTGTCGAACGTGGCCTTGCCTTTTTCGATATCGGCAAACGCGATCTTTTGGTATTTCTGCGCATCGGTGAAGATGGCCGGGCCGGTAAAGGTCACGATGAAAAAGTCGTTCACCGGGTTGCCGGGCGGCTTTTCGGCGTGGCGGCGCAGGTGCGCATACAGGCTGGGCTGCACCGGCTGGGCGCCAATGTTTTCTACCTCGTACTTCACCGCAATCGCGTAGCTGCCGCGCGCAAGCGTGTAGGTCTTAGTCAGGCGCAGGCCGCCGCGCTCGGCGGTGAGCGTCAGGGCAACACTGTCTTTGCCTTCGGCAAGCACCGTTTCGCCAGATTGCGCGGTGAACAGCGTGAAATGATCCGGCGCATCCGGCGGGCCAAACAGGCCGCTTTCGGCAA
Organism: Burkholderiaceae bacterium; assembly: GCA_051649325.1. GTDB lineage: Bacteria > Pseudomonadota > Gammaproteobacteria > Burkholderiales > Burkholderiaceae_C > JBJOQV01. The sequence goes on along the minus strand of JBOFGW010000279.1, from coordinate 3,311 downwards.
AGTAGGGCTTGCCCGGCGCATCGTCCAGCAGCACAAAAGGTTTGGTCACATCGTCATTGGCTTTGTGCCGCAGCAGCGTGGCGCGTTTGACCACACCACCTTTGGTATCAATGTCCAGCTTGAGCGCATCGCTTTGCAGCGTGAGAATCTGGCCGTTCACGACAGCCGGTGCTGCGGTAGCGGCCGCACCGCCAGGTGCAGCGCCGGCGATAGGCGCAGCAGTTCCAGCCGCAGCCCCGCCTGCAGGTGTAGTGGTTGCCCCCGGCGTGCCGGCAGGTTTGGCTGCGCCCGGCTGCGTAGCCACCGGCGAGGGAAAGAATAGCGATTGCTTGCCCGTGTGTTTTTGCCATGCGTCCCAAATAAAGAGCACAGACATCGAAAAAACGATCCACAGGATCAGGCGTTGGGTATCCATCACGGCGAAATGCTCGCTTCTATCTAAGGTTTAAGAGTTATGGGGAGCGTCTTGCGGGCAGGCACATTGGCGGCGAAAAGCACGGGACAGCGGCGTGCCGTGCGGCGGCGGCTCATCCACGCCACCTTCGCACCAGGGGTTACAGCGGGCGATGCGCCAGGCCGTCAGCGCGCTGCCCAGCACTGCGCCGTGCTCTTCGATCGCCTTTAAGCCATAGGCCGAGCAGCTTGGGTAAAAGCGGCACTGCATGCCCACTAGCGGCGAGAACAGATAGCGATATGCGCCGATCAGCGCACGCAGCAAGCGGCTGGGAATCGAATACAGAAAGGAAAACACAGAATCCATCACGGGCGGGGGTCAGGTGGTGCAGCGCGCTCTGCCAGCAGGATCGCGGCGCGCGCAGTGTGCCACAACTGGCGCACTTCCATGCTGAAAGTGGGGGAAAACGCTGCTGCTGCAAGTGGCGAGCGCACGCGCACAAAGGCTGCGCCGCTGCCAAGCTCTTCCACCGCAAAGCATTCGCGCAGCACCCGTTTGACGCGGTTGCGGGTGACAGCTTGCGGGGCAAAGCGCTTGCCCACGATCAGGCCCAGCCGGGCGCCGGTTTGCTCTGGTGAGTTGACCCTGGGGGTGTAATACACCGCCAGGTGTTTGCTGGTCGCAACCGGGCGCGAATTCAGCCCGGCGCTAAAGGCGGCTTGGCCGCGGATACGCCGCAGCGTGAGCCTGCCCATGTGAATAACTCTGGTACCCTTTTGGTAGCCTTGACGGCCTTATACGGCCAGGCGGGCGCGGCCTTTGGCGCGGCGCGCCGACAGGATGGCGCGGCCAGCACGGGTTTTCATGCGGGCACGAAAGCCGTGGGTACGTTTACGGCGCACAACGGAAGGTTGGAAGGTGCGTTTCATGACGATTCCTGCAGTGATTCGATGCTACGAAGAGCTTCTGTTTTTGGGGATACTATTTTCCCGCCAGCCACCATCAGTGCATCCCTGAGCTGGATTGAGAAAAGCCTTTGATTAGAGCGCATTTTCTCTTTATCTGTCAAGGCGTTACATGCATTGCAACCACAGCGCGGCCGTCCGTCCACCGGTCAGAAAAAAGCGTTTTCCGGGCCAAAATTTGGCTATATTTCGACCCTTCTCTGTGGATAACTTGGCGGTCAGCAGGTATACTTTTGGTTTGAGATTGAGCGGGCGTTGGTGGCGGGCTTTGTACGCGGTATTGCCCACCCAGCAGCAGATTAAACAGCAGGCCGGAGTAGGCCCACCTAAAGGCAGGTTAGACGCGCATCACGGGGTTTAAGCAGCATCGACAAGAACATCCAACCGACAACAACAATCTTGATGAGACATTTCCCCGATGAGTGCTGAGTCCTCCGCCGTGCCCGCCGCGGGTTTGCCGGCAGGCAGCTTGGGTGATTTCTGGCAGCTCGCACTCGACACGCTGGAGCAAGAATTAACCCGGGCGCAGTTTGTGGCCTGGATTAAGCCACTCGCGCCCAAATCGTTTGATGTGCAGGCCAATGCACTGGCCATTTGCGCGCCCAATCGTGCCAAGGCCGACCACGTCAAGGCTGAATATCTCACCCGCCTGTCACACTTGGCCGGCCGGTTCTGGGGCACGCCGGTCAATGTTTCCATTGAGCTTGCCACCGCTGAAATGGCCGCACCAGAAGATGAGCGAGTCGCTGCTGCGCAGCCGCAGGGCGATAGCAACCTAGCTTCTACAGCAACCTCGATGGGCGCTTCGCTCTCCGCTGAGCAGTTTGACCGCTCCAAGGTCAACGATGCGCTGCGGTTTGATAACTTCGTCAATGGCAAGGCCAATCAGCTTGCGCGCGCGGCCGGCCAACAAGTGGCAGACAACCCCGGCTCCTCGTACAACCCGTTCTTTTTGTATGGTGGCGTGGGCCTGGGCAAAACCCATTTGATTCACGCCATCGGCAACCAGATGCTGGATGCCAATCCCAAGGCGCGGGTGCGCTACATCCACGCAGAACAGTACGTTGCCGACGTAGTAAAGGCTTACCAACGCAAAGCGTTTGATGAATTCAAGCGCTATTACCACTCGCTGGATCTGCTGCTGATCGATGACATTCAGTTCTTTGGCGGCAAAGAGCGTACGCAGGAAGAGTTCTTCTATCTGTTTGAAGCACTCACCGCCGCCAAAAGCCAGATCATCATCACTAGTGACACTTATCCTAAGGAGCTGGCTGATATTGATGACCGGCTCAAGTCGCGCTTTGATTCCGGCCTAACGGTAGGCATTGAGCCGCCCGAGCTTGAGATGCGCGTGGCCATCCTGCTCAAAAAAGCAGAAGAGCTCGGCAAACCGGTGCCGGACGAAGTGGCGTTTTTTGTCGCCAAGCACCTGCGCAGTAATGTGCGCGAGCTTGAGGGCGCGCTACGCAAGATCGTGGCCTACTCCGAGTTCCATGCCCGGCCGATCACGCTGGACGTCACCAAAGACGCGCTGCGCGATCTGCTGCAGGTCTCGCGCGGCCAGATCTCGATCGAGGTGATTCAAAAAACCGTGGCCGACTATTACAAGATCAAAGTGGCCGACATGTATTCCAAACGCCGGCCCGCCAACATTGCGGTGCCGCGGCAGGTGGCCATGTATCTGGCCAAAGAACTCACGCAGAAAAGCCTGCCTGAAATCGGTGAATTATTCGGTGGCCGTGATCACACCACCGTGCTGCATGCAGTCAGAAAGATCGGTTCCGAGCGTGGAAAGGACACGCAAATGAACCATGCTTTACATGTTTTGGAACAGACGCTGAAGGGATAAGCCTGTGGACAACCAGCGTTTGTTTGGATCAATGAATGTGAATAACCGCTTCCTTTTGAATTCCGGGAGAAGTTATTCACACTTGTTGATAGACGGAGCACCC
>JBOFGW010000278.1:0-1862 GCA_051649325.1 Burkholderiaceae bacterium | reverse complement strand
ATCACCGGATCCATTACCAAGCAGGGCGCAGAGCGCCTGAAGGACTTGTACGCAATGCTAGGCGGCATGCCTGACGATGTGGTTAATTTGGAGCGCTGGGTGTGGGAGCGCGGCGACGAGCTGCTACAGGAAGAGCGCGCGGCGCTTTGGGGGGGGTGATTTGAGCAAGCTTGAATGGCACGATGGGCCGCCGCCATTTGCGGGTTGGTGGAATGCCAGCACTCACGAAGATGCTGATTATTGGCGCTGGTGGAACGGAGGGAATTGGTCGCAGCCTGCGTCTTCAAAAGACCCCTGCCGAATTGCAGTGTGCAGAGCCAAACAGGAATCCTTCGCGTCCGACTTAATCACTTGGACCTATCGTTGGCCCGAAAACGCACGCGTACCGAGAGTTGACCCAAGATGAGTGACAACACGCTTCTAACTCCGGCCGAAATCGCCGCGTACCTGCGCACCAGCGAGCGCACCATCGCACGCATGGTGGCTGATGGCTGCCCCAGTATCATGGTCGGTAAACGCAGGCGTTTCGACCTGCAAGCGGTTCTCACATGGTCAAAGGAGCAGGCACAATGCCAATCAGACAAGACGCCCGTGGCATTTGGCACGCCGAAGCTTGCGTCCGCCGTCGCAGAGTTCACCGACAGCTACCGCCGGGCAGCTCTGCGCGTGATGCCAAGCGCGTAGAGGCAGAGCTCGTCCGCGCACTCCATGAGTCAATGCCCGCAAAATCGGTTGTCATTAAAGGCGATCCGCCTCTGGTGCAGCTAATGGCCGATTACGCAGGGCGCCACGCCGCAACGCTACGCAGCCCTGAAACCGCGCGCCACCATGCGGCGCGCATCGGCCGGTGGTGTGAAGGTTTCCGCGCCAGCGACACGCGGCAGGTCGTGGCGCGTGTCGTGCAAGACATGACAGGCCATTACAAGCCGGCCACGATCAACCGCAGTCTCGGCGCGCTCAGCAAAGCGCTACGACAGGGCTGGGAGCGCGGCGAGGTCGCGCAGGATTACAGCGGCTTGATTAAGCGGCTGCCCGAGCACAATGCGCGCACCACATGGCTCACGCTGCCGGAAGTGCAGCGCTTGGCCGACGCGGCCAGCGAGCAAGTTGCGCTCGCTATATGGTTGTCGCTTCTGACTGGCTGCCGCCGCGGCGAAGTATTAAGCATTACGCCGGAAATGGTAAAGGATGACGCGATAGTCTTTCCGACCGGGGGCACAAAGACCATGAAGGCGCGTAGCGTGCCGATCATCGCGCCGCTGCGCCCGTATCTGGACCGACTGCCGATCACCATCAACTTCGAGGGCGTCAAGTCCGGGATCCGACGTGCTCGCATCAAGGCAGACATGCCCCACGTTCAATACCGCGATCTGCGGCGCAGCAACGGCACCTTGTTGATTCAGGCCGGCGTGCCGCTGCACATCGTCAGCAAGATTTTGGGTCACTCAAGCACGGCCGTGACAGAGCGGGTGTACGCACACTTGAGCAGCGACCAAATTCAAGACGGCGCTAGCGCCCTGGAAAAATTACACCGGGAATTTACACTGAGCAGAAAGAAGGCGGCATGAGAAAAGCGTTCTTCATTGGTGGGCGGTACATGGATCGAACATGTGACCCCTGCCGTGTGAAGGCAAGTGAAGCTATTTGGCAGAGTGGCTTTCAGAAGCAAACGCCGGCAATTACTGCACGCTTCTGACGGCTGTTTACACTGATTTTTACACTGGCGGAGAAGGCGGGATTCGAACTTACTATGAAAACAAGCGCCGATACCATCAGTAATACCACGCGCCCGCTGGTCCGTTATCACGGCGGAAAATGGCGCCTGGCGCCGTGGATCATTTCGCAAATGCCAATGCATCGCG
>JBOFGW010000277.1:0-3235 GCA_051649325.1 Burkholderiaceae bacterium | reverse complement strand
TTGCAAGATGAGTGGCGGCGCGGTGTTTTCGGCTGCAAGATTCTCAGCCAGATCGACGCTTGGAGACGTAGCGATGGCAACGGCGGGTATCTCATTACGAAAAGGTATCGCTGAGCTTGCGATACTCGCGTTGCCAACGACCTTGGCAACATATCCGTTCCGAAAGCCGCGCGTCTGGCTTCCCGTGTTATACATCGAGAGTGCGACCCGAAGGGCGGTTTGCGGATCACGCCCGGCTTTCACTGAATTATAGTTCGTTGTGAGGACACGGGCCAATGCGGCGACGTTGGTGCAGGGGTCGAATACCGTCTCCCAAGTCAGGCCGAGCCAGCGCATGTTGCGTGAGTTGATTTGACCAAGCCCCAGATCGACGGAATATCCCGCCGCCACATAGCGGCGGGCAGTTGCGGCGGCATCTGCGGCGTTGGTTTGGCGGGCGGGTTGCCTCCCACCATTGACGTTTAGAGCGAATTGCTCGCCATTGCTCTCAGTCCGTATGATCGCCAGTACAGTTTCGGGAGCGACGCTTGGTGCGCATTGCGACGCCAATACAAGCAAGGCAGTCGCAGAATAGGCCATTACAGACGCTGTCCCGAATTTGAACTTGGTTGAACATGGCAGATCATTGCACTGCTCCCGAATTGTTGATTTCGTTCAAGAATGTCCCATTTGACTATTGAACTAACGATAGCTGCTGGGACAGCCGGTCAGCTATGGTTTCACGAAGGCGTTACCGGCTTTTCGACTCTGCAATCGAAACCGGAAACAACCTTTGACCTTCAATCTTGAGCCTGCGGACTATGCTCGTCGCATTGCTGGGTGGGTTCGCGACCAACAATTTCTTGCGGAGAGTTCACACAAATAAGGCAAAATCGAACATTTGCCTTCGCAATCACAAGGCCCCGCTGGCGTCATCCAGCTAGGGGTAAACTATGAACCGAAGCCGTTATGTAACCCGGCAGCTCGACACGATTGATCGCAAGATAATCGCGGCACTGACCGAAGATGGCCGAATATCCGCAAAACATCTTGCGGAGAAAATTGGTTTGTCCAGCCCGAGCATCGGGGAGCGCGTTCTAAAATTGAAAGATGCCGGTGCAATACTTGGATATACTATTGTGATCGATCCCAACGTCTTCGCGCTCAAGGTATCTGCATTTTTGCGAATTGAAGCCTTGCCAGGCGAGCTGACAAAAGTTGCGGAAATGCTGAGGAACACCCACCAGGTTGTTGAAGCGCATCGCGTTACGGGAACAGACGGCTTCGTAGCCCAAGTTTTGGTCCGTGATGCACAAGAGCTTGAGACTGTGGCTGATCTCTTCGTTCCGTTCGCATCAACGCACACGGCAATTGTTCAATCAACAACAGTGCCTCGCCGCCTTCCCAAGCTTTAGTGATAACGCGGCTATTGATTGGCGTCCCGTGGTCCCAGCGTCTCGATAATTTTGCAATCGGCAACGGTGCCGTGGCGGCAGGAGCTGATCACGCGGTCGAGTTCGTTGCGCAGCGCGGTAAGGTCGGCCACCTTGCGGTCGATTTCAGTGAGGTGAACGCGGGCGATGCCATCGACTGCCTCACAGGATTGCGCCTTTTCGTCAGACAATGTGAGTAATTCCCGCACCGCTTCGAGCGTGAATCCGAGATCACGGGCGCGGCGGATGAATGAGAGGCGCGCAAGATGATCGCTACCATATGCGCGGTAGTTGGCCGAAGTGCGCGCCGGCGGGGGTAGCAAGCCGATCTTTTCGTAGTAGCGCACCGTTTCAACTTTCGTCGTGGTTGCGTTTGCCAACTCGCCTATTTTCACTGCTTTTCCTTTGGGCTTGACCCTGTAGTTGCTACAGGGTGTAGATAGATGTCCGACTCGGGATTTGTCGAGAAGGATATTGAATGGCGGACAGTTGTTGCGAGAGCGCCTGCGGAAGCGAGACGGCCAAGGCCGATCCGCGCTGGAGGCGTATTCTTTGGATTGCGCTGATCGTGAATACGGCCATGTTTTTCGTGGAAATGTTTGCAGGCGCAGCTGCGGACAGCCGCGCGCTTCAAGCCGACGCACTCGATTTTCTGGGCGATGCTGCGAACTATGCTGTCAGTCTTGCAGTCGTTGGGGCGGCATTGGCATGGCGCGCGCGCGCGGCTCTGCTCAAATCGGTGTTCATGCTTGGCTTTGCAGCCTGGGTGTCCGGCAGCGCCGTTCTCGCCTTCGTGAACGGCACCACGCCCGACCCGGCATTGATGGGAGCAATCGGCGCGTTGGCGCTCGCTGCGAATGTCGGTGTTGCGTGGCTGCTCTACCGCTACCGCACCGGCGATGCGAACATGCGTTCGGTCTGGATATGCTCGCGCAACGACGCCATCGGGAACGTGGCAGTGATCGCAGCAGCACTGGGTGTATTCGGCACAGGCAGTGCATGGCCCGACTTGATCGTAGCGAGTATCATGGCTGGGCTGGCGCTGACCGGTGGTGTGCAAGTTTTCAGGCATGCGACCGTTGAGTTGCGGGAGACTGCGATATGAAAGTGTCCCGCTCAACCCGTATAGTGCTTCCCCCCGAAACGGTTTGGAAGGAAGTGCAAACCGCACAGCTTCTGATCCACATCGCATGGCCGTTGGTGCGCTTCATTCCCGTTGGCGACGAACCGCTGGAAGCGTTCAAACCCGGCGGGAGCTATCAGGTCAAGCTGCGGCTTTTCGGAATCTTACCATTCGGGACACAGTGGATTGTAAGCTCGCTTTGTGAACCCGAAATGGGAGCTTGGCCCAAGCGGCTGCGCGACAATGGCTATAGCGCGCTGATTTCCAAATGGGATCATTGGATCACCATTGCGCCTGCGGCTGAAGGCGGCACTGAATACCGCGACGAAGTGGACATTTCTGCGGGGATCATGACGCCGTTCATCTGGGCTTTTGCGCAAGGCTTTTATTGGTATCGCCAGCGACGGTGGCGCGGGCTTGGCCGCACGCTGCATACCCGCCGCCTGATTGCTTCCGAGATGTCGGCTTTTGTGCGAGCTCGGGAGGCTGGCGACGCACCAGCAGCATGGAACGCTCTCGAGCGGGCGCATATACTGTCGCAACCCTTTCTGGGGCCGCATTTGGCCAATCATTGGGCGATGCTCAAATTCGCCATCAATCAGCGGGATGCAAAGGAAATATTCGGGCAAGTTGCCCGACTGGCGCTTGCTCCGCTCGGCGCGCTGACCGGGCGTATTCCTATTGGCAACACCGGTCGGTC
>JBOFGW010000276.1:0-3954 GCA_051649325.1 Burkholderiaceae bacterium | reverse complement strand
GTCACGGATTCTGTAATCACCACTGGGTCTGCGGTGGCCTTGGCGCTGCCGGTCTTGTCGGCTGTGCTGGACTTGATGCGCTCGCTCAAGCCGCGCGCCCACTCGCGCATGCGCTCGCCGTACTCACGCCAGGCGCTGCTATCGATGCTGTCCATCCCCAGCCGGCTGCTGCCAATCTGCACCGCGCTTTTGTTTTGCAGATCGAGCGACCAGTTCTTGCCCGCCACCGGGTCGCGCAGATACACCACTTTGCGCTCGCCGCGTTCGGTTTCCTGACGGGTGCGGCCTTCGCTGTCGCGGCACCAGCGGGTGGTGGATTTTTTGACGATGCGGTTGCCATCAGCCAGCGTCTGCACGTTTTCATTCACCGCATCGGCGCAGTACGGTGCGCCCTTCACCACGCGGCTGCCGGACATCTCGCGGCCGGCAAACAGCGTATCCGTGTCGCCCACCAGCAATTGCACCTCGCGCGAAAGCTCGCCAAGCGCGCCGCCGGCCTGCGCCATCACGGTCTGCAGCTCGGGGGTGATGCGCTCCATCAGCAGCTCCAGCTCGCCGCGCTGCTGCGCGTGCGCGGGCAGGGCTGCAAGCAGCAATAAGGAAAGCAAGGATTTTTTCATCGCAAATACCCCAAACTTATTGAACAAACCGAACCGCCAGCACTTCGCCAGACGGATTCACCAGCATTTCTGCGCGCACCGTATCGCCGGCGCGCGCTGGGTCGTACGGCAGGCCCATGGCAGACAAGCTCGCGCGCGGCACATCGGTAGCCACCACCCAGCCCAGGCTTTGCTGGCCCATGCGCTCACTGCCCACCAGCGGCATGAACGATGTCGCCACCTGCGTAGCCGCGCGCGCGCCGGACTGCGCCGCCTGCCCCACCAGCAACGCCGCGCCACCGGCCAGCACGCCAACGATCAGTGCCAGCGACGCAATGCGCGCCTGCCGTACCTGCCCGCCGGAAATAATCCAGCCAAGCGTGCGCTCTTCAATCCAACCGGCAAGCGTGGCTGGCCGCGACCGCTTGGCAGCGCGCGGTGGCAACGCCGCCAGCACCGTGCTTTGCACGTAGGCCGGCGGCAGTTGCTGCGCAAGCGTTTGCCGCCCTTGGCGCAGCGCGTCTGCCAGCGTGGCCGCCCGGTGATCAGTGGAGGATGAAGAAGTGCTCATACGTGTATTCCAATTGCCGCGGGCGCGCCCAAAAGTTCCGCCAATTTTTTCTTGGCGCGATGCAAGCGCGTGCGCAGGGTGTTCAGCTCAATGCCGGCCAGCGCGGCGGCGTCTGCATAGCTCATCTCTTGCAGCTCCACCAGCACCAGCGCTTCGCGAAACACCACTGGCAACTGCGCGATGGCGGCCATAAGTGCGGCGTGGTCGCTTTTGGCGACCAGCAGGCTATCCGGGTCTTGCGTGTCTGCGGCCTCTTCGGTGACGGCATCCAGCGGATCATGCGTGTGGCGGATAGCGGCGAGCACGTGGTGGCGCGCCACGCCCATCAGATAGCCTTGCAGCGCGCCTTTGGCCGCGTCAAACCCGCCGGGCTTGTGGGCAAAGGCGATAAAGGTGTCTTGCGTGACATCGGCCGCAAGGGCTTCGTTGCCGCACATGGCGAGTGCAAAGCGATAGACCCGCGCCGATTCGCGGCTATACAGATCGGCCAGCACGGCGCGGTCGCCCTGGCCGATGCGCTGGGCGATGTGTGCGTCGTTGTTGCTTTCAGCGGAAGGTGAGGTGAAGAACATGGGCGTTTTCTGGCCATTGCAGCAAACCCGGCCAAAAGTTCCCGCGGCTACAAGCGCATGCGACCGATCACTTCAACCTGGCGGCCACCAAAGCGCAGCACATAGATTTCGCCCATGGCCGGATTGAGGCCGGTGAGCGCGGTGATATTGACCTGATGCGTGATCCACACCTCGATCTGATTGGGCTTCATCAATTGAAGCGCGCGCACCAGCTCCGCGGTTTGCGTGGGCTCGTTGGTGCGCGCATCAAAAAAAGAATTCAGCTGCGACCACACGCGGTAATCGCCAAACGCGAGCTTTGCGGTGTCTTTGCAGCGGCACCAGGCGCTTGAGCGCACCGCTGTGGGCGCAACGCCCGCGTCGCGCAGCGCCGCACCAATCCGGCGGCTTTGTTCTTTGCCTTCTTCAGACAAATTGCGCTGCGTGGCGCAATCGCTCAGCTTGAAGTTAGGCGGGTCGCCCGTTCCGGGCACCGTCTGCGCATGCCGCATGAGGAGTGCCACGCCGCCTTGTTTGACGCGGTCAAACAGCGCTTGGCCTGTGAGCTCAGTAGCTGCCGCCGGCAGCGCTGCAGTGAGTGAAAATAGCGCAAATAAAAAGGCGACTACGCAATATCCATGCGCCTTTTGAGCCAAAAATGCCTGAAAAAGCGCATGGATATTGCGTACAGCCATGTTAATGCCCTTCAAAATTGCACAGCGTGTGCAGCGGCAAGCCTTGTTTGCGAATCGCAGCGCTGCCGCCCAGCTCGGGCAAATCCACAATCGCGGCGCATTCCACCACAATGCCGCCCAGGCGCTGCAGCAGCTTTGCGCCGGCGATCATGGTGCCGCCGGTGGCCACCAGATCGTCAATCAGCAGCACGCGGTCGCCGGGCTTGCAGGCGTCGGCATGAATCTCCACCGTGGCGCTGCCGTACTCCAGCTCATACTCTTCACCGATGGTATTGAACGGCAGCTTGCCCTTTTTGCGGATGGGGACAAACCCCTTGTTTAGCTCATACGCAATCACGCTGCCTAGCACAAAACCGCGCGCGTCGATGCCCGCGACCAGATCAATCTTCTGATCCATGTAGCGGTGCACGAATAGATCAATCAGCACGCGAAACGTCTTGGGGTCTTGCAGCAGCGGCGTGATGTCGCGAAACATCACACCCTTCTGCGGCCAGTCGGGCACGGTGCGGATTTTTGACTTAATGTAGTTGGGGTCGAGGATCATGTTGAGTGGCGGCTGATGAAGGGCTTTGACGAGTGACGATACATCGCTTTTGCTGTCATTCCGAGCACAGCGAGGAATCTTGTTTTTCGTCGGCTTGAGATTCTTCGCTATGCTCGGAATGACAAGCGGGATAGCTTCACCTCACCCGTCACTGTTTTCAGCCTTTGAGCAACCGCTCTTCAGCCATCGCCAGTGCTTCCGGCGAACCGCGCAGCACCAGTACATCATCCGCAGCAAGCTGATGATCCACATCTTCTTCCGCCGCCACGGCGCGCATGCCGCCGGCGTGTTTGATGGCGGTGAGTTCTGCGCCGAGCAGTTCTAGGCCAAGCGTGCCGACGCTTTGGCCGACGGCGGCGGCATCGGCGGTGAGCACTACGGAGTGCATGCGCACGGCGTCGATGGCGTCTTGGCCGGCATCGTCCGCGCCGCGGAACACGCCGCGCAGCAGCGCGTAGCGCGTGTCGCGCATCTCGCGCACACGGTCTACCACGGTGCGTAGCGGCACACCGAGCAGCAGCATGGCGTGGTTGGCCAGCATCAGGCTGCCTTCGAGAATTTCTGGCACCACTTCGGTGGCGCCGGCGGCGCGCAGTTTGTCGGCGTCTACATCGTCATACGTGCGCACAATCACCGGTACGTGCGGTGCGTGGTGTTTGATGTGATACAGCACTTTCAGCGCAGAATTTGTGTTGGCGTAGGTAATCACTACCGCAGCGGCGCGCGACAGACCGGCGGCGATCAGTGTTTCATGCCGCGCAGCGTCGCCAAACACCACGCTCTCGCCCGCGGCGGCTGCTTCGCGCACGCGGTCGGGGTCCAAGTCCATCGCCATGGTGTCGATGCCCTCGCGCTTGAGCAGCCGCGCAAGCTGCTGGCCGCTGCGGCCAAAGCCGCAGATCAGCACCGGCTTTTCCGTGGCGATGGATTTGCGGGCGATTTGCGTGAGGTTGAGCGCCTGGCTCATCCACTCGCTGGAGGTAAAGCGCATCGC
>JBOFGW010000275.1:0-2562 GCA_051649325.1 Burkholderiaceae bacterium | reverse complement strand
AGATCCTGCGTTTCCGGCGCGCCCAGCGTGGGCAAGCTGGTTTGCGGCTTGGGTAGTGGCGCTTCGGTAGTGGCGGCGGTTCGGGCTTGCGCGATTTGCTTCAAGCGCCAGGGCAGCGGTGCGGTACCCATAGCCGGGGACTGCTCATCCACGTGTGATGGCGCAGCCTGCGGGACGCCCTGCGCATGCACGGGTGCTGCCGCCACTGCCAGCGAAAGAGTTGCAACTGCGGCACAGCGCAAAGAATGAGCAAACCGCATCTTCATCCACCGTATGATAACGATCGATTCACCTGAGCAAAGGGTAGCGGGTATTGGGGTTGTTACTGCGTGTTTCCAACTACTCCCTCTCCCTTGACGGGAGAGGGTAGGGGTGAGGGTGAACTCGATGCAAACCCGATCCGCTACGCTATACATAATCAACCATGACAGACCAATCCAAACTCACCCACTTCGACGCCGCCGGCCAAGCCCACATGGTCGATGTGGCCGATAAAGCCATCACCAAACGCATCGCCGTCGCGCAAGGCCGCATCCGCATGCAGCCCGCCACGCTCGCGCTGATTCAAGCCGGCAACGCAAAAAAAGGCGACGTGCTCGGCATCGCCCGCATCGCCGCAATACAAGCCGCAAAGAAAACCAGCGATCTGATTCCGCTGTGCCACCCCCTCGCGCTCACGCGCGTGGCCGTTGAGTTTGAGGTGAGCCAGAAAGATTCAACAATCACCTGCCGCGCGACGGTAGAGTGCGAAGGCAAGACCGGCGTGGAGATGGAAGCGCTGGCGGCAGTTTCAGTCGGACTCTTGACCATCTACGACATGGTCAAGGCGGTGGATCGGGGGATGGAAATTGCAGAGGTTTCGCTGCAGCGCAAAGAAGGCGGCAAGAGCGGTACGTTTGTGCGCTGAAGCGCGCGCTCACAACACTAGCAAATGACGCGGCTCCGCGCTGCGCACCGTATCCAGTGCAACGCGGTTGTCGAACGTGACAAACGGTTGCCCTGCTTAACCGCGAGCGCAAGCACATAGGCTGCGGCGCGCCAAGTCTTTGGCTGCCATCAGCACATCTGGATCAAGATTGAGAGTCGTACGCATTATTGGACGCTATCGCATCAAACATCAGATGTCAGTCGGGCGTGTTTGTTCTGAGTTATAGCCCTCGAAAGCGAGGACCAGCTTTAGCAATTACCACGGCCGCAAATCAACCATTTTGAGCACCTTGGCGGTCTCGCCATTCACCAGAACCACCATGTCCAACGCCGGGGCTTTGAGCGGCACCCATTTGGCTTGCGCGCCAAACTGCCCAGCAAGGGCATCAATCTCAGCTTCTTTGCCGACATTCAGTGGCTTTAAATCCGCGAGGGATTTGGCGCGTTTAATAATTTCCGGCTGTACTTTTTCAAGCGGAACGTAGAGCTCCGGAAGCTGGGGCCAATCTGGGCCTCCGGTAGCCGCTGCAAATAAAATGTCTTTTCGGCGTTCGGGATCGTTTGATTCAACAGCAGCCACCCACTTTGGCTGAAATACCGACTGTGCTGCGGCCAGATTATTCGCTTGTTTCGCAGTTAGGGCGCTCTGTGCATCCCACTCGGTTGGACTTACAACCTCAAAGCGATCTTTTGCAAAAACTAAAAACGCAGGTCGACCAACAAATACTGTATGCGCGCCGTAAATCAACGCGGCAAGTTGGACGGCAGCAATCACTGATAAGTCAAACTTGAGAGTCTTTTTGCCTTTTTTAAAAACCACCAGTGTAATCAAAGGCCCAATGATCACATCAACGGCAATAATTATGAGAAAGATTTCAGTGACACCAACTGCCTTGTATAGCGGTGAGGGATACCACACAACAAATACGATAAAAATCATCGCCAAGGCGACAAAGGCAGATATACCAAGGTGCGTGAAAAAAGCCAGTGATTTAGACATTGAAGACACGAGCAAAAAGGAGAAAGGCGCCAAAAGGCGCCTTTCGATAAAACTATCAGAACTAACTATTAGTTACGGCAGTTTGCAGGTACATATTTGAAGTTAGCTGCGACAGCGTTCGCATCACAACCCCAAACGATTGGGCTGCCTGGACGTACACCAGTCGCGGGAATACCTGTGGCGGGAGGTGTACCCGATCCAGGCGTGAGGCGAATCACCATGCCCGGAACAGCAAACGTGTTAGTAAAAGTGATGGTTACACGACCATCGCCAACAGCTGGGGTTGCGCCGGCGGCTACAGCGGCGATCGCAACCGAAGCAACATCACGCGTAGGCACGAATTCAAAACCTGGGGATCCGGCAACTGCTGCACCAGTACCCGCGTAAGCTGCAATTGCTTCGCCAGAGCGTGAGCTATAAGTCTCAGACACGGCGGTTTTCGCTGCGCCGGCAACGCTAATACCTTCGGTCACACGTGCACGGATGGTGTAGTTTTGATATTGCGGAAGGGCGATCGCCGCCAAAATACCGATAATCGCCACAACGATCATCAGTTCGATCAGGGAGAAACCCTTTTGAGCTTGTTTCAACACTTTGCTTCTCCTCGATTAGGTTGATGACCGTAGTGGCCATGC